>NZ_BAFX01000132.1 GCF_000308815.1 Nocardia concava NBRC 100430
CGGTGTTCACCGCGCTGGCGCTGGTGCTGTCACGCTGGGTGCTGCGCCCGCTGGCCGGATTGTCCCGTGCGGTCGCCGAACTCACCGCGACCCTGCCGCCACCGCGCACCCCCGCCACCGTCGTGACCCGCCACCACGGCGGCCCACCCGAACTGCGCGCGGTCGCCCAATCGGTCGACGCCATGGCCGCCGCCGTCCACGACTCCACCCGCGCCCAACGCCGCCTCATCGACGACACCGCCCACGCCATGCGAAACCCCCTGGCCGCCTTGACCATTCGCCTCGACTCCCTCGAACCCGCCATCCCCGAACCCGCCCTGCCCACCTACCGCGGCGCCACCCGCGAAGTGGAACGCCTGACCGGCCTGCTCGACGGCCTGCTCACCCTCGCCGTCGCCGAAGGCACCGACTTCGACCCCGCCACCGCCCCAGCTACCGCGCACTGCGACGCGGTCCAGGTCGCCCAGGACCGAATCGACGCCTGGCGCAGCGCCTTCGACGACGCGGGCATGACCCTCACCTCCACCCCGGACCCCACCGCCAACCCCACCGTCACCGACCCACCGGACCCCGACACCCCCGGTGAGTGGCACACCAGCGCGGCCGAATCGGGCAAATCCCCGCACTGGTGTGCCACTCAGCGCGCGGACACCGCGGTGTCGGCCGATGTACTGGCTCAAATCCTGGATGTGCCGCTGTCCAACGCCTGCCGCTATGCCGGGCCCGGCACCACCACCCGCCTGACCGTCACCACCACGCCCGGCCAGGTCACGATCACCGTCGCCGACAATGGAATCGGCGTCCCCGCCACCGAATTGGACCAGTTGACCACCCGTTTCTTCCGCGGCTCCACCGCCACCGGCCGCACCGGCTCGGGCCTGGGCCTGCCGATCGCCGACGCCCTGGTCACCTCCCGCCACGGCACTCTCACCGTCCGCGCCGCCGACCCGCACGGCCTGGCGGTCGTCATCACCCTGCCCGCCACCACGGACCAGACGTCGACCGGACGGGAGACACAGCGATGATCGGACGGCGCGCGATGGTGCGGGGCGGATTGGCGCTCGCGGCGGGCCTGGCTATGCCTGCCGCGCTGGCCGGGTGCGGGAGCGGTGAGGGGCCGCGAATTCGGTTGGCGGCGGGGGAGGCCGGGGGTTTCTATCATGCGTTCGCGTTGCTGCTGGCTCGGGCGGCGGCGACGTCGGGGTTGCGGGTCGAGGTGATCGCGACGGCCGGGTCGCTGGACAATCTGGGTTTGCTGGCGCGTGGGGACGCCGATACGGCTCTGGTGCTGGCGGATTCGCTGGCCGAGGATCCGGATCGCCCGCCGGCGGTGGGCCGGGTGTATGAGAACTATCTGCAGTTCGCGGTCGCTCCCGAGAGCCCGTATCGGGCGGTCGCGGATCTGCGGGGTGCGCGGGTGAATCTGGGCGCGGCCGGGTCGGGGGCCACCCATATCGGGGAGAAGTTGCTCGCGGCGGCCGGAGTGGATCCCGCGCAGGTGAGGGTGTCGCATCTGCCGTTGCGGGATGCGGTGGCCGAGTTGAGCGCCGGACGGCTGGAGGGGTTGTTGTGGGCCGGTGGGGTGCCGACGGCGGCGTTGAATCCGTTGCGGCTGCTGGATCTGGATCCTTTGGCGGCGGTGATGCGCGAGCGGTTCGGGTATCTGTATGACCCGGTGCTGATTCCGGCGGGCACCTACCCCAATACGCCCGCCGTGCACACCATCGGCGTCGCCAACCTGCTGGTGGCCGCCCCGCAACTGGCCGACGCGACCGTGGGCACGCTCACCGAAGTGCTTCTCACGCAAGCCGATTCGCTGGTTCCGGCCGAGGCGGCGGGCACCCAGTTCCTCGATGCCCGCTCGCTGATCGGGACCGGGTCGGTGCCGCTGCATCCGGGGGCGGCGACGGTGTATCGCCGCCACCACGGATGAGCTGGTTCAGGATTGGGCGTTGTCGCGGACCGCGGCGACGATCTCGCTGACCTGGGTGACCAGTCCGGCCAGGCCGAGCGTGTCGCCGCCGATCTGCACCGACTTCAATTCCGTGGGCGCGGGCAGGTGTTCGACGATGGCGGGCAGTTTGTCGATGAGCTGGGCGCGCACGGTGGTCTCGCTGCGGCTGTTGGCGTTGTCGATGCCGATGCGTTCGCGTTCCAAACCCAGCAGTGAGCTCTCGTGTGCGACGCGCGTCTTGGCTTGGGTGAGTGCGAGTTCGGCGTCGAGTTGCATCCGGCGCAGTTCCTGCTGCAGCCGTGCGTTCTCGAGTTGTTCGGCGTGCTTGTCGCGTTCCAGCCGCAGGGCGTGCAGCGCGGCCTGCTGGGCGAGGTCGGCGACTTCGCGTTCGATGTCGTGGTCGCGATTGGTGCGGCGCAGTTTCTCGGCCGATTCACGGTCGAAGCGGGCGGCGTCGTTGCGGGCGCGCAGATCGGCGAGTTCGCGTTCGTTCTCGATGCGTTGTTCCTCGGTGGCGCGCGCGACGGCGGTCTCGCGGGCGGCGACCGCTTGCTGGGCCTCGAGTTCGGCCAGGCGCGCTACCCGGTTCTGTTCGCTGCGGTAGGGCTTCTGCAGGTTCTCCCACAGCGTGTTCGAGGAGACGACCGCCTCTTTGATCTGCACGGTGACGATCGACAGACCGAGTCCGCGGTCCCCGCGCGCCCCGCCCTCGCCCGCGCCTTCGGCAACGGTGCGCAGCCGGGCGGTGAGTTCCTCGATGATGGGCTGCTTGTCCGACAGCACATCACGCACCGCCATCGTGGACACCTTGTCCTTGATCGCGGCCTCGGCCTGCTCGCGCAACTGCACGTTGACCAGCCGCATCGGATCCTCGGGATCGGAGAAGTCGAGTTTGCGGTAGGCGGTGGCGAAATCCTCGATGATCCACTGCACATACCCCTGCACCAGCACGCCTTGCAGTTCGCTGCAGATGCAGTAGGCGTTGATCAGGATGGTCTGGATCGCGCCGGGCACCACCAGATACGAGTCGGTGGCCGGATTGAACCGGAACGAGACACCCAAACCGATGTGCAGGGGTTGCGCGGCGCCGCGGCGAGTGTGCACCACGAACGCGTTGGGCGGCACCAGCACCGTCTGCCAGCGCCACCAGCCGCTCACCCGCACCTCCACCGGCCCCTGCGGGGTGTGCTCACGGGCCGGGCCGACGCGTCCGGCGCGTTTGGCCATCGGGCTCGGCGCGCCGGGGGCTTGCGGGGCGGGGGTGCGTGGGGGACCCGAGCGGGAGCGCAGATCCTCCTCCAGTTCCGCCGACTGTGCCATGACCTGATCCAGATAGCTGTTGCTCTTCGCCGCCATGCGGGCACGCTACCGCTGAAAGATCTTCCTGCCCACAGAATTTCGAGGCCCCGACGACCATCGACCGTCACTGTGACGTAAAGGGCAGGGGAGTGGCGGGGGAGAGGCGGGGAAGTCCGGGCGTTCCGACGGCGACGGAGTTATGGTCGGCCCATGAGCATTGATCCGAAAACTGTTGTGCGTACCTTCTATTCGACCACCGATGCCATCGCCGCGGGCTCCGCGCCCGCCTCGGCGCTCGACGAGGTCCTCGACGCGAGCCTGGTCGTGCACATGCCCGATGGCACCAGCATCGACCGCGACGGCTTCCGCGCGATCAATCACGCCTTCGCTCAAGGCTTTCCGGGCTCGGTGCACACCATCGAGGAACTGATCGGCGAGGGGGAGAAGGTGGTGGCGCGGCTGCACTGGCGCGGAGTCCACACCGGCGAGTTCCAGTCCGCGCCACCCACCGGCAACAGCATAGAACTGGCCGAGAACGGCATCATGCGCGTCACCGACGGCAAGATCGTCGAATTCTGGCCGCTGTTCGACTCACTGACCCTGATGCTGGGCGTCGGGATCGCCAAAATCTGAGCGGCACAGCAGGATCCGAACTGCCTCATTCGGTCGCGGCCGGGGTCTCGTCGGTGCCGGGTCGCTTGCCGAGGATGCCGTAGAGCAGCAGATCCTCGAGCGAGGCCGCGAACCCGTCGAGGTCGTCGATATCACGGATGCACATGGCGAACAGCGCCGCACCGGCGATGGTGTCGAGCACGGTGTTGGGGTCCAGACCCGGGCGAGTGTCCGCGCCGGGCAGATACTCGCGCAGCTCGTCGCGGGTCGGGGTGTCCAGGCGGGCCGACAGCTTCTCGTAGAGACCCGAGTCCTGCCGCATCTCGGCCATCAGCCCGGGCATCGCGGCCCGGGTCTCGGCGGAACCGAACAGCTGGATGGTTCCGCGGATCACCTTGCGCACCTCCGCGAGCAGATCCGGCGCCACCACCGCCGACCCCACGTCCGGGAACACCGCCTGGGCGATGAGGTGTGCCTTGGAGGGCCAGCGCCGGTAGATGGCCGGGCGGCTGACCCCGGCGCGGGCGGCGATGGCGTCGATCGAGGTTGCGCCGTAACCCTGTTCGACGACCAGGGCGCGGGCGGCGTCGAGGACGGCGGCGTCCACCGCGGGGTCGCGGTGCGGGCCCAGCCGGTGGCGTGTGGTCACGAAATCCGTCCTTGTCGCTGCCATCAGGAGTCGTTACAGTCTGTCACATCAAAGTCGTTACGCTCTGTAACTGCTGAGGACTCGAGGAGGAGTCGTGTCAGCCGCCCCGCACCCCACCCCCGCGCACACCTATCAACCGGTCCCGCTGCTGGCCGGCAAGGTCATCGTCATCTCCGGCGTCGGCCCCGGACTGGGACATTCCCTCACCATCGAAGCCGCCCGCATGGGCGCGACCCTCGTCCTGGCCGGACGCACCGAGAAACGCCTGCACGAATACGCCGACGACGTCCGCGCCCTCGGCGGCACCGCACTGGTCGTGCGCGCCGACATCACCGACGAACCCCAACGCCAAGCATTGGTCGAAGCCACCCTCGACGGGGTCGGCCGCATCGACTGCCTCATCAACAACGCCTTCGCCATCCCGCCCATGTACCCGATCACCCAGATCGACGTCGAAGCGCTACGGATGGCCAACGAAACCAATGTGTTCGCGCCACTACGCCTCTCGGCCCTGTTCGCCGACGCCCTGGAACGCACCCGCGGGTCGATCATCATGCTCAACTCCTGCGTGTCCTACAGCTCCCAGCCCGAATACTCCGGCTACAAACTCTCCAAAGGCGCACTCGCACACCTGGCCTCATCACTGGCCACCGAACTCGGGCCGCGCGGCATCCGCGTCAACTCCGTCGCGCCGTCGTATGTGTACGAGGACATCAACAAGGCCTACTTCGACTGGCTCGCCAGCCAAGCCGGGGTCACCCACGACGACATCTACCGGCAGAAGGCCACGCCGACGGACCTGGGCCGCCTGGCCGGACCCGAGGAAGTCGCCCGCGCGGCACTGTTTCTGGCCAGCGATCTCGCCACCGCCGTCACCGGCCAGATGCTCACCGTCGACTGCGGCGAATTCCACCGATAGGAGAATCTCGTGACCAAACGCATCGTGCTGTGGGGGACCGGCGTCGTCGGCTCCATGGTGCTCGCCGAAATCCTGCGCCACCCGAACTTCGAACTCGTCGGCGTCGGCGTCAGCAACAAAGACAAGGTCGGCAGGGATGCCGGAGACCTGTGCGGGGCCGCGAAAACCGGTGTCCTGGCCACCGATTCGGTCGACGAACTGATCGCGCTGTGTCCCGACGCGCTCGTGCACTACGGGCCCACCGCCGCCTTCGCCGAGGAGAACATGCGCGTCATCGGCGCGTTCCTGCGCGCGGGCATCGACGTCTGCTCCACCGCCATGACCCCGTGGGTGTGGCCGCACATGGACAAGATCCCACCCATCTGGCGCGACCCCATCACCGAAGCGTGCGAGGCCGGGGGAGCGTCATGCTTCACCACCGGCATCGACCCGGGCTTCGCCAACGACCTGTTCCCCATGACCCTCATGGGACTGTGCGGCGAAGTCCACTCCGTGCGCGCCTCGGAACTACTCGACTACACCGACTACGAAGGCGACTACGAATTCGAGATGGGCATCGGCCACCCACCCGAATTCACCGCCCTGCTCGAACACCCCGACATGCTCATCATGGCCTGGGGCGCAACGGTTCCCATGATCGCCACCGCCGCCGGCATCGAACTCGACACCATCACCACCACCTGGGACAAATGGGTCACCCCCACCGACCGTCCCACCGCCAAGGGCATCATCGAATCCGGCACCGTCGCCGCGATCCGCTTCACCATCAACGGCATCTACCAAGGCCGCGAAGTCATCACCCTCGAACACGTCAACCGCATCGGCCTCGACGCCGCCCCCGACTGGCCCGCCGGCACCAAAGACGACGTCTACCGCGTCGACATCCTCGGCAGCCCCTCGATCTCCCAGGAAACCTCCTTCCGCTTCACCGACGGCTCCGGCCGCACCCCCGCCGTCGCGGGCTGCCTGGCCACCGGCATGCGCGCCCTCAACGCCGTCCCCGCCGTCAACGCCCTCCCACCCGGCTGGGTCACACCCCTGGACCTGCCCCTGATCCCCGGCGTCGGCACCATCCGCTGAAATCGGCCTGACAGCAGCAACTTTCCACCATCACCCCAATACGCCACTGTGACGTATTGGGGTGATCGCATGGTAGGTGGGGGAGCGTGCCGCGATGGTGCGGAATTCGAGATCCACCGTGATCAGGACGGAAACACCTGGTGAGCCTTGGACAGCTGTTAGGCTCAATCATGTTGTCGCGGTAGATCTCCCGGCATCAAATGCCACAAGTCCCGACGACGGTCACCGCAGAATCCCAGACGGGAACCCCAGGCCGCCAGAAGTAGCGAAGGCCTTTGCTCGAACGATGAGTCACATCGGACCCCGCCCCCTCTTCGAATCACCCGTGTCCGCATTTGCCTTCATCGTCGGATGGCTGTTCGGTTGGCCGGCCATGACGATGTGGCTGCTCACCTTCACTTCCACCCCGCTGGGCTACTGGCAAGTCTTCCTCTACCTGCTGATCGTGGACATCGTCTACATGGCATGCAGGTTCGTCCCCATACCGTTGGGCATCGTCAGCCTGTTCGGCGTGGCCGCCATAGCGATGTGGCTACTCGGCTTCACCTCCACTCCGCTGGGATACTGGAATGTCGTCGCCTATCTGATGGCCGCATACGCCTTCATACTCATAGTCTTCGCGGCCACCGACGTCTACTTCGAAGATGGCTTATCCCCGGGCACAGTCGCATTCATCGGCCCATATTCATTCGTTGTGGCAGCACTGGACATGTGGCTGCTCGGCTTCACACCCACTCCGCTGGGATATTGGGACACCCTCATCTACCTGATAGCCGCGTACTGCGCCGTGCTTGCCAGCGCGGTCGGCAACCCGCTGTTCTCCTTGATACTCCTGTTCGGCGTGGCAGCACTGGACATGTGGCTACTCGGCTTCACCTCCACTCCGCTGGGATACGTGGATATCTACCTCTACCTGATTGCCGCGTCCGAATTCATGTTCATTTACCTGATCCTTGAAAAGCGGATACAAGAAAGCGTCTGGTGATCAAGGACGTCGACACCATCTGCGCCATCTGCTGTCAGGCCCGATTCCCGCGAATCCGGCCTGACAGCAACAATTTCCACCACCCAGCCACCCCACCTCAATACGTCACTGTGACGTATTGATCACCGCGGGAGACCCAGGGGAGCGGCAACCCGAGATCGCCGAACCTCCAAATCCCAGGATTCGACCACAAATCGGCCCATCCATCCCGAACCGGAAATTTTCCATCAAAAGGCAAATCCGCCAAAAGATTTCATTCCAGCCAATCAACACCCGAGACGGCGAGCAGACACAACAGGGAGCACTCGACACCAGCAGCCAGGCGCCCAGTCCAGCCCAAGGCCGAGCCGCAACGAATGTACGCGAATCCCACAGTCACGCAGCACGTTTCAAGATCAACACCGTTTCCGTAACCGCGCCGATAATCAACACTATGTCAACTTGAGTGGATGTCAGTGGGTTGTGAGATCATCTCGCTATGACCGCCCCCTTCCCCGACTCCGGCGACCTCATCCGCTGCTCACCGACGAAGGGCTGCGGCGAATGGAAGCCCAGATCCGCGATGTCACAGCCTGGTCCACGCGCTCCGCTGTGCGCAGCGTGCTATCAACGAGCCCGCCGCGCACGGCAAGGACCAGAGATCGCTCGCCGGGCCAATCTGTGGTCCAAGTACAGAATCACGGTCGACCAATACGATGAGATGCGCGCCAGTCAGGACTTCCGGTGCGCGATCTGCGGGGTTCACGAGTCCGAGGTCGATATGTCGCACGTCGGTGGACGACCACGTAAGGATGGCCGCGAGCTCGCGAAGATGCCCCTCGCAGTCGATCACGACCACCGTACGGGCACTGTACGAGGATTACTGTGCCCCAGATGCAATGCGGGGATCGGGAACTTCGGCGATGATCCGAGTCGACTGTGGTCGGCGGTCGCCTATCTCGAATCCTTTCGCACCGATCCCTGATTGTCCTACTCCCCCAACGGCACGCAGCGTTGGTTGCGGAGGTTATCCGCGCAAGCGACGCTTCAGCTGTTGAGCCAGGCGCAGGCCGCCCGGGGCGACGGTCAATGCCGCGTACACGACGGCTGGGCGCAGGGCTCGGCGTTGGCGCAGGGCCAGGCGGACCTGTTCTCTGGCGGTTGCGGTATCCGATTGGGACAGGGCAGTTCTGGCTTTGCCCATGGCTTGGTGGAATCGGGCTTCGCGGAGTTTGTGGGTGATGGCGGTGCGGACTGCGGGGTCGGTGGTTGCGGTGGCTAGGTTTTCGAGGGCCTTTTGCATGTTGTCTTCGTAGACGGCGAATTTGGCGGGGTCATGGGCTAGGCGGCAGGCGGCGAGGAGTTCGGGGAGGACTCGGATGTCGCAGCCGGCGGTCAGCATGCGGGCGGAGAGGACGAATTCTTCGACGACCGGGAGGTCGGGTGGGTAGCCCTCCCCCTTGGCCCAGGCTCGGGCGCGGATGGCGGCGGAGTAGTAGATGACCGAGCCGTTGACGAATTCTTCGAGGGTGAGGCGATGGTCGACGCCGGGTTCGACCTCTACCCCGCCTTCGCTGCGGTAGCTGGGGGTCACCACGGCGCCGGTGTCGTCGAAGCGGAAGGCGTCCACGGCGATGACGTCGGCCTCGGGGCGGGCTTGCAGGGCGGCGTGGGTGTGGGCGCAGAATTCGGGCAGGAGTTTGTGGTTGCCGTGGACGACGGTGTAGATCTCGCCGTTGGCTTCGGCGATGGCGGCGTTGACCGCGGCCGCCATGCCGTCGTTGTCGGTGCGCAGCAGCCGGATTCGCTGGTCGTCGGCGTACTTGCCGACCACGGCGGCGACTTCGTCGGAGCGGCCGTTGTCGACGACGATCAGCTCCCAGTCCGGGAAGCTTTGCGCCACAACCGAATCGATGGCCTCGGCCAGATGGGCTTCGTGCCCGTGCGCATCGGAAACAATAGTGAACGCCGGACTGTTCATCGCGGACCCCGTTTGAATTGCCAACCCCTACCCGGCTTGCGCCGCCCACTGCAGACTACTCGCGGATGCGGTGCGCGGCAGTCCAATCGGGACGGCTACGGGTAGGGGCGGCGGGGCGATCCCCTACGACACGGGGGTGACGGCGCGGACGACGAGCATGCGCTGCGGGCTCGGGCAGATCAGGCTGTCCCAGGGCAGCCACATGGATTCGGTGTTGTCGGGCGGGTAGACGCGCAGGGTGTTGGTGCGCAGCGCATCGCAGTTGTTGACCTGTTTCGGGTAGGTGATGAACTCGAATTGCGCCGCGGCGCCCGGGGCGAGGACGACCGGGGTGGGCTTGGGCGCGCCGGGGCCCTGGTCGCGTTCGGCGGGTTCGCCGACGGGGTCGCCGGTGGGTCCGTTGGTCTGGGAGACGCCCGGGAAGCCTTGGATCACGCAGGTGACGGAGGTGGAGTTGATGAATTTCAGGAACCAGTCCCCTGCCACCGGGCCGCCGTGTCCCTTGTCCAGCACGATCTGGCGGGTCACGCACTTGGGCAGGCCCGCCGTGCCGGGTGCGGTCGTGTCGGTGACGGGCGCACCGGCGTTGTCACCGTCATGGTCGATGCCTCCCGGTGTCGTCGCGGGCTGGGTGGGCTGGCCGGCCTGGGTCGTCTGCCCCGGTTGCGGCTGCCCGGGTTGAGTGGTCTGTGCGGGAGGGGTTTGCGCGGCCGGGGTCGTGGACGCGGGCCCTGCCGAGGTGGTCGGGTCGCAACCGCTGACGGAGATGGCGACACCCGCCGCGAACGCGACGACAGCCAATGACTTGATCCGCATGAGATCCCCTCGAAGTTCGGTACTGCAACCGTTGGTATGCAAGCTCCACATCCGAACCCTGTGAGCGCCCGTTACGTATCAGCGTGAGCAGAAGTTTGCGTAATCCCCTGCGCTACAGCACAGTTCGAGGAATACTCGCCGGAAACACCCTGCTCTGGGCACCTTCGGGCAAAGCGTTAACACCGGGGCCCGGTGACCTGTGCCCCCAAAAGTGGGGGCCGGTCGGTGTCCCTTCTCCCCCGCCTTTCCGACCCCGGTTTCGCCCCTCGATCACCACCGCCTCGGCAAGCGGGCTTCTCAACTCGACTCCGTCAAGACTTGATTCATTCCAGAAAAACGGGCAGAGTGTGGGACGTGCCCACGCCTACGGATTTCGAGCGCATGTTGCGCGGGGCCGCTTTGCGTGTGACGGCGCCGCGGCTCGCGGTGCTGACCGCGGTACACGAGCACCCCCACTCCGACACGGACACCATCCTCGGGTTCGTGCGCCGGACCCTGGGTGGGGTGTCACATCAAGCCGTCTACGACGTGCTCAAGGCCCTGACCGGCGCGGGACTCCTGCGCCGGATCCAGCCCATGGGGTCGGTCGCACTGTATGAGACCCGCGTCGGCGACAACCACCACCACGTCGTGTGTCGATCCTGCGGCGTCATCGCCGACGTCGACTGCGCCGTGGGTGACGCACCCTGCCTGACCGCCTCCGACAACCACGGTTTCGCGCTCGACGAAGCCGAGGTCGTCTACTGGGGCCTGTGCCCCGAATGCTCGAAAACCGCTGCCACACAACAGAAGTAGCGGCCACACTCGTGGTCGACAACCAGATCACACCCCACATGGAAGGACGACACACCGTGCCTGAACACCCGCCCATCGGTGAAGCCAACACCGAGCCCGCCGCCGGTGGCTGCCCCGTCATGCACGACAAGATGACCGCCCCCACCGAGGGCGGCAACGCCAACCGTCAGTGGTGGCCCAACCAGCTCAACCTGAAGATCCTGCAGAAGAACCCGGCCGTCGCCAACCCCATGGACGAGGGCTACGACTACCGCGCCGAGTTCCAGACCCTCGACCTGGCCGCCGTCAAGGCCGACATCATCGAGGTCATGCACACCTCCCAGGACTGGTGGCCCGCCGACTTCGGCCACTACGGCCCGTTCTTCATCCGCATGTCCTGGCACGCCGCGGGCACCTACCGGGTGCAGGACGGCCGCGGTGGCGCCGGTGCCGGCATGCAGCGCTTCGCGCCCCTGAACTCCTGGCCCGACAACGCCTCCCTCGACAAGGCCCGCCGCCTGCTGTGGCCGGTCAAGAAGAAGTACGGCAAGAAGCTGTCGTGGGCCGACCTCATCGTCTACGCCGGTAACGTCGCCCTCGAGGACATGGGCTTCGAAACCTTCGGCTTCGGCGGCGGTCGCGTCGACCAGTGGGAGCCCGAAGAGGACGTGTACTGGGGCCCCGAGACCGAGTGGCTCGGCGACGCCCGCTACACCGGCAAGCGCGACCTCGAGAACCCGCTCGCCGCGGTCCAGATGGGTCTGATCTACGTCAACCCCGAAGGCCCCAACGGCAACCCGGACCCGGTCCTGGCCGCGGTCGACATCCGCGAGACCTTCGCCCGCATGGCCATGAACGACGAGGAGACCGCCGCCCTGATCGTCGGCGGCCACACCTTCGGCAAGACCCACGGCGCCGGCCCGGCCGACCACGTCGGCCCCGAGCCCGAGGCCGCCCCGCTCGAGGAGCAGGGCCTGGGCTGGAAGTCCTCCTTCGGCACCGGCTCCGGCCGCTTCGCCATCACCTCCGGCCTCGAGGTCACCTGGACCCCCACCCCCACCAAGTGGGACAACAGCTTCCTCGAGACCCTCTACGGCAACGAGTGGGAGCTCACCAAGTCCCCCGCCGGCGCCCACCAGTGGGTCGCCAAGGACGGCCAGGCGATCATCCCCGACGCCTTCGACAACACCAAGCGGTGGCTGCCCACCATGCTCACCACCGACCTGTCGATGCGCTTCGACCCGATCTACGAGCAGATCACCCGCCGCTGGCTCGACCACCCCGAAGAGCTGGCCGCCGCCTTCGCCAAGGCCTGGTACAAGCTCACCCACCGCGACATGGGCCCCAAGGTCCGCTACCTCGGCCCCGAGGTCCCGGCCGAGACCCTGCTGTGGCAGGACCCGATCCCGGCCCACGAAGGCGCCGTCATCTCCGCCGCCGACATCAAGGCCCTCAAGGCCAAGATCGCCGACTCCGGCCTGACCGTCGCCCAGCTGGTGTCCACCGCCTGGGCCGCGGCCTCGTCCTTCCGCGGCTCGGACATGCGCGGCGGCGCCAACGGCGGCCGCATCCGCCTGCAGCCGCAGGCCGGCTGGGAGGTCAACCAGCCCGACGAGCTCGCCCAGGTCATCCGGGTGCTCGAGGGCATCCAGACCGACTTCGGCAAGGGCGTCTCCTTCGCCGACGTGGTCGTGCTCGCCGGTAACGTCGGCGTCGAAACCGCCGCCAAGGCAGCCGGATTCGACATCGAGGTGCCCTTCCGCGCCGGCCGCACCGACGCCACCCAGGAGCAGACCGACGTCGAGTCGTTCGCGGCCCTCGAGACCAAGGCCGACGGCTTCCGCAACTACGTCAGCAAGGGCACCACCACCCCGGCCGAGTACCTGCTGCTCGACAAGGCCAACCTGCTGACCCTGTCCGCGCCGGAAATGACCGTCCTCGTCGGCGGCCTGCGCGTGCTCGGCGCCAACTACAAGGGCTCCGCGCAGGGCGTGTTCACCGACAAGCCGGGCGTGCTGACCACGGACTTCTTCGTGAACCTGCTCGACATGTCCACCAAGTGGGCCCCGGTCGACGCCGAGAACTCCAGCTACCAGGGCACCGACCGCACCACCGGCGCCCCCAAGTGGACCGCCTCCCGCGTCGACCTCGTCTTCGGCTCCAACTCCCAGCTGCGCGCGCTGGCCGAGGTGTACGCCGAGGACGACTCCAAGGAGAAGTTCGTCAAGGACTTCGTCGCCGCCTGGACCAAGGTCATGGAGCTCGACCGCTTCGACCTGGTCTGATCGCCCGCGGTGTGAGCCGCTGAACGATCCGATGCCCCCGCACCACACGGTGCGGGGGCATCGCCCGTTCAGGTCAGACCAGTTTCAGGCCAGGTCAGACCAATTGCGCGGTAGTAGTCCTACTCCCCTGCCGCACGCACCTCGACGCGGCCGTGGAAGCGCTTGTCGATGTCGCTGCCGTCGTGGTTGTAGGCGTTCATGATGTCGGTGACCTCCGCGACCAGACCGCGCAACGCCTCGGATTCGGTGTAGCCGTCCGGCCAGCCCCAGGCGCGGGGCACCTGGCCGACCACGACGCGGAGGCCCGCATCGAACGGGGCGTCCACGGTAAAGGTCAGGCCGGGCGGTGCGTCGCGAATCGCATTGCGGGCCATGAGCTCTCCGGGGACGGCCGCGTCGGCGAAGACGCGTGCCAAGGCGAGGTCCTCGCGGATCATGTCGGCGATCCGCGACAGGCTGGCGTGCCGCCCGGGCCGGTCGTGACGCGCGCCGTAGGCGCGGTCCCCGGACGCGGCGCGATGGGTTGCGGTCGTGCCGAAAATCCGGTCGAGCATGCGCTGGGCGGCCGCGCGTTCCGCGGTCCCGGTACGCGGGTGCTCGATGAGGTTGCGCAACCGCTGGATTCGAGTCGCGCTCGCCGTCGCCATGGTCTCCCCTTCCGCCGCGTGGGTCTCCCCGATCATGCCAGCGGCCACGGCCTCGAGGCCAGGCCGTCAGATCGGACGCGATTCGTGATCGATCCCGGCATGCTCGGCGCCGCGGCGGAAACGCAGCAGGCGCAACGCATTCGCCACCACCAGCAGGGTCGAGCCCTCGTGGATGAACACGGCCGGGCCGATGGGCAGGCCGATCAGAGTCGCCGGGACCAACGCCGCCACGATCACCAACGCGACTGTCAGGTTCTGGCGGATGATGGCGGCGGTGCGGCGGCTCAGGGCCACTGCGAAGGGGAGGCGGCCGATATCGTCGGTCATCAATGCCACGTCGGCGGTTTCCAGAGCGACGGCGGATCCGCCTGCGCCCATGGCGATTCCGACCGAGGAATTGACCATGGCGGGAGCATCATTGACGCCGTCGCCGACCATCGCGGTACCGCCGCGCGCGTTGAGACGGGCGATCATGGCGACCTTGTCCTCGGGCAGCAGGCCACCGTGGGCGGCATCGAGGCCCAGGCCGTCGGCGACCGCATCGGCCACCCGCTGGTTGTCACCGGAGATGACGACCATGTCGGTGATGCCCAGACCGCGCAGGTGCTCGATGACGGGGGCGGCTTCCGCGCGCGGGGTATCCATGACACCGAGGACGCCCAGGTAAACACCGCCGTGGCGGACGATCATCGTGGTGCGACCCAGCCCGTGCAGACGCTCGACGGTCTCGGCGATCTGGGACGGCAAACCGTCGGGATCGAGCTCGCTGAACATGACGCCGTTGCCGATCTCGGTGGGGCGACCGTCCACCAGCGCCGTGACACCGCGTCCGGTCACCGAATTGACCTCGGTGGCAGCACTTTCCGCACCGGCAGGCACCTCGACGGCGAGGTCACGGGTAATGGCTGCGGCCAACGGATGATCACTGAAGGACTCCACGGCGACCAGCGTCGTGATCAGCCGTTCCCGCAACTCGGGACGCACCGGCACAACGTCGGTGACCCGAGGCTGACCCCAGGTGAGCGTGCCCGTCTTATCGAAGGCGATCGACCGCACCCGGCCCAGCGACTCCAGCGGCCCGCCACCCTTGGCCAGCACCCCCGCCTGCGCGGCCCGGGCCACGCCCGCGAGCACCGCGCTCGGCGTGGCGATGGCCAGCGCGCACGGGCTGGCGGCGACCAGCACCACCATGCCGCGATAGAAGCTGTCCGCGAACGGCTCCGACAACCCCAGCACCCCGAAACCGATCACCGCGAGCACACCCGCGATCACCGCCGGCACGTACACCATCTGGAAGCGGTCGATGAACCGCTGCGTCGGCGACTTCTGGGTATCGGCGTCACGCACCATGGCGATCACCCGCGCCAGCGTCGAATCCTCGGCGCGAGAAGTCACTACCACCTCGAGCGCACCCGAACCATTGAGCGTGCCCGCGAACACCCGATGCGCCTCCGACACCGGGCCGCGCCCGGCCAGCGCAGCCGCGGCGTCGGCGACCGGTTGCTTCTCCACCGGCATGCTCTCCCCCGTCACCGAGGATTCGTCGACGGCACTGACGCCCGCGACCACGACCCCGTCGGCGCTCAACCGCGAATTCGGCAGCACCACAACGGTATCCCCGACCCGAAGCTCGTCGATATCGATCTCCTCGACCCGATCCGGACCCCGCCGCACCAGCGCCGTACGGGGCGCGAGCTCACCGAGCGCCGCGATGGAACGCTGCGCGCGGCTCATGGCGTACTCCTCGAGCGCATGCCCGAGGCTGAACAGGAACAGCAGCACCGAACCCTCGGCCCACTTCCCGACGGCCGCCGCGCCTGCCGCGGCGACCAGCATCAGAAAGTCGACCTCGAAGCGGCCGCGGCGGATGGTCTCGAATGCCGAGCGGACGGTGAAGAATCCGCCGAGGACGTAGGTGGCCAGGAACAGCGTCGTCGGTACCCAGCCCGGGGTGTCCAGAAGGTACTTCGCCGCCATACCGGTCGTGTAGGTGATGCCCGAACCGATCGCGAAGGCCATCTCCGCGCGCGGGCCAAGCAGGCCGCGGCCGTGTCCTTCGGTGCCTTGCTTCGTAGTGGTCGCCATACACGAGAGAATAACTTAGATACATGCGCATGTCTGCATGTGACTATTAATTGCCGATCCGACCTGGGAATCAGCCGAATCATCCGGCGGCGACAACCTCGGCGAGACGCCCGATATCCGCAGGCCGCACCCGGCAACAGCCACCCACGATCGAGGCCCCGAGCTTCACCCACTCCCCTACCCTCGCTGCCGAGAACCGCGACTCCCCCACCCAGCAGCGCCGCTCCACATCCCAGCCCTCCCCGCTGTTCGGATAGGCGATCACCGGCTTGCCCGTCACCTCCCGCGCCAGCGCCACCGCCGCCGCGACATCATCCGGCGCGCAGCAGTTCACTCCCACCGCCACGATCTCCGCGACCTCGGCGGCGATAGCGAACGCCTCCCGCAGCGGCTGCCCGGCCCGGGTGTGCAGCCCGTCGATGCTGTAGCTCAGCCACGCGGGCACGCCGCTGCCGTCCAGCAGCCCGGCC
Organism: Nocardia concava NBRC 100430; assembly: GCF_000308815.1. GTDB lineage: Bacteria > Actinomycetota > Actinomycetes > Mycobacteriales > Mycobacteriaceae > Nocardia > Nocardia concava. The sequence goes on from NZ_BAFX01000132.1 coordinate 16,536, forward strand.
AGCGCCTCGGCCTCGTCGATATCGGGAATCGTCTCCAGGGCAAGCACATCCACACCCGATTCGGCCAGCACCGCCAGCCGAGGCAGATGCCAACGCTTCAACTCGGCGATCGAGAGCCCGTACCGGCCACGGTATTCCGACCCGTCGGCCAGCACCGCACCATAGGGACCCACCGACGCGGCGACCCACCGCTCCCGGCCGTCGTCCATCTCGTCGCGTGCCGCGGCCGCGAGCTCGACACTGCGCCGCAGCAGCCGCGCGCCTTCCTCCCGGTCGATACCGCGGGCCGCGAAGCCGTCGAACGAGGCTTGATAGCTCGCGCTCGTGGCGATCACCGCACCGGCCCGGAAGTAGGCGGCATGCACCGCCCGGATCTCGTCGGGCGCGTCCAGAAGCAGTCTGGCCGACCACAATTCGTCGGACAGGTCGTGCCCGCGCGCCTCCAGTTCGGTGGCCAAACCGCCATCGGAGATCAGGAGTTCACCGAGCGGGATTTGCAGCGCGACCACAATCCTCCGAACTGAAACGTGTTCTATGTTAGATGGCGTGGATGTCACCTACGAGAACACCCGACGCGAAATCGCCACCGACAAGGGCGTCCTGCGCTACCACGAGGCCGGCGACGGCCCACCCCTGATTCTCCTGCACGGCTCCGGAATCGGCGTGAACGGCTGGCGCAACTTCCGCGGCAACCTCGGCTTCTACGCTGACCACTTCCACTGCTACGTCCTGGAATTCCCCGGCTTCGGCGTCAGCGACCCGGTGCCCGGCCATCCGGTACTCACCGCCGTCGACTCCGTCGTCCGCTTCATGGACGCACTGAACCTCGACTCCGCCGCTCTGCTCGGCAACTCCATGGGCGGCGTCGTGGCGCTGAATGTGGCCATGCAGCACCCGCAGCGGGTGGAGAAGATCATCGCCATCGGCGGCGTCGGCCACAGCCTGCTGTCCCCCAACCCCAGCGAAGGCACCCGGCTACTGGCCGAATTCGCCGACAACCCCACCCGCGAGGGCCTCGACCGCTGGCTGCGCTGCATGATCTACGACCCCAAGATGATCACCGACGAGATCGTCGAGGAACGCTGGGCCGCCGCCAGCGACCCGACCGCGCACGCCAGCCTCAAGGCCATGTACGGCACCGAAGCGCTTGCGCTGCAACAGCAGTTCCTCGCGAACTCCCCCACTCCGCCGTACTGGGCGATGTTCCACAAGATCAAGAGCCCGGTGCTGATGACGTGGGGCGCCGACGACCGGCAGTGCCCCACCGACATGGCGCTCATCCCGCTGCGCCAGATCCCCAATGCCGAACTGCACGTGTTCCCCAAGTGCGGGCATTGGGTGATGTACGAGGCCAAGGAGGCCTTCGAACGCGTCACCCTCGAATTCCTGCATCGCTGAACAGGATTGCGGGGTGGGCGTCACACCCACCCCGCCCAGCGGTCAGCGGCTGCCGAACACCACGGTGTGACAGGCGTTCAACAAGGTGGTCAGCTCCTCGGCCTCCTTGTCGTCCAGCCCTGCGAACGCGTGCGCGATCAGCTCATCGGTGATCGACTCCGCCTGCATCCAACGGCCTTTCAGATCCGCGGTCACCTCGTCGAAGGGCTCCGGCCAGCCGTAGTTGCGCGCCTGATCCGGACCCGAGGCCAGCGGCGACCCCGCGATCAGCACCGCCTGCAACGGCGACAGCCCACTGGCCAACACACCCACCAGGTGCAGACCGCCACGCAATTCACGCAGAGTCTGGATCAACTGCAGCACCAGACCCGGCGCATCCTCGGCCCGCGGCAACGCACGCCAGCCCGCGAACAGCGGCACACCCACCGGACTAGCGGCCTCGACCACCCGCTGCAATAGCTCCGCCAGCCGCTCGCCGTCCTCGAAGCCCGCCAGCTTGCGACGCCCGAAGTCCTGGCACGCCTTCAGATATCCCGCAGCGCCCACCGCGGCCGGAGTCGACGCGGTCGCCTCCCACGCCTGGCGAACGGAATCGGCCGGGAAGAACCCGAACGCCGCGGTCACCACATCGGCATCCACATCACCGAGCACACCGGCGCGGCCGCGCGTGTACCCGGGCATGAAACCGGGGACACCCGTACTGTCGGCGAAGGCTCGCGCTTCCCTGGAGAAAAAGAAACCCCCACCGATCTGCTGGATCTGATCCTTCACCGCGGACGCTACCGACATGTCCGTTCCTCTCTGAGCGGAAAGCGCAATCGATCCGAGACTATTTCAGGGCCCTGAGCGGCCGCGCGCGGGCTCCCGGAAAGCGACGCGAAACACAGTCCGGCCGTCGACGCCAGCACGCTCGCCACGAATTATCCTGCGCCGATACGGGATTCACGTCCGACACCGCACGATCACCGGAATCGACTGCCCACCAGCACAGCTCAGCCCGCTACTCGACCTGAAATTACTGTCAGTCAGATCCGCTAACCTTCAAGCGGTGCTAGGACATTCACATGCGACCAGCGGCGCGCTCGCCTGGTCGGCGGCGGCAGCGGCGCTGCCGTTCACCGTCTTGACTTATCCCGCAGTGCAATCCGGGGCCATCGGCTCGGTTGATCTGGTGATGGGCACCTTCCTCACCGCGGGCGCCGCGCTGCTGCCCGACGCCGATCACCCCTCCGGCACCATTTCCCATGTGCTGGGGCCGATCTCGCACTACGCGTGCAAGTTCATCTCGTGGATCTCCGGCGGGCACCGCCACGGCACCCACTCCTTCGCCTTCGTCGCGGCCGTCACCTATGGCACCTGGGCTGGAGAGCACCTGCTCGGCCGGAATTTCACGCTCGCGCTGGTGTTCTTCCTGCTCGCCCTCGCCGTCAAGGCGCTCGGCCTGGCGCCCACCGGTGACGGCATCAAATCCTGGGGCACCGTCGTCATCCTCGCCGTGTGCGGCACCTTCGCCATCGACCACTGGATCAGCGACAAACCCAGCTGGCTTCCCTTCTCCGTCGGGCTCGGCGCGCTCGCCCACCTCATCGGCGACTGTCTCACCGACCGCGGCTGCCGCCTGTTATGGCCCTTGAAGATCCGCACCCGCGTCCCGATCATCGACCGCACCGGCAACAAGATCGAGACCATGGTGCTGGTCCCCCTCTTCGCACTCGGGACCCTGGCGCTGCTCTGGTACACGCTCACTCACCAACCGTGAGTGGGAATCTCCGGGGACCGAGTCCCCGGACCCCACAGGCACGGCGAGGCCCGGCCGCTCGCCTCGTATGATCCGAGGACCAACGCAGCGGGCAGAACGGAGTCGAATATGAGCGATCGCGAGGAACTGAGCTGGGAGCTATTCGGTGACGCCAGCAGGGATCTGGCCCAGGAGATCGCCGATGACGGCTTCGAACCCGACCTCATCCTGTCGATCGCCCGCGGCGGCCTCTTCGTGGCCGGGTCCCTCGGCTACGCCCTCGACGTCAAGAACCTCCACGTCATGAACGTCGAGTTCTACACCGGCGTGGACCAGCGTCTCGACATGCCGGTCATGCTCCCGCCGGTACCCAGCGCCGTCGACCTCACCGGCGCCACCGTCCTCGTCGCCGACGATGTCGCCGACACCGGCAAGACCCTCAAACTGGTCCGCGACTTCTGCGAGAACCACGTCGCCGAGGTGCGCTGCGCGGTCATCTACCAGAAGCCGCACTCCGAGGTGGACTGCGAATACGTCTGGAAGCGCACCGACAAGTGGATCAACTTCCCCTGGTCGGTGCTGCCGCCCGTGGTCAACCGCGAGGTCCGCGTCCTCGACGCCTGAATCACGCTCCGCACCAACGACAATGCTCGTCAACGACAACGGCCCGCAACCACATGGTTGCGGGCCGTTCGTCTGCTATCGCTGCGAAAAGGTTCAGACCAGCTCGGCGGAGAGGATGGTGATCGGCTCGACCGGCACGTCCTGGTGGCCGGCCTTGTTGCCGGTCTTGACGCCCTCGATCGCGTCCACGACGGCCTCGCCGTCGACGACCTTGCCGAACACCGCGTAGCCGAAGCCGTCCTGGCCCGGGTAGTTCAGGAAGCCGTTGTTGCTGGTGTTGATGAAGAACTGCGCGCTGGCCGAATGCGGGGCCGAGGTACGCGCCATGGCGACGGTGTACTTGTCGTTCTTGAGGCCGTTGGCCGCCTCGTTCTCGACCTGCCGCGGGGCCGGCTTCTGCTGCATGTTCGCGGACAGGCCGCCACCCTGGATCATGAAGTTCGGGATCACGCGGTGGAACACGGTGTCCGCGTAATGGCCTTCCTTCACGTATTCGACGAAGTTGGCGACGGTCTTGGGTGCCTTGGCCTCGTCCAGTTCCAGGGTGATGTCCCCGGCGGAGGTCTTCAGGAGCACTTTGGTCATGCGACCCATCGTATGGGAGCGCCCAACCCGGCGACCGGGCGGCATCGAATAGCCGCCCCTCTCTTCGTGGTTGGGAGGTGATGGGTGTGGTCAGGCGGTCGCGTGTGCGTGGCGATTGCTGGAATATGTTCAAAACGAAGCTACATGCGTAGATGCGCATATTTCCATTGCCTAATTCTCGATATTGCTCGAGGAGACCCGGTCGCCGGCGCAGGTCCCCAGGGTCAGGCTTCGTACAGCTCGAGTGGCAGATCGTCCGGATCGGCGAAGAAGGCGAACCGCTTCCCCGTGTACTCGTCCACCCTCACTTCTTCTACCGCCACTCCCCTACCCCGCAGCTCGGCCAGGGCCTCCACCACATCTGGAACGACGAAAGCGAGGTGCCGCAAACCCGCAGCCTCGGGCCGGGAGGGCCGCGCCGGTGGGTCCGGAAACGAGAAGAGCTCCAGCTGCCCGCCGTCCGGAAGCGCGAGATCCAGCTTGTACGAACGCCTTTCGGCCCGATAGTTCTCGGCGATCACCCACAGCCCGAGGATCTCGGTATAGAAGGCCTTCGACTTCTCGTAATCCGAAGCGATGATCGCGACGTGGTGGATCCGCTGCAGCTGCACTCCCCCGACGCTAGCGCACCCCTTCCCACGGCTCGGTGAAGGCGATCAGGAATCAAGAAGCAACCCGGGGTACCGCGGCCATAACGTGGGCGTCGACGCAGTTCGGACCATGAAAAAGGAGCCCTCCGATGACCAAGAAGATCGACGCGATCCTCTACCCCGTAACCGATATCGCCGCCGCGAAGGCGCAGTTCACCACCCTCCTCGGCGTCGAGCCGGCCGTGGACCAGCCCTACTACGTGCACTTCGAAACCCCCGACGGCATCGCGGTCGGCCTGGTCCCCAACGGCCAGCAGCGCGGCATGATCGGCGGCACCGTCTTCTGGACCGTCGACGACATCAACACCGCAGTCAAGACCCTCGTCGAGGCAGGCGGCACGGTCACCGAAGACGCCCACGACGTAGGCGGCGGCAAACTCGTCGCGATCCTCAAGGACCCCCAGGGCAACGTAATCGGCCTCGCCCAGTCCTGACAGCCGCATCAAGATCAGGGAGCTCCCACCGCGCGAATTCGGACAAGAACTCGCAGTGAGAGCTCCCTGATCTTGTTGGCGTGCTTACCCGTTGAGGTCCGCGACCGTTGAGGGCGCCCCGGCGAGGCGGACGGTCCGAGTCTTTTGCCGGACCCATATGGCGGCAGCGGCTGCCGCGAGCGCCAATGCGATGCCGGTAGAGCTGGCCACCAGGTGGAGATACCACGGTAGGTCGGCAGAGTGGCGGGGAATGATGAGGGGCACCAGGAAGCTGAACGACAGGTTGGCGAGCAGCCAAGTCAGCGCCCAACTGAGTGCGTTGCGCAGGCCTTCTCCCCAGGGTCGGGCCTCGGGTGTACCGCGTCGGTGAATCCACCTTGCCGCAGCGGCGAATCCGAGCGCAGACGACAGGCATACCGCGGCCCACAGGAGCCGTGACTGTGCTCCTTCTCCGGGATCATGCACTCCGGTGACGCCGACGTACAGGAAGTACATCGCATAGATGCCGAGCAGCACGATCCACATGAGTCGCAGCAGTGCCCATACGCGTTTGCGTAGCGGTCGCCCTGGGGCTTCGGCTGGTCCCCGGGTGCGGTTCCACAACCAGATCAGCCCGGCCCCGAGCCCGAGAACCAGGGCCAGAACGAACGCAGCCATTCCGAGGTGGCCGTACCAATATTTCGGGGTCCGCGGTGCGAGGCGTATGGGTCCGGCGAAGGATTCCCGGCGGAAGCGGCACGGTCATTCTTCGTCGGCCGTTCGCGTCGTTGATCGAGGCTTCGAATTCTCACCGATCAACCATCTGCCCTCGATGTCGGGGCCAGCGGCTGTGCCGGTGGTTTGGGTTTGGACGGTGGTGATGCCGCCGAAGTCTTCTTGGATGACGGTTCCGGGTGGGACTCCGCCGTATCCGGCTGTCGAGAGTGGGTGGTTGAACTCGCCGCCGCCGATGCCGTGGCGTCTGATCTTGCGCCAGCGCAGCACCAGCAGTGTCATCGGCCCGAAGAAGCCGATCATGAGCACGAGTATCGGTACCAGAGCCGATCCGTCCATACCTCAGTAAATACCGACAGCTATCTTCCAGCAATTCGAGTCGCTTGTGCGCACGGAACCATGTTTGCCGTCGCGGTGTCAGACGCTCGGGTTTGGGTAGGCGGTGGGCAGAGGTGTTCGGGGATGACCGGACGCGACCGTCGAGCGACAGCGAATGCGGAGGTGAGTGCTGTGTCGATTTCTGGTCCGACGAGGTCGGGTGCGCAATCGCAGCACATCGGTCCCGGGGAGGTTGGCCACGACTCGGGTCGGGAGACGACGGGTGAGTTGGTGCAGCGGGCCTCGCAGCAGCTGACCGAGTTGGTGCGTGGGGAGTTGAGGCTGGCTCAGGCGGAGATGAAGGAGAAGGGCAGACGGTACGGGATCAGTGGCGGGCTGCTCGGGGGCGCGGGGGTGGTCGGGTTTCTGACGTTGCAGGCCTTGGTTTTCACGGTGATCGCGGCGCTGGCTCTGGTGTTGCCGGTGTGGGCGTCGGCGCTGATCGTCACCGGGGTGCTCGCGGTGGTTGCCGCGGTGCTGGCGCTGGTGGGCCGTACGCAGGTGGGCCAGGCGACCCCGCCGACACCCGAGCAGACGATCGAAACCGTCAAAGCCGATATCGCTCAAATCAAGGAGAGCTCACACCGATGAATAAGTCGGATCCGGAGAAGAAGACCGCGGCTGCCGTCGACGAGCTGCGTGAGCAGGTCGAGCACAGCCGCGAGGAACTCGCGCAGACCGTCGAGGCGCTCGCGGCCAAAACCGACGTCAAGGCACGCGCTCAGGACAAGGCCGAGGCCGCCAAGCAACAGGCCGTCGCGAAAGCTGAGCAGCTGAGGCACAAGACCACTGACGCCGCCGCGCAGGCTCGCGACCGAACGGTGCAGGCCGGTCGCACAGTGCAGGCCAAGACGCCGGAACCGGTGCGGCACAGGACAGCTCAGCTCGCCGATCAGGCACGCCGCCACCCGGGCCTGGTGCTCGCGGGTGCGGCGGGTGCGGTGATCACGGTGTGGGTGGTGCGGCGCCGGCGGAACGGATGAGCCGGTGAGAGCAGTCAAGATCGCCTATAAGCCGGTCGGTCTCGTCCTGGGTGCGGTCAGCGGCCTGCTCGCCGGGGCGGTTTTCAGGCAGACCTGGCGGATGCTCGGCCACGACGAGCACGTGCCGGAGGCCACCGACGAGGATCGGAGCTGGCAGGAGGTGCTGCTGGCCGCTGTCGTGCAGGGCGCGATCTTCGCCGGAGTCCACGCCGCGGTCGACCGTGCCGGTGCTGTCGCCACCCGACGATTGACCGGTGCCTGGCCCGGCTGACCCGCGGAACCCTTTGCGCCGAGGAGCGTGCCTCATACCGGTCACGTGCGAGAACTTCGGTGGTTCGGGACTTTCACCGTGCTGGCGCAGCGGTGCGCTTCGGCGCGTGTCGGCGGTCGCTGTCCGCGGTGGTCAGCTCGCCAGCGCCGCAGCCGCGGCGGCCAGCAGCATGCCTCGGTAGGAGGCGCCGAACAGTACGACGTGTACGAGCAGCGGGTGGAGCTGGTGCAGTGGAACTCGTTGCCGCCAGCCCGGATTCAGCGGTGCGGCTTCCTGGTAGGCGGCGAGGATGCGGTCGAGGTGGGGTGCGCCGAAGAGGGCGAGCATGGCGAGGTCGGTTTCGCGGTGGCCGCCGTGGGCGGCGGGGTCGATGAGGAGGGCGCGGTCCTGGGACCAGAGGATGTTGCCGGACCACAGGTCGCCGTGGATGCGGGAGGGTGGTTCGGGTGGGCCCGCGAGGTCGGTGATGCGGGCTATGACGCGTTCGAGCAGGCGGATGCCGTCGGGGCCGAGGTCGGGGGCGGCTGCCGAAAGGTATGGGGCCAGGCGGTGTTCGGCGTACCAGGGTGCCCAGTCGCCGGTACGGGGGGGTGTTGTCGAGGGGCAGGGTGGCGATGTAGCCGTTCCAGGGTGCGCCGTAGGTGTCGGGGGTGGCGGCGTGGAGGGTGGCGAGGTCGTGGCCGAGTTGTTCGGCGGCTTCGGGTGTGGGCGATTGTGTTGGCTGCCAAGCCAGGACGAGCATGGTGGGGTCGGCGGCGAGGACCGGTGGGACGAGGCTGGAGTGTGCTGCTGCGAGCCAGCGCAGGCCCGCGGCTTCGGCGGTGAGCGCGGTGGAGGGGGTGCCGTCGTGGAGGGCTTTGACGAATAGTTCGCGGCCGTCGGTGGTTTCGGCGCGGTGCAGGGTCCAGGCGTGGCTGTGGCCGAGGGGGTGGAGGCGGGCGATGGGTGTGCCGGTGAGGTGGGCGAGGTGCGCGGGCACGTCCATGGGTTCTCATTGTGCGGGATGAACACCCCTGCGCGGACCGACTAGTCGGGACTGACGGTGATGAGGTCGCGGAGCAGGGCGGCGGTGGCGGGGTCGGCGGGAAAGAAGGCTTCGACGGCGAGTTCGGCGACGGTGACGTTCATGGGGGTGCCGAAGACGGTGGTGGCGCTGACGAAGGAGAGTTCCTGCCCGTCGTGGCGCAGCCGCAACGGGACGACGGCCTGGTCGGGTTCGGGCAGGCCGGGTGCTTCCTCGCCGCCGGGGTAGGCGCGCAGTTCTTCCAGCAGCGCAACCAGTTCCGGTGCGCCGGTCACCTCGATCTGCCGTTGCAGACGTTCGAAGAGGTGGCCGCGCCATTGTGCGAGGTTGATGATCCGGCCGGCGAGTCCGTCGGGGTGCAGGGTCAGGCGCAGCGAGTTGACGGGTGGTTGCAGCAGGGCGGGGTCGATGCCGGTGAGGAACAGGGCGACCCCGGCGTTGGCGTCGACCATGGTCCAGGTGGCGTCGATGGCCAGGGCGGGGTGGGGTTCGAGGCCGGTGAGGATTTGGCGCAGGGTGTCGCGGATCGGTTGCATGGCCGGGTTGTCCAGGGCGGGTTCGGCGTAGACGGGGGCATAGCCGGCGGCGAGGAGCATGCGGTTGCGTTCGCGCAGGGGGATGTCGAGTTCGTCGGACAGGTGCAGCAGCATCTGGCGGCTGGGGGTGGCGCGGCCGGTTTCGATGAAGCTGAGGTGGCGGGTCGAGGTGTCGGCGCGTCCGGCGAGTTCGAGCTGGCTCAGCCGCCGGGTGGTTCGCCAGTGCCGGAGCAGATCGCCCGCCGTTTGTGTCGCCATCTCCCGATCGTACGAATGGGTAAGGGTCGCAGGCCATTACCCGGGAGGTAATCGAGTCAGTGTGCGGCGGGGCGGTGGATGGCGAAGTCGGAGAGGGTGATGGGCGGGTGGCCGCCGTATTTCTCGATGGTGGGGGTGACCTGGTAGAGGCCGGTGCCTTCGCCGAGGATTCGGAAGATCTCCCAGAGTTTGGTCAGATGTTCGGCGGCGTGGGCGGTTCCGTAGAAGTCGAGTGCCCAGCGGTGCCAGGTGTCGGGGTCGGTGTCGTGGTAGGTGCGGCCGAGGGCGCGGGCGGCGTCGCCGATGGTGAGGACGTCGCCGGTGAGCAGCAGGATCGGGTCCACGTCGAGGGAGGGATCGCTGAGCAGTCCGGCGGCGACGCGGGCGACGTCGGCGGCGGCGACCAGGGGCAGTTCGGTGGTGGGCGGGCCCATGGGCAGGGACAGGGCGGCTCCGTCGCCGGTGTCGGCGATGCGGGCGAGGTTTTCGTGGAAGACGGCCGAGCGCAGGTGGATCGCGCCGATGTCGGCCCAGTCGAGGATCTGTTCGGCGACCCAGTGCTGGCGCATGCGCGGGGTCAGTGCCTGGGGTCCGGCGGCGAGTTGGGAGACGGCGACGACGCGTTCGAGTTCGGCTTCGCGGGCGGCGACGGCGAACGCGCCGGCGGCGTCGAGGAGTCCGTCGATGACCGGGTAGGTGAAGTAGGCGCAGCGCACGCCGGACAGGGCGGTGCGCAGGAAGGCGAGATCGCGGATGTCGCCGACGACGACGTCCGCGCCGAGGGCGCGCAGCACGGTGGCGCGGACGTCGTCGGTGTGGACGAGTGCGCGGACGGGGATGCCGCGCCCGAGTAGTTGTGCGGTGAGGTGCCGTCCGGAGGATCCGTCGCGCCCCCCGGCGGCACCGGTGACCAGGATCGGCTCCATGTCTCAACGGTACGGGTTGTGACCTTGCGGCACAGGCGGTTCGCCCGCGGTGGCGGGATCTCGCTATGAGGCGTCGAGGTTTTCGATCTCCGCGGCCACGGGTACCGCGAGGAAGCTGAGCCGGCTCGGCTGGTGCGGGTCGAGGACGACGTGCTGGTCGCGGATGTGGCGGGTGACCGCCGGGGTGAGGAAGTAGCGGGGCCAGCTGGTGCGGGCGATGGCGACGCGCAGGCGGTGGCCGGTGCGCAGGACGGCTTCGGTGGGGGTGATGTCGATGTCGAGATCATGCGGCACACCGGGATTCACCGGCAGGACGGCCTCGGCGCTGAGGCAGTGTTCGGCGGTGAGGAGTTCACCGTCGCGGTATCCGCTGGCCTTCTCGTCGAGGGCGCGTCGCGTCGAACGCAGGGCGCCGCGGGCGATAACAGTCGAGGTGCCGTCGGGGGCGACGTCGCAGACGGTGACGGCCCAGAACGCCTCGGTGCCCGACGCGCTGGCGTGCAGGTGCAGGTTGATCGGTCCCGACAGCAGCAGGTCGTGGTCGAGGGCGTCGCTGGTGAAGGTGGCCGCGGCGGCCTCGTGGGCGCGGTCGTCGATCGACCAGTCGCGCCCCAGCAGCGTGGGCAGGCCCATCAGGATCCAGGTGCTGGTCTGGGAGGTGATGGCGGGCCGCTTGCGGGGCAGCCGGATTCGCGCGGCATACCGGTCGGGCGCCGGGTGCAGGGAGCCGTCATGGGCGGCGTGTGGTGCGGCGCCGCTGGGCTGGCGCGACAGGTACCAGTGGTGCGGGCGTGCGGCCGGATGCGGGTAGTCGGTGCGGCTGACCCAGTCGCCGCCGAGCTGGCGCACGGTGACCGGTCCGTAGGCGTCGATCCCGTTGTCGATGCCCTTGACCCAGCGGTCGAAGAACGCGCACTGCAACTCGTCGAGGCGTTGCGGGTGATCCTCGGTGCCGAACCCGGTGCCGGGGCCGACGTGGTAGCTGTCCTCGACCACGAGTTGCGCGGCGCCCGCGGGCAATTGGAGCCGTTGATGCAGTCCGGGTGTGGAGCGGGCGAACACGTCGTGCCAGCCGGCGTGGATCCAGGTGGCGGCGGTGACCTGCTCGAGGTCGGGGCGGCGGTCGCGGGCGTCGGCGTCGTAGAAGTGCTGGCGGTGGTGGTCGTCGAGCAGGGCGCCGGTGAGATCGGTGAACCGGGTGAACGGGCTGGCCAGCCGGTCGCGCAGATAGCGCACGGCGGCACCGGATTTCACCAGTCCGGGTACCGAGGGCAGCCATTTGCCGCCGTTGACCGCGGCCAGCCAGGCGATGTTGAAGGTGGATTGCGCGCCGCCGGTGAGGATGAGGTCGCGGGTGGGGTCTTCCGAACCGACCAGGGCGAACACGGCTTTCAATCCCTCGGGCCGGTGTCCGGCGGTCTGCAGGGCGGTGATGGCGAGGTAGGAGATGCCGGTCATGGCGAGATCGCCGTTGCACCAGGGCTGGTGGCGCACCCAGCCGAGGACCTCGAGGTGGTCGCGTTGCTCGCGGGCGGACAGGAGTTGCAGGCGGCCGGTGGAGGTGCCGGTGCCGCGCACGTCGACGGCGACGTGGACGTAGCCGCGGGCGATGAGGGTTCGGTTGGCGCGCACCGATTCCAGGGCGCCGCCACCGAGGGCGCGCAGCATCTCCCGGCCGCCCGCGCGGCCGTGCGGGGAGGGCGGGACGAGGCGGTAGACGAGGGGGCCGACGGCGGAGACGGCGTCGATGAGCGGGTTGGCGCGCGTCATCAGCGTCTTGTTGTACGGGGTGAGGGTGATGACGGCGGGCAGGGGTTCGGTCACCGGGCGCCCGCGCTGGTCGGCGGGGCGGGTGATGTCGGCGGAGAGAATCGTGCCGTCGCTCAACCGGATTCCGACGCCGCGGCGCAGGTGCACCTTCGGGTGGCGGGCGGGCCCGATGTCGAAGCGCGCGTTGGGTGGCAGTCCCGGGCGCGCGGGGGCGGGTGTGACATTGTGCGCGTGCGCCATGTCGGCTCCTTTGCCGAGGCCGCCCGCCACCATGCGGGCGCGCCTGTCTCAGACGGTACGGGTTCGCCGGTGTGCTGTCACCTGACATCCGGCCCGATTTCACCGATCCGGTTCATGCAGCCGACCAAACGCCACTCTCGTTGCCCGGCAGTGCCTTTCACGAGATCCGCATCACGATCAAGTGACGCGGTGCCGAGACAGGGCGGCGGGGCTGTGGCAGGCTGGCCTGGCATGAAGACCATGCTGATCACGGGGGCCACATCGGGGATCGGCCTGGCCGCCGCGCGACAGCTCGCCGCCGACGGACACCATCTCATCCTGGTCGGCCGCAACCCCGAAAAGCTCACCGCCACAACCGAATCGATCCGCGCCGATACCGGGGCGCAGATCGACGCCCTGGAATGCGACCTGTCCTCCCTCGACGCCGTGCGCGCCCTGGCCGAGACGGTGCGCAAAGACTACGACCACCTCGATGTGCTGGCCAGCAACGCGGGCGGATTCCACCTGCGCCGCACCGAAACCGGCGACGGCCTGGAAGCCACCTTCGCCGTCAACCACCTCGCCGGTTTCCTGCTCACCGAACTGCTATTGGATCTGCTGCGCGAGAGCGCCCCCGCCCGCATCCTGTTCACCTCCTCGGTCATGCACTACGGCAACACCTTCGACTTCGACGATCCCCAGCTGCGCCGCGGCTACAACGGCGCCACCGCCTACGGCCGCGCCAAACTCGCCAATATCCTCTACACCCGCGACCTGGCCCAGCGCCTGGCCGGAACCCGCGTCACCGCCAACGCCTTCCACCCCGGCGTGGTCGCCACCGGCATCTGGGACGCCGCCCCCTGGTTCGCCCGCCCCGCCATGTCCGTGCTCAAGAAGATCTTCATGATCTCCCCCGAGCAGGCCGCCCACACCCTCACCTACCTCGCCACCGACCCCGACGTCGGCGCCGTCACCGGCTGCTACTTCCAGCACAACCGGGTCAAGGCCCCCTCCCCCGCCGCCCAGGACGACGCCGCCGCCACCCGCCTGCACCGCCTCTGCGCCGAGCTGGCGGGCCTGCCCGAATAGGGCTGCGGTACAGGGCAGCCATCGGCGACGCGTCCGCCCCGAGCACTACCGACAGTCGTCCGACGCCGCAGCCGCAGACCGGCGGACGGATGCGGCTCCACCCACCCATGCGGCAGGCCCTCCGCGCGGCGGGAGCTCTGCGTCGTCCGTCCGCATGGCCCCGACATTGGCCGGGATGGAGGTCGTCAGAGGGTGCGGATGACGCGGGCGGGATTGCCTGCGGCGAAGACCTTTTCGGGGAGGTCGCGGGTGACGACGGCGCCCGCGCCGACCACCGTGTTCGCACCGATCGTGACGCCGGGGCACACGATGACCCCGCCGCCGAGCCACACATTGTCGCCGATGGTGATGGGCGCGGCGGTTTCCCAGCGTTCGCGGCGCAGCTCGTGGTCTTCCATCGGGTGCAGGGCGGTGAGCAGTTGGGTGCGGGGTCCGATGGAGACGTCGTCGCCGATGGTGACCGGGGCACAGTCCATGACGATGGCGTGGTAGTTGAGGAAGCTGTTGCGGCCCAGGCGGATCAGGTTGCCGTAGTCGCATTGGAAGCGCGGCATGATCCACGAGCCTTCCCCGATCTCGCCGAGCAGCTCCTCGAGAATGCCGCGGCGCACGGCGTCCTCGCCGGCGCGGGTGGCGTTGAATCGGTCGAGTAGCCGCTGGCAGTGCAGGCGTTCGGCGATCAGTTCCGGATCGTTGTCACGGTAGAGCTCGCCGGCGAGCATGCGGTCCTTGTGTTCTCCCACCCAGCCCATCCTGTCGGGGATCACCGCGCCGCGGACATTCGCGTGTCTGGTATCACCGAAAGGGTGAAAATCGGGTTCTCGCTTCCCCAGTACGGTCCGCACGCACGCGAGGCCGCGCGCATCGCGCACTACGCCAGCACGCTCGAACAGGCCGGGGCCGACAGTCTCTGGGTGGGTGAGCGGCTGATCGCGGCCACCAACCCCAAGGTCGGATACGCGGGTAAGGACACCATTCCCGCCGTATTCAATTCCGTGCTGGACCCGTTCCTCGTGCTGGGTATCGCGGCCGCGGTGACCGAGCGGGTGACACTGGGCACCAATGTGCTCATCGCGCCCCTGCACCGGCCCGCACCGCTGGCCCGCGCCCTCACCACGATCGACGTGGTCAGCGGCGGCCGCCTGATCCCCGGTTTCGGGATCGGCTGGTCGCCCGAGGAGTACGAGGCCGCCGGCGTCCCATTCACCCACCGCGGGGCGCGCCTGGACGAGACTCTCGATGCGCTGGAAGCCATCTGGACCACCGACCCCGCCGCCTACCGGGGCCGCTTCGTCACCGTGCCCGAGCATCGCAGCGAGCTCGAGACCGTGCAGCGCCCGCGCCCGCCGATCCATCTGGCAGCGTTCAGCCCGGCCGGGCTGGCCCGTATCGGCCGCCGCGGTGACGGCTGGCTGCCCGTGGTTCCGGTGCCCGGCCCGCCCGGCTGGGGCAAGCAGCTGCTGTCACTGCGCGCGGTCATCGACGAGGCCGCCGTCGCCGCGGGCCGCGACCCGCAGGCCATCGACACCATCCTGCGCGTCAACGTGGCCGCGGGCACCGACCTCGCCCTGGTGGCCGACACCATCGAATCCGTCGCCGCAGACACCGGATTCGACGATTTCTTCATCGACCTGCTCTACGTCACCGACTCCGTCGACGCCATGCTCGACACCGCCACGGCCCTGCTGGAACGCCTGCGCCGCTGACCAGCCGCCCGGTACGGTCGAATCGGCTATTCCCCACGGATCGGATATTCCTTCCGGAAAGGGTGGACCCGCATGGCGCAGCCCGACCCCACGACCGTCGACGAATACCTCGCCGCCCAGCCCGCACCCATGCGCGAAGCCCTCGACCGGGTGCGCGCGGCCATCCACACCGCGCTCCCGGACTCCACCGAGACCCTGGCCTACAAGATGCCGACCGTCGAGGTGAACGGGAAGGCCGTCGTGTACTTCGCGGGCTGGAAGAAACACCTGTCGGTGTACCCCGTGCCCGCCGGTGACGCCGCCTTCGAGGCGGCCATCGCGCCCTACCTGGCGGGCAAGGGATCACTGAACTTCCCGCTGAAGAACCCCATCCCCTACGAACTCATCGCCGAGATCGCGACACGCCTGGCCGCCCAGCGCGCCGGGCACTGAGCCGGCTGGGCGAATCGCCCTACTTGCGGGCATACTCGATCGCGTTGTGCCGCAGGGCCGTCCGGGTGAGTGCCCGGAGACACCGGTCCGGGGTTGTGTCGAAGGGAGTCCGGACCGGTGGGGTTGCGGAATCCGGTCGTGCTGGCCGGAGTCGTCGGAGTCGGAGCACCGGTCCTGGCGGCGGGGGTGGTCGCGGCACTCACCATCGATCCCGGCGGCAACGGCCTCGACACGGGAGCCCACACCACCGCCCGCGCGCAGAGCTCCGCACCCACGACTCCGAGCGCCACCCCCGCACCGTCACCCGGAAATCTTGTGGTCGAGGTGGATCCGGTTGGCTTCCAACCCGATTCGATCAACTTCATCTCCGAGGACGAGGGCTGGGTGCTGGGCCGCACCTATCCGTGCAGCGGCGAACCCTGCCGGGAGCTGCGCCACACCACCGACGGCGGGCGCACCTGGCAGCAGGAGCCGCTCCCGGCCCCGCTGCGGACCGCCGCTCACAACGACGGCTGGATCAAGTTCGCCGACTCCCGCAACGGCTGGATCCGCGCCGGGGGGCTGATGTTCTCCACTCACGACGGTGGAACAACCTGGCATCAGGTCGATCTCGACATCAACGCGGTAATGGACTGGTGGACGATCTCGTTCTCCGAGGACAGCGCCTACGTCGCCGCCACGCAGCCGGGTGAGAAGGTGGTGCTGTTCTCCAGTCCCCTCGGCAGTGACTCGTGGAGCGAGACCACCGATCTGCCTGTCGCGATGGGCGGCGGACCCGATCCCTCGGCCGAGGTCAGCGTCGTCGGCAACCGGGCCTGGCTGGTGGTCACCAACCGCACCAAGACCGGGGCCCGGCTCGTCAACGGTGCCTGGTCGCCGTGGCAGTTGCCCTGCGGCGGAAACGGACCCGCCGACTGGCACGCCCTCACCGAGAAGCGGGTCGTGGCATTGTGCGGCCGCCCCGGGCCCGGCACCAACGACACCACGACCACACACCTGATGACCTCCCTCGACGGCGGCGTCAGCTTTACCGAGACCGGACAGCTCTCACCCACCCTGTCCGCCACTGCCAACCTGTTTCCCGCCGACCCGACGCATCTGGTCGCCGCGGTCGACGAACATCTCCTGACCTCGGCCGATGGCGGCGAAACCTGGACCACCGCCTACACCGCACCCGGCAAGGACTGGGCGGCGCGGTCGGGCGATTTCGTTTCCGCGACAACCGGATTCGTGATCATCGAGCAGGCCGGACCCAAGCACTCGCCCAGCGTCATGCTCACCACCAAGGACGCGGGCCGCACTTGGACGCCGGTCAGCTTCGGCTGATCACCGGCGTGCGGTGGCACGCGCGTAGTTCCAGCCCTGCCACGGATCGCGTTCCAGCCGAGCGCGAATGACATCGGCGATGGCGGCGCGCTGCGGGTCGGGCAGCCCGTCGACCACCAGCAGCGCGTCGGCCGACAGGGTGCTCAGATAGCTCGTGTCCAGTCTCTTGCCCGCCTGCCACCGGTCGATATTGCGTTCGGCGATCAACCGTTCCGGGTTCAACACCGCCAACCCGAGCAGTGTCACCGCCGCCGCCCCGATCGCCGCGCGCGGCACCCAGCCGCGCCGCAACGAGATCAGGCTCGCCAGCACCAGCAGATACACCAGCGCGATCCAGCCCTCGAACACCTCCACCAGCAGCCGCAGCACCGTGAACCCGTAGGCCTGCTGATAGGTCCACATGCGATGCAGCGCCGAGGCGACGATCAGCAGGGTCAATCCGCACACCACCGCGATCGCACCGCGCAGCCAACGCCGTTCACTCGCCGCTTCCTGCCGCGCGTACCGCAGCACCCCCGCGATCACCGCCAGCGTCAGCATGCTCACGATCGACAGCTGCCAGAACCCGCTGCGCGCATACTCCGCATAGGTCAACCCGGCCGTGCGCTGCACATACCCGTCGCCGCCGAACAACACCGCCACCTGGGTGGCCACGAACGCCGCGAACACGACCGTCAACGCCCCCACCGGAATTCCCCACTCCACCGGCGAGAACCGCCGAATCCCCAACCAGCCCAACCGATCAGCGCTCTCGGCACCGGAGCCCCCTGCGCTCCGGTCCTTCCCCTCGGCCGCGGCGGCAGGCGGCGGCGCGGCCAGCAGGTACAGCATCCCGGCGGTCCCGAGCCCGACCACCACGAACACGAGCCCCCACCGCACCACCGCGGGCACATCGATACTCGGCACCAGCCCGTTCACCATCCCCGCGAACACCGCATCGGCCCCCGCCAGCAACGGCACCACCACCACGAGCAGCGCCGCGGCCACCGCCACCGACCACCACACCCGCTGCGACCCCACCGTCGCGCGCCCCCGGGTCTCGCGCGCCGCGCGAAACAGCCACGGCAACGACGTCATCCCCGCGAACGGCACCGACAGCACGTCGAACCACAACCCGTACACCGACCGCGGCACCACCGCCAGCGACCCGGCCACCATCGCCCCCACCACACACACCCCGAACAGCCACGGCGCATCCCGCACCGCCCCGACCCCCAGCAAGGCCAGCGCGAGCACCGTCCACGAAATCCGTTCCCACCCGGCACGATTCGGCCACCTGCGGATCGCTCCGGTGACCGACTCCGTGCCGGTGACCTCGACCCGCTGCCCGGCGGATTCCTCAGCACCGGGCGCGTCCACCGTCGCGGACGAATCCGCAGCCGAGCGCCGATCCCGCGTGCCGTGCCCGGTCACACCGAGACCGCCGCGCCGAATGGCTCCGGCCCCAACCGAACTCGCCGCGAGGCCCTCACCTGCCACCGCGTCCGGCCCGGGACCCCTCGACCCGGGCCGATCCGCGCGTGTCGTCGCCTGCGCGCCGACACTGTTCCGCCCAGCTGCTCGGCGAGCGGCGCGATCGACCCCGTACACCGTGCCCGCGACGGCCAGACCCGCGAGCAGCCAGCCCACCCCCGGCCGATCCACGGGAACGAGGATCGCCCCGGCCAGGCCGGCAGCGCCCACCGCGGCGAGCAGGCCGCCGGGCAGTGGAGCCCGCACAGAGCGCGGGGGAATCCGCTGCGGCGGAACATGATTCAGGAGCGAGGCGAGGTTCGCCGGAGCCGCCGGGTCCGGGGTCGGCCCGAATGGTGGTGCGGGCCACGCCGGCGGGCCCACCTCGATGTCGGGTTCGGCGGCCGCGGGCTGCGGTGCGGGCGGCACGGAATCGCCGGACACCGGGGCGGGATCGGGTGTGGCGGGTGGGTTTTCGGGCATGGCGGAGCCTCCGATGGGTGTGCGGGACCGTCCCGGGAGCGCGGGGCGCTGCGGGTGACGGGGTTGATGGGTGTCAGAGGGTGGGCAGGGTGACCCGGATGCGGGAGCCCGGATCGGCGACGGCGATGGTGCCGCCGTGCAGGTCGACGATCCAGCGGGCGATGGCCAGGCCCAGGCCGGTGCCGCCGCCGGTGGCGCGGCCGCCGCGGGTGAAGCGTTCGAAGACGCGGGCGCGTTCGGCGACCGGGATGCCGGGGCCGTCGTCGGAGACCTCGAGCACGGTCGCGGCGCGCTCGGCGTGCGCGTGCAGGCGGACCTCGCCGTGGGCGGGGCCGTGGCGGGTGGCGTTGTCGAGGAGGTTGAGCAGCACCTGGTGCAGGCGGGCGCGGTCGGCGTACACGGTCAGATCGGGGGTGGCCACGGCGATGGAGAAGCGGACCGGGCGGTCGATCGCGGCGGCCATCACCTCGGCTTCGGCGACAACCTCCTTCAGCAGCGGCTCCACCAGCAGCGGTTCCCGGTCCAGTGCCACCGCACCGGCCTCCACGCTCGACAGCGCCAGCAGCTCCGATACCAGCAGGCTCAGCCGCTCGGTCTGGGCGAGCGCGGTCCGCAGCGTCGCCGGATCGGGCTGCGACACCCCGTCGACGAGGTTCTCGAGCACCGCCCCCAATGCCGTGATGGGCGTGCGCAATTCGTGCGAGACATTCGCGATGAACTCGCGCCGTTGCTGATCGGCGGCGGCCAGGTCGGCGGCCATCTGGTTGAACGCCTCCGCCAGCTGCCCCACCTCATCGCGGGAGGTGGCCCGTACCCGCCGCGAATAGTCGCCCTGGGCCATGTGTTTGGCGGCGGCGGTCATCTCCCGCAGCGGCAGCGTCATCCCGTGCGCGAGCACCTGCGACAGGATCAACGCCAGCAGCGTGGCCGCGATGGCGGTCTTGGGCGGCAGCCAGCCGATACGCAGTGCGAAGAACCCGAACGCCACCGCACCCGACCCCACCATGAGGATGGCCAGCTTCATCTTGATCGAGGGCACCCGGTCCAGCGGCCGCGGCATCCACGCCACCACCCGATTCCCGGTCTCCCGCAAGGATTCTCCGATGCTCACCGCTGCCCCTCCCCGCGCCCGTCCCCCGCTTCGGCCTCTCGCCCCGAGGCCGTGTCGCGGATCCACTCGCCCAACGGCCACGGCCGCAGGCGGCTCGGATGCGCGCACACGGCCCATCGCGGGGCCCGTTCGCCGCTCATCGTGTCTCCAGGGCGTAGCCGACACCGTGGACGGTGCGGATCAGATCCGCGCCGAGCTTGCGGCGCAACGCCTTGATATGACTATCGACCGCGCGGGTGCCCGACGCATCGGCCCACCCCCACACCTCGCTGAGTAGTCGCTCCCGCGCCAGCACGGTGCGCGGACGGCGCGCCAGATGCACCAGCAACTCGAACTCCAAGGGGGTGAGCTGGGTTTCGTCCTCACCCCGCCACACGCGACGCTGATCGGTGTCGATGCGCAGATCCCCGACACAGATGGTCGCCGCCGGAGCCGCGGTCCGCTCCACCCGCCGCAGCAGGGCATGCACCCGCGCGGTGAGCACCCGCATCGAGAACGGCTTGGTCAAGTAATCGTCCGCGCCGACACCGAGCCCGACGAGCATGTCGGTCTCATCGGTGCGGGCGGTGAGCATGAGCACCGGCACCGGCCGCCGCGCCTGGATGCGACGGCACACCTCCAGGCCGTCGAACCCGGGCAGCATCACATCCAGCACCACCAGATCCGGGTCACCGGCGGCCTCGGATTCGACCGCGGCGGGCCCGTCGTGGGCGAGGTCGACCGCGTACCCCTCGGCGCGCAGCCGCGCGGCAATGGATTCGGCGATGGTCGGCTCGTCCTCGACCACCAGGATCCGGCGCGGGCTCCTCGGACTGGTTTCCATGCAGCTGACCTTAAGCAACCGCCGTGGAGAAGGTTCGCCACGATTGTGAAGATCTCGTGGAGACGCCGGTCATACCACCTGGAAGCATCATCCACGACAGCGCGTCGTAGCATATCCGGGTGCGCTCATCGACGGATCACACCGCGCGCCTGCGCGGCGCTGCCGTCGGCGCGTCCTCGGGCGCGGTGGCCATCCTCGCGCACGGCTTCGGCGGTGGCGCGACCCTGCCCGACGGTTCCTCGCTGGCGCTGCTGTTCGCCGCGTGCACGCTGATCGGGGTCGTGGTGGCCTCGCTGCGCCCGCGCTACGGGCTGGCCGGGACCATGGCCATGCTGGCCGCGGGACAGTCGATCGGGCATGCGGCGCTGTCGATGTCGCCGGGCCATCACCATCACAGCTCCTCCCCGGCCATGCTGCTGGCGCACCTGATCGCGATCCCGGTGGGCGCGTTGGTGATTCGCGCCGCCGAGGCGGGCATGCGCCGCGCCGTCACCAGTGTGCGGCGATTCATCCTGGCGCTGGCCTCGATTCCGCAGCCGCCCGCACGGCCGGTCCGCTCCCGCGCGGCCGATGATCGCGCCGAGGTCTCCCGTCTGCTGGTCAGTCCCGGTATCGGACGCCGCGGCCCACCCGTGCCCGCCGCACCGTTCTTCTCTTTCGCTCCGGCCTAGTACCGCGACCCGCGCCGATCCCTCGTGGTCGGCCGTGCCCTGCGCACAACGGGTTTCGTCGTGTCCCGGTCCGGAGTGCTTCCCTCCCTCTGACACCCGGAGACCTCCCATGTCCCAGATGCCCCGCTGCCACACCTTCCGCCTGCGCACCGGCGGATTCGCGCGCCGCCTCGGCGCCGCGGCCGCCATCACCACCCTCGCCCTGCTGCCGGTGGCCTGCTCCTCCTCCCAGACCGCCTCGGATGCCTCGGCCAAGGCCGCCGACTCGGTCACCATGTCCGATCAGTGGATCAAGGCCGCCGATTCGGGCATGTCCGCCGCCTTCGGCACCATCGAGAACAAATCCGACAAGCCGGTCAACATGGTCGCGGCGTCGAGCCCGGCCTCGGCGACGGTGGAACTGCACGAGGTCGTGGCCGACGGCACCGGCGACAAGACCATGCGCCCCAAGGCCGGCGGCTTCGTCATCCCCGCCCACGGCAGCATCACGTTGAAGCCCGGCGGCGAACACCTCATGTTCATGGGGTTGAAGGCCCCGCTGCGCACCGGCGCGGAAACCCCCATCACCTTCACCTTCGCCGACGGCTCCACCACCACCGTCACCGCCCAGGTGCGTGACTTCGCCGGCGGCAAGGAGAACTACCAGCCCTCCGGCGACAACGCCGCCCACGGTGGCTGACCAGGAAAAGGCGCACCCCGCCCGCCTGTCCCGGCGGCGACTGCTCGGCGGCTCGGCCGCCGTCGCGGGCGCGGCCGGGGCGGCCGGGCTCGGCTGGGGTGCGGCCACACTCACCCACCGCGAACACGACCGCGACCAAGGCCTGGACACCGTCGAGTTCTACGGCCGCCACCAGGCGGGCATCGCCACCGAACCGCCCTTGCACGCGACGTTCGTCGGCTTCGACCTGCTGCCCGGCGTGGGACGCGAGGACATCATCGGGCTGCTCAAGATCTGGACCGACGACGCGTCGCGACTCACCCAGGGCCGCCCCGCCCTGGCCGACACCGAACCGGAACTGGCCGTACGCCCGGCCCGGCTCACCGTCACCGTCGGATTCGGGCCGCAGTTGTTCACCGTCGCCCAGCTCGAGGATCAGCGCCCGCACTGGCTGAAACCGTTGCCGCCCTTCAGCATCGACAAACTCGACGCCGCCTGGTGCGGCGGCGATCTGGTGCTGCAGATCTGCGCGGACGAGGCCACCACGGTCTCGCACGCCGTGCGCGTGCTATCCAAGCACGTGAAATCGCTGGTCGCGGTGAAATGGGTGCAGCGCGGATTCCGCAATGCCGCCAAGGGCCAGACCATGCGCAACCTCATGGGCTCGGTCGACGGCACCGTCAACATCGCCCCGGACACACCGGATTTCGATCGCCTGGTGTGGGACGACGGCGGCTACCGGCCGTGGCTGGCCGGGGGCACCTCGATGGTGTTGCGGCGCATCGCCATGGTCCTCGAGACCTGGGACGAGCTCGACGCCGACGGGCGCGCCATCACCATCGGCCGCACCGTCGACACCGGCGCACCCCTGTCGGGCACAAGGGAATTCGACGATCCCGACTTCGCGGCCGTGGACTCCTACGGCATCCCGAAGATCCCGCCGTCCTCCCACATCGCCCGCGCCCACCACGCCCACGACGGGGAACGATTCCTGCGCCGCGGCTACAACTACGACGACGCGCCCGCCCCCGGGCACGTCTCCAACTCGGGCCTGCTGTTCGCGTCCTTCCAACGCGACATCGACGCCCAATACCTGCCGGTCCAGCAGCGACTGGCCGAATTCGACGCCCTGAACCAGTGGACGACCCCGATCGGGTCGGCGGTCTTCGCCATCCCGCCCGGCGTCCCCGGCCCCGGTGGCTACCTCGGCCAGCAGCTGTTCGAAAACGCTGCGGCACAACGCTGATCGCATCCGGCCGGACCGTGTGCACGCACGGTCCGGCCGGGGCGAGCGCCGCTGCGGCGCGATGCTCTAGGTTTGCTCACATGAGCGTGCTGCGATCGATTCTGCTGTTCGGACTGGCCGCTGTCGCCGAGATCGGCGGCGCCTGGCTCATCTGGCAGGGCGTGCGCGAACACCGCGGCTGGGCGTGGATGGGCGCCGGAGTGGTCGCGCTCGGGTGCTACGGGTTCGTCGCGACCCTGCAGCCCGACGCCAACTTCGGGCGCATCCTCGCCGCCTACGGAGGCGTGTTCGTGGCGGGATCACTGCTGTGGGGCATGGTCCTCGACGGCTTCCGGCCCGACCGCTGGGATGTCACCGGCGCACTGGTATGCCTGCTCGGTGTCGCGCTCATCATGTACGCGCCACGCGGAGCGTGAGACACGCGGGATTGATCCACGTGAAACCGACTGCGACCGAACTGCATTCACGCATTCGATGCAGAATTGCAGAGCGCGAAACAACCGCCTCCACGCGCCGCTCAGCGAGCGGATGACACTCAGCGCGGCGAACCGATCAACCCGTCGACGAGCGTGCGGGCCAGCGGCAGCGCGCTCTCATCACCCATCCGCGACGCCGTATTGGCCGCGGCGATGATCGCGTCGAGCTGGAACGCCACCGCGTGCGCATCCAGACCCGGCATGTAGCCCTGCTCCTGAGCGCGCCCGATCTCCTTCTCCAGCACCGCGAACCAATCGGCACGGTCGGCAGCGAGGGCATCACGCACCGGACCCGGGCGCGAATCGAATTCGGGGACACTGGCACCGCGGAAGCAGCCGCCCGGCAGCATGGGCGCGGCGATGTACTCGAACCAGTGCTCGATGATCGACCGCAGCCGCGCGATGCCGCGTTCTTCGCTGTAGGCGGGGCGAATCACGGTGTCGATGAACATCTCTCGCGCCGAGGCCACCGCGGCGAGTTGCAGCTTCTCCTTGGTGCCGAACAGCGTCGCCACCCCGGATTTGCTCACCCCCAGATCCCCGGCCAGCCGCCCGAGACTCAATCCCGTCAGCCCTTCGACCGAGGCCACCTCGGCGGCGTGGCGGGCGATCGTCGCCCGGGCGCGCGCCCCCTTGAGTAGCCGTTGATCGGAAATCTCCTGCTCGGAGTCCTGCACCGGTTCATCCACCTTTCCATCTTCGCACCAACTGTTGCATAACCGCACGATCGGTCGTACTTTTCAACAATACGAACGATCGTGCGTACAGATTTGATCCCGTCTCGACAACCCGTTCCGTGGAGAGCCTCGCGATGACCGACCTCACGCACCACCAACCCGCACCTCCGAATCCCTCACCACCCGCCGACAACCATCAGCCCGACACCGAAACCATCTCCGGCGCAACCGGATCCACCACCGCGCGACGCGCTCTGCTGGTCGCCTCCGGCGCGGCATTCATGAGCTTCCTCGACCTGTCGGTGGTCAACATCGCCTTCCCGGCCATCACCCGCGACTACCCCGGCACCGCCCCCACCACCCTCACCTGGGTCGTCAGCGGCTACGCCGTCGCCTTCGCCGCCCTGCTCACTCCCGCCGGGCAACTGGCCGACGCGCTCGGCCGCGGACGCGTATTCCTCACCGCCCTGGCCGGATTCGCGCTCACCTCCCTACTGTGCGCACTCGCCCCCGGCGCGGACTGGCTCATCGCGGGCCGTTTCCTCCAGGGCGGCACCGCGGCCTTCCTGATCCCCGCCGGACTGGGCCTGGTCCTGAGCGTCACCCCGCCCGCACGCATCGGTGTCGCCACGGCGGCCTGGACCGCGGCGGGCGGATTCGCCGCCACCGTCGGCCCGGCCGTGGGCGGCGCGCTGGTCGACTGGTTCGGCTGGCGGTCGGTGTTCCTCATCAACGTTCCCATCGCCGCACTGCTGCTCGCGGCCGGTCTCCAGCTCACGCGTGGCGATCAGCGCCATCCGCACGGACTGCCCGATCTGCTCGGCACCGCGGCCACCGGCCTCGGCATCGGCGCGGTCGTCGCCGCCGTCACCCAGGGCCAGCAATGGGGATGGGGCGACTGGCGCACCCTGGCCTGCGGTCTGGGCGGGCTGGCGCTACTGGCGCTGGCGCTGTGGCGGTCCCACAGCCACCCGCGTCCGGCCATCGCGGTCGGCTTGTGGCGCAGCCATTCCTACGCGCTGGTCAACGCGGTCGCGTTCGTGTTCGGCGTGACCATGTTCGCCTGGCTATTGGCCGGACCCCTGTGGCTCGATGCCGTCTGGCACTACTCGGTCCTGGAGTCGGCGGGAGCCATGACCGTCGGCGCGGTCGCCTCCATGGTCACCGCTGTCCTCGCCGGCCGCGCGCCCGTGTCGTGGCAGCGCTGGCTCGGAGTGCTGGGCGCGCTGATGTTCGCCGCCTCCACCCTCTACATGAGCACCGATATCTGGGACGCCACCCCCGCGCTGTGGAAGGCGTGGATACCGGCCGGGATCCTCGGCGGCGGCGGCATCGGCCTGCTGATCACCGTGCTCGGCACCACCGCCGCGAGATCGCTTCCGCCGCAACGGTTCGCCGCGGGGGTCGGCATGAATCTGACCGCCCGCCAATCCGGCGGCGCACTGGGTGTCGCGGTACTGGCCGCCGTCTTCGCCGCTCACCCCGCCCAGCCGCTGACCGCCTTCCACACCCTGTTCGCGATCTGCGCCGCGATCGCCGTCCTCGCGGCCGTTCTCACCGCCGTGCCCGTCCGAGCCCAGGAGCCCACCGCATGAGCGACCGCACCGAAGCCACCGACCCCTTCACCCTCTCCGACGCCGCCGCGACCGCCCTGCTGCGCGATGTGCCCTGGCGACGCTTCGCCGTCATCGGCGACTCCACCGCCGAAGGCACCGGCGACCCGTGGCCCGGCTACGAAACCCTGCCGTGGGCAGACCGATTGGCGCGCTGGCTCGCCGCCGCGCACCCGGGCACCGACTACCTCAACACCGGGAAGATGGGCGCCGTCCTGGCCGACGTGCACACCCGGCAGCTGCCCGTGCTCGAGGCGTTCGCCCCGGATCTGGTCCACATCAGCTGCGGCGGCAACGATCTGTTCCTGCGCGACGCCACCCTGGCCGACGTCGAGGCCGCCCTCGACGAGCTGTGCGCGCGGGTCGCCGCGACCGGTGCGCGCCTGTCGCTGTTCACCCTCGCCGATTCCTTCACCGGCCGCATGGCCCCGCTGCGCCCGCGCTTCGCCGAATTCGCCGAGGCCGTGCGCCGCGTCGCGCACCGCCACGACGCCATCCTCACCGAATTCTGGGACCACCCCGCACGACTCAGAACCGATTGGCTCTCGGCCGATCTCATCCACCTCACCATGGCCGGGCACGCCGTGGTCGCCGCCGAACTCGCCAAGACCCTGGGCCGCCACACCGCCCGCGAACTTCCGCCCGAGCTGGTGCGCCGCCCCTGAAACGCCGAATGCCGCACAGCGTGACCTCAGGCACACTGTGCGGCATCGTCTTTCGTGAAGAAGATCCGCTATGTCGCTGTCGGGCTTATCGTCCCGTCACTTCCACAAGGCCGCGACCAAGACGTTCAGGATTGCCAGCCCGCCGGCCGCATCGCACATCCAGGCGACTTCCTTGCCGCGCTTGGCATCCGCACGCCCCATCTCCGCGAACGCCGCGACCAGCACCGCGATCACCAATTTCACGATCATCTTCGCCATGTTCGGGTCCTTGCCCAGCGAATCGATCGACTCGGCCATGCCCAGCAACACCACACCGGTGATGATCTGGGTCCGCGCACCCCACACCATGAGTTCCGACACTCGCGGCCGGGAGGCGACATACCCGCCGACCACCGCCGCCATACCGAGCAGATGAGCCGTCACCACGAGGTTGTAGACGAAGGTCATGACTGCACACGGTAATCGATCACACCCCGAAAAACGACAGTCGGTAGTACAAACCGGATTTCGCGTCGTCCAGACCGGTCCCCACGGGTTTCACCCCGCTACCGGCCGGGTAGTCCTCTCCCAATGGCTCTCCGCGGTGTCCGGTGGAGAGTCTCGCGTCGTGGGCAGCGTGGCCAGCTAGGAGAATACGGTGGCGGTTGTACTCGTGCTGCGAGCACGCGGGCTCGGTGATCTCCTCACCGCTGTCCCCGCG
Source organism: Nocardia concava NBRC 100430 (assembly GCF_000308815.1). Lineage (GTDB taxonomy): Bacteria > Actinomycetota > Actinomycetes > Mycobacteriales > Mycobacteriaceae > Nocardia > Nocardia concava. Next base: position 44,172 of record NZ_BAFX01000132.1, read on the forward strand.
TTGCGCGCGCTGCGCCGGGCCCGGCCCGACGACCACATCGCGCTCGCCGCACCCCACCGCCTGAAACCGATCGTCGACCTCATCGCCTGCGTCGATGAGATGGTGCCCGTCAGCGATCCCGTCGGATTACGCTGGGACGGCGAACAACCCGCGCTCGCGGTCAACCTGCACGGCGCGGGCACCGAGGGCATCGTCGAACTGGCCCGCACCCGGCCCGAACGCATCCTCACCTACCGCAACCCGGCCTTCCCGGACCTGCCCGGCCCCGACTGGCAGCCCGAGATGCACGATGTGGACCGGTGGTGTCATCTGCTCGAATTCGACGGCATCGCCGCCGACCGCCGCAATCTGGGCCTGGTGCCGCCGGTGGCCGTCACCAGCCACCGCAACGCGGTGGTCGTGCACCTCGGCGCGGGCGCACCCGCCCGCCGCTGGCCCCCCGACCGGTTCGCGGCCGTCGTCCGTCATCTGCTCGTCCAGGGGCGCGAAGTCGTGCTGACCGGTGACGAACCCGATCGCGAGTCCGCGCTCGGCGTCGCCGCCCGCGCGGGACTCTCACCGGCGCGAGTCCTCGCGGGTCAGCAGAATCTCATCGAACTGGCCGCCACCGTCGCCGAGTCCGATCTCGTCATCTGCGGCGACACCGGGGTCGCGCACCTGGCCACCGCCTTCGGCACCCGCACCGTGCTGCTGTTCGGCCCCAACCCGCCCAGCCGCAGCGGCCCGCCCCCGCACCTGCTCGGCCGCCACGCCGTGCTGTGGGCCGGACAGACCGGCGACCCGGACGCCGACGGCATCGACGCCGGACTGCTGAAAATCGGTGTGCCCGAAGTCATCAACGCCGTCGACAAGCAATTACGCAAACGCCCCTGGCCCGGCACCAACCTCGACCGCCGCGCCCAGCAGGCCTACCGCCGCGTCGGCTGAGCTTCGCCCCGCAAGCATGCGGGGCGAAACCCCGGCTTACGGGACCCGGTCATGCCCTCGGGGGCGAGGGGGTAACGTCAGCCACAGCCGGACACGACCCACGGCCCCGCCGCGAAGGCGGGCGGGTCGGGTATCGGCCCTCGATCGCAGGCATCAGGCGTTCGGTCGGGGCTACCCGCAAGGAGCCGCCATGACCGCCGCCCGCAGCAACCCCGTCGACTACCCGCCGGTCGCCTTCGCCGACGTCCGCGCCGCCGAGAAGGCCGCCCACCTCGAGCGCAACGCGCTCGCCGCCAAAACGGTCGCCGTTCATGCCCGTGACGCCGAGGAATGCAGTGCGCTGCTGGCCATGCTCGGCCTGGATCTTTCCGAATTGAAGTAAGGCGACGCGCCGCGAAATCCAGCCCTGATTCCACTTACGCATCGAAGTGTGACAGGATGTTGGGCGAGCACGAGTCATTGATGTGATCGCTCGGCTCACAACAAGGAGTTAAGACAAAGTATGTCGCAAGGCAGTGTGAAGTGGTTTAACGGCGAAAAGGGCTTCGGATTCATCGCCCAGGACGGCGGCGGTCCGGACGTTTTCGTCCATTACTCCGAGATCGCAGGCTCCGGCTTCAAGTCCCTCGATGAGGGCCAGCGCGTCGAGTTCGAGATCGGGCAGGGCCAGAAGGGCCCGCAGGCCCAGAACGTCCGCGCCATCTAAGTCGCAGACAGCATCAAACCCGCGCCCTGTGGCGCGGGTTTCGTGCGTTTCAGGGCAGTTTTTCAGGACGCCGCGTCGCGTGCCCGGCGTTCGGCGCGATGCGCCAGCGCGTCGAGGATGCGCTGCCAGGCCGGAGAGGCCTCCGAAATCCGGGCCGCGACCAATCGCCTGGTTCCGGGGCGCGCCTGGCGCGCGTGCGCGATTTCCCAGGCGTCCAGTTCGTCGATGAGCCGTTCCAGGCGCGGGTCGTCCGGGTCCCAGTCGACTGCCCGGTCCGACGCGAGCATGAGGCGCAGGGTTTCGGGGTCGTCGAGTTCGGTGTTCTTTTCCCGGATTCGCTCCGGCATCGAATCCGGATCCAGGGCCCGCAGCAGGATCCACGAATCGCGTTCGAGCCGCACCCGCTGCTCACCGATGCCCATTGCGCGCATCCGGGTCAGGATCGCGACCACCGCGGGCGGCAGCACGAGACTTTCACCACCAGCCAATTCGGCGATCCGCGCCCGGTATTCGGCAAGCTGGTCGATCCTGCGCTGGAGTTCGGCGTCGAGATCGGTGAGGGCGGCCTCGAATTCGGGCGGTTGGGCGTGCAGCAGTGCGTCGATGCGAGCGAGCGGGACACCGGCGTCGGCGAGGGTGCGGATGCGGATCAGGTCCACCGCCGCCTGCGCGCGATAGCGGCGGTAGCCCGAGGCGTCGCGCTCGGGCTCGGGCAGCAGGCCGATCTGGTGGTAGTGGCGGACGGTGCGCACGCTCACCCCGGCGGTCGCCGCGAGCTGGCCGATCGTGAGCACCGATTCACCTTCGATCATTCGACTGGGTCGCTGCCAGTCTATGGGCGGGCCGCGCGGTCGACGACGTCGCGGATCGCCGCGACCACGGCATCGGGGCGGTCGAAGCACAGGCGGTGGTGGAAGGTGTCGGTCAGCACGCGCTGTTCGCCGTGTGACACCGAATCCGCCAGAGCCGCATCCATTCTCGTCTTCGCCTCGTGCAGCTCGCGATGGTCCGGGTCGTCGCCGGTCACGGTCAGCGCGATCACCGGGACATCCGGGATGGCAGGTCCGGTGCGCAGTTCGGCGGCCAGCGGGATCAGGGTGCGGCGTTCGGCCACACCGGTGCGCAGCCACTCCTCGGTCAGCTTCGCCTCGAGCAGGGCCTCGCGCAGGTGGGGCGGATAGGTGGCGAGCAGCTCGGCGTGGATGTCGTGCAGGGCCGGGCGCATGCGCGCGAGCTCCTCGGGGTCGGGTCCCATGTGTTCGGTCGCGGCCAGGCTTGCCCGCGGCGGCACGAACTCGTCCCAGTCGCGGTGCAGGCCGTCGAGCCACACCAATCCCGCCACGTCGGCGGGGAACAGTTGCGTGAAGCGGTGCGCGTACAGCCCGCCCAGCGAGTGCGCCGCGAGAACGTAAGGGGCGGGGATGTTCTCGGCATCCAACAGCGCGCGCAGTTCGGTGGCGACCTCGGTGGCGGTGCGCGGCAGTGCCATCGGGTCGCTGTAGCCGGTGCCGCCGCGGTCGTAGAGCACGGCGGTGGTGAACTGCGAAACGCCTTGCTGCACACCGTAATAGTCCAGGCCGACCGCGCTCGCTCCGGGCAGGAACACCACGGCCGGGCCGCCGCGGCCCGCGCGGTTCACGAACACGCGGCGGTCGTCGATCATCTGGAATCCGCCGATCGGCGGCGTCAGGCGGGCCGGGGCGGTGCTGTCATTGCTCATGCGGCAAGCCTGCAACCCTGACGTAGCGTCAGGGTCAAGTATTCCGTTGTGTCGCACTGAGGATCAGCGCGGTCATCACCAGCGCGATGCCGCCCAGCTCGGCGACCGAGGGGCGCTGGGCCAGGGCGATGGCGCCGATGACGGCTGCGGTCGCCGGGAGCAGCGCCAAGAGCAGGGCGAAGCGGGCGCGGCCGACCGTGCGCAGCACCACCTGGTCGAGGCCGTAAGGGACCGCGCTGGACAGCACGCCCACCCCGACACCCAGCAGCCAGGTGCGCGGATCGGCGAAAACGGTTGCGTCCAGCACCAATTGGCTGGTCACCAGGATCGGGGCCAGCAGCGCGGCGGCCGCGGCCATCCCGACCGCGAGCGCGTCCAGGCCCGCACCCGCATCGGCCACGCGCTTGCCCACCAGGATGTAGCCCGCCCACAGCGCCGCCGCCAGCAACGCGAAACCGACACCGAGTCCTTGCGCGTCGGAGGAGACACCGGCCAGCAGGTATACGCCCACGACAACCAGGGCCACGGCCGCGAAGTCGCGGGCGCGCCGCGAACCGAGCGTGGCCACCGCGACCGGGCCGAGGAATTCGATGGCCACCGCCGTCCCCAGCGGGATGCGCGCGATCGCCTCGTAGAAGACGATATTCATGCCCAGGGTGACCGCACCGAACCCGGTCGCCACCAGCACCGTGCGCCGCGTCCAACTCCCCCGCCAGGGCCGCCGCCACAACACCAGGGCGATTCCCGCCGCCGCCGCGCGCAGCCACGCCACCGTCGCCGGTTCCACCGTGCCGAAGAGATAGACGCCGATCGCCGCGCCCACATATTGCGAGACACCACCCGCGATGAACACCAACGGCACCGACCAACCGGGCAGACCGGCCCGGCGCTCATCCTCGACTACGACCGACGTACCCACGCCGACACCGTATCTCGGCCCACCGACGCCTCAGGCCGGTGGCTGTTCCTCCCGGGCGGACGACAAGGCCGCGGAGTAGGCGGCCAACGCACTGGGCCAGAACTGTTCGAGATAGTCGCGGGCATCGGCCAGCCCGCGCGGATCCAGAGAATAGAGGCGCTTGTTTCCCGCGGGCCGCATCATCACCAGCCGGGCCTCGCGCAGCACCTTCAGATGCTGCGAGATAGCCGAACTGCTGACGCCGAGGGCCGTCGCGATCTCCCCGACCGACTTCGGACCCTGCGGCAGGGATTCGAAGACAGCGCGCCGGGTGTCGTCGGCGAGCGCACTCAACACCCGAACTCCGTTAGTGACCACTTAAATAGATTGCCCGCAGGACGATCATGGGGTCAACACACGGGCAACCCGCTTCGGCCAACGTCACCCAAGAATTACCCGCGTGTCGTTATCGCACCGTGACCTGATTCCTGGGCTTTTGTACCAATGTGACGGTCACTACTCCATTTCTGAACGGCAACTGAGACCTCGTACGTTCGATGCATGCCCGTAACCGTTCCGTTATCTCGACTGCGCGGAGCCGGCCGGTACCGAACGGCCGCCACCCGCACGATGGCCGTCACCGCACTCGTCGGTGCCTCGCTGGCCGCTCTGGCCGCCGCCGACCCGCACGACGCCGTCTCCCTCGCGGGCAACCCCGTCGCGAACGCCACCGAGAGCGACGCCCCGTTCACCGCCTTCACCCCGCCCGAGGCGCAGATGCCGCAGGTGGTGCCCCAGCAGGTGCTGGACTTCCTCAACGGCCTGCACGCCGAGCAGAACCGCCCAAAGACCATCCGGCCCTCCGACGGCCCGCTCAGCTCCGGATTCGGCATGCGCTGGGGTGCGATGCACGCCGGGATCGATTTCGCGGGTGCCTTCGGTTCCCCGATCCGCTCGGTCACCGACGGCACCGTCATCGAGGCGGGCCCGGCCTCGGGCTTCGGCCTGTGGGTGCGCGTGCTGCAGGACGACGGCACCATCGGCGTCTACGGCCACATGCAGGACATCCTGGTCCAGGTCGGCCAGCAGCTGCGCGCCGGCGACGTCCTCGCGACCGTCGGCAACCGCGGCTACTCCACCGGACCGCACCTGCACTACGAGGTGCACGCCGGTGAGGGCGCGCCCATCGACCCGCTGCCCTGGCTCGCCGGCCGCGGCATCGATGTCGGTATGCCCGTCGACTGAGAACCCCGCAAGCTTCTCTTCCAAGATCACAGACTCGCGCCGCCCGTTCCGGGCACCGATGAGGGGTGCACGGAACGGCTTGCGCGCCAATCGCGTTCGCGGTTGAAAGACACAGCCTCGGCTCATACCGCCGAGGCTGTTCTCATACCGGGGTACTACGCGCCGACCCCACCGTCGGGGGACGTGGCATGCGGATTCCCGCTCCTAGCGTCAGCGTCATGACCACGCTCGATCGCCCCAGGCTCGCGTCGCTCACCTTGCCCGCCCCCGACCGTCCCCTGCACCGGCCGCTGCTCGTCACCACCGCCGCCATGACCGCGCTGGCCGTGTTCTCCTTGTGCGCCATGGCATTCGACGACCGCATGCTGCTGGGTGAATCCGTCTGGCTCAAACCGCTCAAGTTCGCCATCGCCTTCACCCTCTACTGCGGCACCCTGGCCTGGCTGCTGGCGTTCCCGCACCGTGGGCAGCGGCTGACCTGGTGGATGGGCACCGTGTTCGCCGCGACGGCGGTGGTGGATGTCGGTTTCATCGTGGTGCAGGCCGCGCGCGGCACCTTCAGCCACTTCAACAATCAGCACGACGCGGTCAACACCATCGGCCAATGGGTGTTCATGACCGGTGTGCCGGGTTTGTTCCTGGCGAATCTGGTGATCGCGGTGGCCCTTTCGTGGCAGCGCGTCACCGACCGACCCACTTCGCTGGCGATCCGCGCGGGTTTGGGCATCGCGGTGTTCGGCATGGCGCTGGCCTACTCCATGGGTGGCAGCGGCAAGCAGCAGACCACCGACGCCTACGGCCACCCCGTCACCCTCGGCGCGGGCCACACCTTCATGCACGGCCAGCCCGAGGTCCGCGACGGTGTCGAGGGCATGCCGGTGACGCACTGGTCCACTGCGGGCGGCGATATGCGGATCGCCCATTTTGCGGGCCTGCACGGCATTCAGCTGCTCATCGTCGCCGCCATCGTGCTGACGCGCCTGGCTGCGCACGTGGGCTGGTTGCGCGCCGAAGCCACCCGCACCCGGCTGATCGGGGTGCTGGCGCTCGGCTACACCGGGCTGGTGGCGCTGCTGCTGTCGCAGGCGCTGCGCGGGCAGCCGGTGACCGCACCCGACGGTGAAACCCTCACCGCCCTCGGCCTTGTCGCCGCCGGCACCGCCGCGGGCATCGGACTGGTCTACGCCCTGAGCACCCGTGCCCGCGGCACCGCGCTCAGCGCAGCCGTTCGGCCTCACGGGTCAGCGCGACCAATGTCGCGGTGAGATCGGCGAGTTCGAGCATTTCGGCGCCCTCCGCGACGGCCGTGGCCACATCCTCGGCCGCGCAGCGGGCCGCGAACCACCGGTCCGACAGATCGGACACCTCCTGGGCACTGAGCACCACCGAGTCATCGGGAATGCCGGTGCCCTTCACGCTGTTTCGATGTTCGTACGCCCGCTGGCGACAGGATTGTCGGCAGTACCGCCGGCGGCGTCCGATCTCCGATTCGGCGATCTCCCGCCCGCACCACTGGCAGCAGGACAGCACGCGTCGAGACATGGTCCGGAACCTTAGCGCTTCCGGGCCGCGACCGGGCGTAAGGGCACGCCGCGGCACAGCGGTCGGGCGGACGAGTAGAATGGCGGGGTTCTCCTTACGGGAACCCACGCGTGCGCGTCTGCGTTGTAGTGACGTAGCGCAGATGCGAAAGACAATTTTTTGTAGAACATTGCCGACAGGCGAGAAGGGACCGCACTCATGGCAGATCGCGTACTCCGGGGGTCTCGGCTCGGAGCGGTGAGCTACGAGACCGACCGCGACCACGACTTGGCCCCGCGTCGGATGGCGCGATACCGCACCGACAATGGCGAGGAATTCGACGTTCCCTTCGCCGATGACGCGGAGATCCCGCCGACCTGGCTGTGCCGCAACGGTCAGGAGGGCATCCTGCTCGAGGGCACCACGCAGGAGCCCAAGAAGGTCAAGCCGCCGCGCACCCACTGGGACATGCTGCTCGAGCGTCGCAGCAAGGAGGAGCTCGAGGAGCTGCTCCAGGAGCGCATGGAGCTGATCAAGAACCGTCGCCGCGGCTGAGCCACAGCCGGACACGACCGAACGGGTCCCCCGCACCGAATCCGGTGCGGGGGACCTGTTTTTCGTCCGGGCTAGGGCTGCACGGTGACCGGGACCGCCGCGCTGCCGAGACTGGTCAGCGTGCCGGGCAGCTCCAGGGTCACGGTGATGGCGGAGGTCCCGGCGGTGTAGGTCACCTGCGGGTCCTGCGCGAGCCGGACCTGCATCCGATAGGCCGCGGTCTGGCCGGGTGCGAGGGTGATCGACGGGACGACAGGCTGCGTGAGGTAGTCCATTCCGGTCCCCTCGCGCACGAATGTGACCGGCTTCCAGGTGTTGCCGCTCGCGTCGAACAACTCCATCGAGCCTTTGGGGCTCAGCTTCGCACCGCCCGGCGCGCACGAGCAGTGCCCCATCGAGGCGACGATGCCCACCGTCTGCGCGGACGCGGCAGCGACGGGATTGCTCAGAGTGAAGTCGAACCCGACCGCGTCACCGCCGAGGGTGAGCACGTTCGAGCCTGGCACGTTCAATGTGATGGTCACACCGCCGCCCGATCCGGTGCCGTGCTGCCCGGTCGCCGGTGCGGTGGTGGTGCTCGTCGGCGCCGGGCTCGTCGCGCCCTGATCGCATCCGGACAGCAGCGCGGCCGCGGCCGCACAACTCGCGACCGCGATCAGACGTCTCGATGTGTTGATGGCATCCCCCCTGCATCCGGGCCACCGGGGCCCACCGACCGGTCGATCGGTTATCGCCCGGCGAGCCGAATCCTGTTAATCCGCGGGCACACCGGTCAGTGGCTCGCAACCTTCCGGTATTGCAGCAGGGCGACCGGGACCGCGATGGCGAGGATCGCCAGCGAGCAGTAGATCGAGTACTCGACGCAGTGCTCGGCGGGCCAGCCGGTGGCGGGTTTGAAGATGGGCGGGGAGCCGTTGTCGAACAGCTTGCGTCCGGCCGCCGAGACCGCGGTGATCGGATTCCATTCGGCGATGGTCCGCAGCGGACCGGGCAGGGTCTCGCCGGAGATGAACGCCGAGGAGATGAAGGTGAGCGGGAAAAGCCAGATGAGCCCGGCACTTTGGGCCACCTCGACGCTCGGCGACATGAGCCCGGTGATCGCGCCGACCCACGACATGGCGAAGGCGAACAGCAGGATGACCCCGAACGCCAGCACGGCGTCCATGATCGCGCCGTTGATCCGCCAGCCCACCACGTAGCCGCAGGCGACCATGACGGCCAGCGCCAGGATATTGACCACCAGGTCCGACAGGGTGCGGCCCATGAGCACCGCCAGCCGCGACATGGGCAGCGTGCGCATCCGGTCGATGATGCCCTTGTGCAGGTCGTTGGCCAGCCCGACGGTGGTGAACGCGGCGTTGAAAGCCACTGTCTGGGTGAAGATTCCGGCGAGCAGGAACTCCCGATACTGGCTGCCGCCGAGTGAGGCCCCGAAGATGTAGGCGAACAGGAACACGAACATCAGCGGCTGGATGGTGGCGGTCACCAGCAGGGTGGGCACGCGCAGGATGGTCAGCAGATTGCGGTAGGCGACGATGGCGCTGTCGCGCACCACCCGGGGTAGCAGGATGGCGGGTCCGGTGGCGCGGTGGCGGCCGTGCACGTCCGCCGGGGCGGCGGCGGGTGGTGCGGCGGGCTCGGCGGGGAGTGTCGTCACGACAGGATCTCCTCTTGAACGGGCTCGGGCGTGGGGGCGGTGGCCTTGCGGTCGGCGGATCTGCCGGTGAGGGAGAGGAATACGTCGTCGAGGCTGGGCCGGTGCACGGTGGCGTCGACCACGCACACGCCCGCGTCGTCGAGGCGGCGCAGCGCCTCGACCATGGTGCGGGTGCCGTCGCCGACCACGACGGTGAGTTCGTCGGCGCCGGAATCGGTTTCGGGTTCCCCGATGCCCACCTGGGCCAGTATTCGCCGGGCGGGGGCGGGATCCTGTCCGGCGGCGAGGGTGACGGTGAGCTTGTCGCCGCCGATGGAGGTCTTGAGTTCGTCGGCCGATCCGCGGGCGATGACCCGGCCGCGGTCGATGACGGTGATGCGGTCGGCGAGGAGGTCGGCCTCCTCGAGGTACTGGGTGGTGAGCAGCACGGTGGTGCCGTCGTCGACGAGTTCGCCGATGACGCGCCACATATCGAGGCGCCCGCGCGGGTCCAGTCCGGTGGTCGGCTCGTCGAGCACGACCACCGGGGGTCTGCACACCAGCGCGCCCGCGAGGTCCAGGCGCCGCGCCATACCGCCGGAGTAGGTGCCGGCCCGGCGCCCGGCCGCGTGGTCGAGGCCGAGCACGGTGAGCAGTTCGTCGGCGCGCTCGGCCGCGCGCTTGTGGGTCATGCCGTACAGCCGCGCCACCATCCGCAGGTTCTCGAACCCGGACAGGTTGGCGTCGATGGCCGCGTACTGCCCGGACAGGCCCAGCCGGGTGCGGGCGCGCGCCGGATTCTTCAGCACGTCCACACCCGCGACCCGCACGGTGCCCTTGGTCGGGCGTAGCAAGGTGGTGACGATGCGGACCGTGGTGGTCTTGCCCGCGCCATTGGGCCCGAGCAACCCCATCACCGTGCCCGACGGAATCTCCAGATCGATGCCGTCGAGCACCCGCACCTTGCCGTAATACTTCACCAGCCCTTGAACTTCCACCGCGAGACTCATGCTGGATCCTTTCGGGCATGAGCGGAGCGCTCCGTGGTTACGCTCCGCTGCCTCCTCCGCGCTTGACCGCTCATGCCGTCCCCTCCCGCCGGGCATCGATGGCCGCCAGCTGATCCCGCAGCACCGGCCCGATGACGGCGAGGGATTCGGGCGTCGTCATGCCGGCGTGCGTGCAGCGAACCAATTGGTCGTGCACGACGCCGGTGACATAGGGCTCCCAGGCCGCGGCGCAGCGCTCCGGGTCGGCCCGGTTGATCTCGTCGTCGGCGGCGGTGAAGAACAGCAGATCACCGTCGAAGACGTGCGGCTGGAAACCGTGCGCCTGCTGCGCGCCGTTCTCGTAGCCGGTGTAGAGGCGTTCCAAATGCTCGACGGTCAGCGCCGCGAACGGCCCGGACCGGCTGCGCAGCAGTTCGGCTGCCTCGTGCAGGGTCATGCGCGGATCGATGTCGGCGTCGCCGCCGAGAAGATCGGAACCGAATTCGGCGATGATCGCCGACACCGACGGCACCGCGGTTTCCAGCCACTGGTCCGAGAGCTGGTAGCTGTCCATGAGTCCCAGCAGCGCGACCTCGTCGCCGCCCTGCTGCAGCTGCACGGCCACCTCGTGGGCGATGAGCCCGCCCAGCGACCAGCCCAGCACGTGGTACGGGCCTTCCGGCTGCACCGACTTCATGTGCGCCACATAGTATTTCGCGGCCTCGGCGATGGTGGCGTGGCTCTCCTCCCCCGCGACGTGCGGGGCCTGCAGGCCGTACACCGGCCGCTCGTGCGGCAGGTGCGAGAGCAGTCCGGCGAAGCACCAGGACAGGCCGATGGCCGGGTGCACGCAGAACAGCGGCGGCACGGTCGAATCCGTGGCGGGCCGCAGCGGCAGCACCGCGCCCAGGGCCGCGGCCAGCGCCGCCCCGGCATCGCCCTTGGCGTCGGCGAGCCGTCCGGCGATGGCGGCCGGGGTGGATTCGCCGAACATGGCCTGCACGGGCAGGTCGATGCCGTCGGCCCGCAGCACCGCCACCACCTTGGTGGCCAGCAGCGAGTTGCCGCCGAGTTCGAAGAACCCGTCGTCGGCGCCGACCTGTTCGATGCCCAGCACCTCGGCGAAGGCGGCGCACAGCGCCTCCTCGATCGGGGTGGACGGGGCCCGGTAGCCCTCGCGGGCCGCGAACACCGGTTCCGGCAACGCCTTTCGATCCAGCTTGCCGACCGGTGAGAGCGGCACCCGGTCCAGCAGCATGATCGACTGCGGGACCATGTAGTTGGGCACCAGTTCGGCCACGTGCGCGGTCAGTTCGGCCGTGGTCGGCGCGGTCCCGGTGCGCGGCTTCACATACGACACCAGCGCGGTGGACCCGGCCGGGGTGCGGTGCCCGATGGTGGTGGCGAACTCCACCGCCGGATGCTTGGCCAGGGCCGCGTCGATCTCGCCGAGTTCGATGCGGAAGCCGCGGATCTTGACCTGGTGGTCGGTGCGGCCCACGTATTCCAGATCCTGTGCGCGCCCGCCGCGTTCGAGCCAGCGGACCAGATCGCCGGTGCGGTACATGCGCTCGCCCGGCTTGCCGAACGGGTTGGCCACGAACCGCTGCGCGGTCATGCCCGGCCGTCGCAGGTAACCGCGGGCCAGGGCGGCGCCGGCGAGGTGCAGTTCGCCGGTGACCCCGCCGGGTGCCGGGTGCAGGCGCGCGTCGAGCACGGTCGCGCCGACCCCGCGGATGGGTCCGCCGATGGTGATCTGCCCGCCCGGTGCCATGGGCTGCGAAATCACCGTCACGATGGTGGTTTCCGTCGGCCCGTACACGTTGTAGAGCTTGCGGCCCGGGGCCCACCGGGTGACCAGGTCCGGTGGCAGCGCCTCGCCGCCGACCAGTACGTGCCGCAGTGCGGTCACGCCGGTCGGGTCGACGGTGCCCAGCGCCGAGGTGGTGATGAAGGCATGGGTGATGCCCTCGTCGATGAACACCTGCCCCAGTTCCTGCCCGCCGACCACGCCGGGTGGGGTGATCACCAGGGTGGCCGCGCCGCCGAGGGCGAGCAGCAGGTCGAGCATGGCGGCGTCGAAACTCGGTGTCGCGAAGTGCAGGACGCGGCAGCCGGGTCCGACGTCGAAGCGGTGCGCGGTCTCGGCGGCGAAGTTGGACAGGCCGCCGTGGGTGACGACCACGCCCTTGGGGATGCCGGTCGAGCCGGAGGTGTAGATGACATACGCCGGGTTGTCCATGCGCAGTGAGGTGGTGCGTTCCTCGTCGCGGATGGGCGCGTCGGAGGTGGCCAGCACGCGACGCCGGAACGACGGCGCGTCCAGCACGGTCCAGTTGGCCCCGTCGGGCATGCGCTCCCGATAGGTGGACAGCGTGATGCCCACGGCCGCACCCGAATCCAGCAGCATGTGGCTGATGCGCTGTTCCGGGTAGTTCGGGTCGACGGGCACGAACGCGGCGCCGGCCTTGGCGATGGCCAGCATGACGGCCACCGATTCGGCCGAGCGCGGAATCCCCATGGCGACCAGGGTTTCCGGGCCGACACCGTAGGAGATGAGCACGCGGGCCAGCCGGTTGGTCCAGCGGTCGAGGGCGTCGTAGGAGATCTGGGTGCCCGCCGAGCGGACCGCGATGGCGGCCCGGTTGAGGTTGGCGGCGGCCTCGAACACCTCCGGGAAGGTGATGGGCAGCCCGGGTTCCGCACCGCGCACGGGGGCCAGCGCCGACCATTCGCTCGAATCGAGGAGTTCCAGATCGCCCACGGCGGTGGCCGGATTCGCGGCCGCCGCGCCGAGCAGCCGCACGAACCGCTGAGCCAACCGGTGCGCGGTGATCTCGTCGAACAGGTCCGAGGCGTAGTTGACCGACACCGTGATGCCGTCGGGTTCGCGCTTGTCGGTCCAGGATTCGGTGAGGGTGAACTGCAGATCGAATTTGGCGATGCCCGGATCGGCGTCGTCGGCCTCGATGCGCATGCCCGGCAGTTCCAGCACGCGCACCGGCTGGTTCTGCACCGACAGCATGACCTGGAACATGGGGTGATGCGCCTGGGAGCGCACCGGATTGAGCACCTCGACCAGCCGCTCGAACGGCACGTCGGCGTGGGCGAAGGCCTCGAGGTCGGTGTCGCGGACCGCGCGCAGCAGGTCGGCGAACCCGGCCCCGCCCTCGATCTTGGTGCGCAGCACCAGCGTTCCCACGAACATGCCGACCAGGCGGTCCAGCGCCGGGTGTCCACGCCCCGCGATGGGGGTGCCGACGGTGATGTCGTCGCCGGAGGTCAGTCGATGCAACAAGGCAACGAGTGCCGCGTGCAGCACCATGAACATGGTGACGCCGTGTTCGGCCGCGAGCATCTGCAGTTCACGGTGGGTGAACGCGTCCAGGGTGCAGTCGACGGTGCCGCCGCGGTAGCTCGGAACCGGCGGTCGTGGCCGATCCGCAGGCACTGCAAGCAGTTCCGGAATGCCGTCGAGGGCGCGCCGCCAGTAGTCGAGCTGGCGGCTGATGACCGATTCCGAATCGTCCTCGCGGCCCAGCACATCCTGCTGCCACAGCGTGTAATCGGCGTACTGGATGGGCAATTCGGGCCACTCCGGTGTCGTCTGCCCGCCGCTGTGCGCCCGGTACGCGGCGGCCACATCGGCGGCCAGCGGCTGCAGCGACCAGCCGTCCATGGCGATGTGATGCACCACCAGCACCAGCACGTGCTCGGTCTTGGACCCGGTCAGCCGCAGCAGCGCCGCGCGCAGCGGCACGCTGGTGGCCAGATCGAATCCGCCGGCGGTGACACGGCGAATCTCGCTGGGCACCGCCGATTCCGGCACGGTGCGCAACGGCAGGGTGACCGCCGCCTCACCGGGTTCCAGGATCTGCTGGCAGGGTTCGCCGTCGATCTCGGGGAACACGGTGCGCAGGGTCTCGTGTCGGCGCTGCACCTCGTGCAGAGCCGCACGCAGTGCCGGGATATCGAGTTCGCCGTGCAGGCGCAGCGCGACGGGAACGTTGTAGGCGCCCAGCGCTTCTCCCTGATCCCCGGAGGCGTTGAACTTCTCCAGGAACCACAGGCGGCGTTGCGCGGCCGACAGCGGAATCCGCGCGGGCCGGGTGCGTTTGCGCGGTTCGGGCCGCAGGTCCGCGGAGGCGGATCCGGCGTCCAGGGCCGCGGCGAGTCCGGCCACCGTCGGTGCGGCGAAGACCGCCCGCACCTCGAGGCGCACTCCGGTGGCGGTGGCCAGGCGCGCCACCAACTGGGTTGCCAGCAGCGAGTTTCCGCCGACCTCGAAGAAGCTGTCGTCCGCGCCGAGTGCCTCGGCCCCGACCAGGTCGCCCATCACCTCGGCGACCAGGCGTTCGGTGTCGGTCTCCGGATCGCGGGAGACCACGGCGACGACGGCCTGGGGTTGCGGCAGCGCGTCGCGGTCGAGCTTGCCGACCGGGGTCAGCGGGATGCGGTCGAGCAGGGTGAGCGAGGACGGAACCATGTGCGCCGGGAGGTGTTTGGCGCAGTGGGCGCGCAGCTCCTCCAGGTCCGGTGCCGCCGTCACGTCGAGGGGCAGCACGTAGGACACGATGCGGCGCACGCCCGCGATCTCGCGGACCTCGGTGTGGGCGAAGCGGATCGCGCGGTGGGCGGTGAGCACGCCGTCGATCTCGCCGAGTTCGATGCGGAACCCGCGCACCTTCACCTGGTGGTCGCTGCGGCCCAGGTACACGATCTCCCCGCCCGCGGTCCAGCGCACCACGTCGCCGGTGCGGTACAGGCGGGAGCCCTCGGGACCGTAGGGGTCGGCGACGAAGCGGGTGGCGGTGAGGTCGAAACGCTCGAAATAGCCGCGCGCGCCGCCCTGTCCGCCGATGTAGAGCTCGCCGGGCACGCCGACCGGGACCGGCCGCAGGCGCTCGTCGAGGACCAGGGCGCGGGCGCCGCGCACCAGGCTGCCGATGGTGATCGGCTCGCCGACGGTGAGCGGTCCGGCGATGGTGACCACGACGGTGGTCTCGGTGGGCCCGTAGCCGTTGAACATCATGCGCCCGGGCGCCCAGCGCGCCACCAGTTCCGGCCCGCACGCCTCGCCGCCGACCATGACCGAGCGCAGGTGCGGCAGCGCCCACCGTTCCCGGTCGATGGTGGCCAGGGCGGCCGGGGTCATGAAGGTGTGGCTGACTTCCTCGCGGTCCATGAGCGCGGCCAGTTCGTCGCCGCCGTACACATCCGGCGGGACGATGATCATGGTCGCGCCCGCGCCGACCGCCAGCAGCAGATCGAAGATGGCCGCGTCGAAGCTCGGGGACGAGAAGTGCATGGTCCGCGAGTCCCGGTCCACGCGCATGCGCTCGCGGATCTCGTCGGCGAAGTTGGACAGTCCGCCGTGGGTGACGGCCACGCCCTTGGGTTTTCCGGTGGAGCCGGAGGTGTAGATGACGTAGGCGAGGTCGGCGGTCCACAGGGTGGTGGTGCGTTCGGCGTCGGTGATCGGGCCGTCGTCGAGGACCTCGAGTTCGTCGAGGAGCTCGGCATCGTCGAGCAGCAGCCAGTCGACGGCGTGGTCGCCGGCGGCGGCGTACAGGTCGGGCGCGTGCTCGGTCATGCTGATCCCGACCCGGCAGCCGGAGTCGGTGAGCATGTGCCGCACCCGATCCGCCGGATAGTTGGGATCCACCGGCACGAACGCGGCCCCGCACTTGGCGACCGCGAGGGCCGCCAGCACCGATTCCACCGACCGGGTCAGCCCCAGCGCCACCCGGTCGCCCGGGCCCAGGCCGCGGTTGATGAGGGCGCGCGCCAAACGGTTGGAGTAGACGTCGGATTCGAGGTAGGTGAGTTCGGTGTCGTCGAAGCGCAGGAACACCCGGTCGGCATTGAGGTGCGCGGTGGCCGCGAAGTAGGCGGCCAGGCTGCACTGCGGTTCGGGTGCGGGACCCCAGGCGGGGGTGAGCAGTTCGCGTTCGAGTTCGGTGCGCGCGTCGATATCGCGCACCCGGGTCCGCGGGTCGGCGGCGACCGCGTCGAATACCCGCAGCAGCCGCTCGGCCAGGGTCTCGACCGTGGTCTGGTCGAAAAGCTCGGCGGCGTAGACGAATTCGAAGACGCGGTCCTCGGCCGCGGCATCGTCGCCGGCACCCCGGTCGCCGGGCAGCACCCGCAGTTCGAGGTCGAACTTGGCCAGCGCGATATCGAGTTCCTCGGCCTGCAGCGACAATCCGGGCAGCCGCAGCGCGGGCACCGGGGTGTCCTGCACGGTGAGTGCGACCTGCAGCAGCGGCCGCGCGCCGTAGCGGCGCTGGCCCTCGTCGGACTGCAGTTCCTCCACGACCCGCTCGTAGGGCACCTCGGCGTGGGCCATGGCGGCCAGTTCGGTGTCGCGGTCGGCCTGCAGCAGTTCGGCGAAGCTGCGGTCGGGATCCACGTCCGAGCGCAGGATCAGCGTGTTGACGAACATGCCGACCAGATCGTCGAGGCGGGTGTCGGTGCGCCCGGCGACCGGAGTGCCGATGACGATGTCGCGACCGCCGGTGACGGTGCGCAACAGCACCGCCAGCGTCGAGCGCAGCACCATGAACAGGCTGACGCCGTGGGCGCGGGCGACCTCGGCGAGCTTGCGCTGCAAGGCTTCCGGCACCTCGAAGCGAACCGCACCGGCCCGCTGGGTCGGTTCGGCCGGACGCGGCCGGTCATAGGGCAGCGGCAGCTCCTCGGGCAGGTCGGCCAGCGCGGTCCGCCAGTAGGCCAGCTGCGCGGCGGCGGCGCTGTCGGCATCGCTGTCCGCGCCGAGGATTTCGCGCTGCCACAGGCTGAAGTCGGCGTACTGCACCGGCAGTGGCGCCCAGGTGGGCGCCGCGCCGCCGTGGCGGGCGGTGTAGGCGAGGGCCAGGTCGCGGGTGAGCGGGCCCAGCGACCAGCCGTCGGCGGCGATGTGGTGCAGCGCGATGCCGAGCAGGTGGCGGCGGTTCCCGGTACGCAGCAAGGTCATTCGCAGCGGGATCTCGCGGGCCAGGTCGAATCCGCGCCGGGCCAGCGAGCGCAGGGTCTTGCGGGCGCCGAGATCGTCGGTCTCGACGGCCTCGAGCACCGGCAGGCAGCGCGCGGTATCGAGCACCACTTGGTAGGCGCCCTTGTCGTCCTCGGGGAAGACCGTGCGCAGCACCTCGTGGCGTTCCACCACGTCGGCGAGTCCGGCCTGCAGGGCGTCGATATCGAGCTCACCGTCGATTCGCAGGACGAAAGCAATGTTGTAGGCGCTGGATTCGGGGGAATATCTATTGAGGAACCACAGTCGCTGCTGCGGCAGCGACAGTGGCACGCGCTCCGGGCGCGGTGTGTGCACAGCCAGCGCGGCACGCTGCGTCCGGGGCGCTTCCGCGAGACGGGCCGCTACCCCTGCGACGGTGGGTGCCTCGAAGATGGCCCGCACCGGCAGCTCCACCCCGAATTCGGTGTGCAGGGCCGCAGTCAGGCGGGTGGCCAGCAGCGAGTTGCCGCCGATCTCGAAGAAGTTGTCCTCCGCGCCGGGCGCGGTGCCGCCGAGCACGGTGCCGAAGACGAGCGCGACCTGTTGCTCCAGTTCGGTTTCCGGGGCCCGGGTGGGCGCGGCGGCCACGAACTCGGGGGCGGGCAGGGCCTTGCGGTCGAGCTTGCCCGACGGGGTGACCGGCATGGTCTCGAGCACGGTCAGCGCCGAGGGCACCATGTAGCCGGGCAGCCGCCCGCGCGCGGTCTCCAGCACGGCCGCGGGATCGAGTTCGGTGTCGGCGGTGAGATAGGCGACCAGGCGCGGGATTCCGCGTTCGTCGTGGTGGACCACGGTGAGCGCGAAGGTGACTCCCGGATGCGCGGCCAGCACGTGGTCGATCTCGCGCAGTTCGATGCGGAAGCCGCGGATCTTGATCTGGTCGTCGGCGCGGCCCAGGAAGCGCAGCTGCCCGGTGCCGTCGGCGACCACGAGATCGCCGGTGCGGTACATACGTTCGCCGCGGCGGCCGTGCGGATTGGCCGGGAAGCGTTGCGCGGTCAGGCCGTGGCGGCCCAGGTAGCCGCGGGCCAGGCCGGGACCGGACAGGTACAGCTCCCCCGCCACGCCCGGCGGGACCGGGTGCAGGCGGCCGTCGAGGACGAACAACCGCATGCCGCGCACGGGCAGGCCGATGGGCACCGGCTGCCCGGCGAGCATGGGGCCGGTGGCGGTGGCGGCGACGGTCGCCTCGGACGGGCCGTACATGTTGTGCATGCGCCGCGCGGGGAGACCGGGCCGGGAATCCGGTGCGGTCCACACCTTGACGAGGTCTTCGGGGCAGGCCTCGCCGCCGACGATGACGGCCTCGAGGTCGGGCAGGTCGTCGGAGGGGACGGTGCCCAGTGCCGCCGGGGTGACGAAGGCATGGGTCACCCGCTCCTCGCGCAGGATGCGCGCGAGTTCGATACCGCCGAAGATGCCCGCGGGCGCGACCACGATGGTGGCCCCGGCCGCGAAACCGAGCAGCAGCTCCAGCACCGACGCGTCGAAGCTGGGCGAGGAGAAATGCAGTGTCCGAGCCGAATCGGTGACCTTGAACAGGTGCATCTGCTCGTGCGCCAGCGAGGAGATGCCGGCGTTGGTGACGACCACGGCCTTGGGCATGCCGGTGGAGCCGGAGGTGTAGATGAGATAGGCCGGGCCGGAGGTGCGCAGCGGGTGGTGGCGGTCGGTGTCGGTGACGGCGGTGACCGGGAACTGCGCGGCCTCGGCGGTGAGCTCGTCGGAGCCGAGCAGCAGCCAGTCCACGTAGTTCTTGCGGTGCCGTCCCCGGCTGCCGGGCCAGTCCGGCAGTTCGGCGCGGCGTTCGGCGTCGGTGATGCCGAGCATGGCGCCGGAGTCGGCGAGCATGTGGGCGATGCGGTCGGAGGGGTAGTCCGGGTCGATCGGCACATACGCCGCACCGGTTTTCGCGACCGACCAGACGGCGAGGATGCTGTCCAGGCCGCGCGGCAGGGCGATGGCGACGACGACCTCGGGGCCCGCGCCGTGCTCGATCAGCACGCGCGCCAGGCGGTTCGAGCGTTCGTCGAGTTCGCGGTAGGTGGTGTCGGTGCCGAGGTAGCGCACGGCGACCGCGTCGGGGACGCGTTCGGCGGTGTCGGTGAGCAGCCGGGCCAGGGTGATGGCGGGTTCGGCGGGGGAACCCATGATGGGCACCAGTTTCGCGGTCTCACGCGCGTCGAGCAGCGGCAGATCACCGACCGGGATCGACGGGTCGGCGACCGCGGCGGCGAGCACCGCGCCGAAGCGCCGCGCGATGGCCTCGACGGTGGCGCGGTCGAAAACATCGGCCGCGTAACCGAATTCGGCGGTCATCGGAGTGCCGTCGGCGGGGGTTCCGGCCGGTTCGTGGACGGTGAGCTGCAGGTCGAACTTGGCGATGTCGGTGGCCATGGGCACCACCTCGGCGTCCACGCCGGGCAGGTCGACGCGCAGGTCCGGGCTGCTGTCGTAGGACAGCATGACCTGGAACAGCGGGTGCCGGGCGGCGGAGCGCTCCGGGTTCACCACCTCGACCAGGCGCTCGAAGGGCACGTCGGCATTGGCGAAGGCGTTGAGGTCGGTGTCGCGGACCTCGGTGAGCATGCGGTCGAAGCCGGCGGCCGGATCGATGCGGGTGCGCAGCACGAGGGTGTTGACGAACATGCCGACCAGATCGTCGAGATCCGGGTCGCTACGCCCGGCGATCGGGGTGCCGATGGCGATATCGGTCGTATTGCACAGGCGCGCAAGCACGGTCGCGAGGGCGGCGTGCAACACCATGAAGGTGCTGACCCCGCGCTCGGCGGCAACGGCGGCCAGGGCGCGGCGGGTGTCACCGGGAATCGTGAACTCGACGGTGCCGCCGTCGGTGGAGCGCTGCCGCGGGCGCGGGCGATCCAGCGGCAGGTCCAGCTGGTCGGGCAGGTCGGCCAGGGCCGCCCGCCAGTACGCCAGCTGCCGGGCGAGCGCACTCGCCGGGTCGGCTTCGTCGCCGAGCAGTTCCCGTTGCCACAGCGCGAAATCCGCGTACTGCACCGGCAGCGGCGTCCACCGCGGGGCCTGTCCTTCGGCGCGGGCGGCGACGGCGGTCATGATGTCGCGGATCAGCGGGGCGATTGACCAGCCGTCGCCGCTGATGTGGTGCAGCACCATGAGGAACAGGTGCGAGTCGGGTCCGGTGGCGTAGAGGGCGACTCGCACCGGGGCCTGGCTGCGCAGATCGAAACCGTACCCGGCGAATTCGGTGGCCAGGGCGATCACGTCGGCGTCGATGGCGTCGATGGGATCGAGGGTGAGCGGGATCTCGCCGGCCGGATGCACCAGTTGGCACGGTCCGTCGGGGGTGTCGGGGAAGGTGGTGCGCAGGCTCTCGTGCCGTTCCAGCACATCCACCAGCCCGGCCCGCAGGGCCGCGATGTCCAGGGGCCCGGTGAGTTTCACCGCCAGGGGCATGTTGTAGGCGGCGGCGTGTTCGGCGAACCGGTTGAGGATCCACAGCCGCTGCTGCGCCAGCGACAGCGGAATCTGTTGCGGGCGTGGCCCGGCCACCAGTTTCGGGGAGGCGTGTTCGGGGCGCGCGTCGGCCAGGCGCGCGGCCAGGGCGGTCACGGTGGAGGTCTCGAACAGGTCGCGGATGGTCAGCGAGACGCCGAGCGCGGCATTGACGCGGGCCACCGCCCGGGCGGCGGTCAGGGAGTTGCCGCCCAGGTCGAAGAAGCTGTCGTGGACATCGAATTCGTCGGTGCCGAGGACCTCGGCGAAGATGCCGGTGAGCTGTCGTTCGGCGTCGTTGCTCGGGGCGGCGGCGGGCCGGGCGACCGGGCGGCGCGCGCCGGCGTCGGGCTCGGGCAGCGCCTTTCGATCGACCTTGCCGTTGGCGCTGAGCGGTAGTTCGTCGAGCACCATCAGGATCGAGGGCACCATGTAGCTGGGCAGGATGCGACGCAATCCGGCGGTGAGCTCGGCGGTTTCGATGGGGCCCGCGCCGGGGGCGGCGACCACGTAGCCGATCAGTTCATCCCCGCCGCGACCGCGCCGGGCCACGCACACCGCGCGCGCCACCCGCTCGTCGGCGAGCAGGGCTGCCTCGATCTCGCCCAGTTCGATGCGCAGGCCACGCACCTTGACCTGGAAGTCGCTGCGGCCCAGGTATTCCAGCACGCCGGAGCGGCCGCTGCCGCGCCAGCGCACCAGGTCGCCGGTGCGGTACATGCGGGTGCCCGGGGTGAACGGGTTGGCCACGAACCGGTCCGCGGTGAGCGCACCGCGACCCAGGTAACCGCGGGCCAGCTGCACGCCCGCCAGATACAGCTCACCCACGACACCCGGGGCGACCGGTTGCAGGCGGGCGTCGAGGACATAGGTGCGGGTGTTCCAGATGGGTGCGCCGATCGGCACGTCGGTGGTGCCGGGCGTGCAGTGCCAGGCGGTGACGTCGACGGCGGCCTCGGTGGGGCCGTAGAGGTTGTGCAGCTGCGGGGCGTCCGGGCCGGTGCCCAGGGCGGCGTGGAATTCGGCGACGGTGGCGGCGGGCAGCGCCTCACCGGAGCAGAACACGCGGGTCAGGCCTTTGCAGCCCGCCACATCGGTGTCGGTGAGGAACACCGACAGCATGGACGGCACGAAATGGGCGGTGGTGACGCCCTTCTCGGCAATGATCCGGGCCAGGTAGCCCGGATCACGGTGCCCGTCGGGGGCGGCGATCACCAGGCGCGCCCCGATCTGCAAGGGCCAGAAGAACTCCCACACCGACACGTCGAAGGTGGCGGGGGTCTTCTGCAGCACCACGTCGGAGCTGTCGAGCGGGTAGGCGTGCTGCATCCAGCGCAGCCGGTTCACGATGGCGGCGTGGGTGACGCCGACGCCCTTGGGTTTTCCGGTGGAGCCGGAGGTGAAGATCACGTAGGCCAGGTGGTCCGAGCGCAGGGGTGCGCGCCGGTCGGCATCGGTGACAGGCCGCCCGCCGCGCTGGGTCAGGTCCGCGACGTCGATCTCGAATCGCGGTGCGGTGCGGGGCAGTTCGAGCCGGTCACGGCGGGCGGTGAGCACGCACAGCGGCCGGGCCTGGTCGAGGATGGCCTCGATGCGGTCGGCCGGGTGGTCCGGATCGATGGGCAGGTAGGCCGCGCCCGCCTTGACGATGGCGTACATGCCGATCAGCAGGTCCAGGCTGCGCCGGATGGCGAGACCGACGAGGGTGTCGGGGCCCGCGCCGCGCGCGATGAGTTCGCGCGCCAGGCGATTGGCGCGTTCGTCGAAGGCGGCGTAGGTGAGGGTCTCCCCCTCGTAGTCGAGCGCGATCCGGCCCGCGGACATGGCGGCGCGGTCGGCGAACAGCCCGGCGAGGGTGCCCTCCTGGCGGGCGACCTGGGTCGAATTCCATTCGTGCAGGACGCGTTCGCGTTCCAGCTCGGTGAGCACCGGCATATCGGCGATCACGGTGCCGGGGGCGGCGCACACGAAGCGGTACAGGTAGTCGAGGAAACGCCCGTGGTGCATGGACAGTTCGGCGTCGCCGTACAGGCGCGGGTTGGCCTCGAAGTCGATGTGGATGCGGTTGCCCAGGCCGTTGTAGAGGTTGATCGAGAGGTCCTCGACCGGGCCGGTGGACAGCACGTTGATGGAGCCGACCAGGCTGCCGAACTTCAGCTCGCTGTGGAAGAGCATGAGGTTGACCATCGGACCGAAGAAGCCGCGGGTGTCGCGGGAATAGCCGCAGTCCCTGCGGATGTCGTCGCTGCGGTAGCGCTGGTGGCGCAGCGCGCCGGTGATCTGCAGTTCGATGGCGCGCACGGTGTCGGCGACGGTATCTGTGGGCTGGAACTGCACGCGGATCGGCACCACGTTCGAGACCACGCCCCCGGAGCGGCGCAGCGAGACGGTGGTGCGGGCGGAGACCGGCAGGCTCAGCACCACGTCCTGGGTGCCGGTGACCGCGCGCACGTAGCCGGCCAGGGCAGCCACGAACAGCGCGGAACTGTTGGAGCCGAACGCGGTTGCCGCGGCCTCGATGGCGGATTCGACATCGCGGCCGATGACGGCGGTGGCGGTGCGGCGGCCCGCGTCGGAGACGACGGGCAGGGATCCGTTGGACGACAGGGTGATCGGCTCGCCGACCCCGGCGAGCTGTTCCCGCCAGTAGTCACCGTCACTGACGAAACGGCTGGTGTCGCGGTAGCGGTTCTCATCGGCGTAGATGGTGGCCAGCGGCGTCGCGCGCGAGACCACGGGTTCGGTCTGGTTCTCCAGCGCGGTGTAGATCTCGGCGGCGCGGGTGGTGGCGTTCATGGCGCCGTAGCCGTCGATGACGATGTGGTGGCCACGGGTGTACCAGATCCAGTCCGAATCCCCGACGCGCAGCACCACATTCATGGTGAGCGGGTCGTGTTCGATGTCGATGGGCGAGCTGGCGTGCTCGTTCATCCAGGCCAGGGCCGCCGCCCGCGGATCCGGCTCCTCGCGCAGGTCGATGCGGGCCCAGCCGGGCCGCCAGGTGGGGTCGACCACCTGGTGCGGGACGCCGTCGATCTCGAGCAGGCGCACGTGGCCGACCTCGGACTCGGCGCCGAAGCGTTCGATGGCGTAGAGCAGGCGGCCGACATCGAGATCGCCGTGGATCTCCACGAATTGCGCGATGGTGAGCGGGATGTCGGGACGGATCCGCTGGGCATACCAGAGGGCTGATTGCGCGGGAGAGAGCGCGAAAGGTTGAGCCGAGAATTCACCCGAAGAACATTGGTCGACACGGTCGGTGGCCAATGAACTCATCAAAAAACTCCGTTCTGCCGCTGTTGACGCAACTCCCCAAGCCCCGAAATTCGATACGGTGGATGCCAGTGCCCGGCTTTCGCGCGCACGCGCGAGCCGTAGGACGTGGCCCACGCCCTATGATTCGGAGCATCCCGCCGAGCGGATCGGTGGTGATCTCGAGTTGCCCGCAACGAACAGCGTTGGCGGAGCGAAGATTCAGTTCAGCTACCTCATGGCAAACCTCGCGTTGGTCGCGTATCTCGCATAAGGGAACCACTCGAACTCGGACATATCGGAAATCCAACAGGCCGTGGCAACGAACTGGCGAATCTATGTCGCCGACGCGGGACGGCCCTCATACACGTGCCCGCGAGTACTGCACCGAAAGGTATTCGGAATTACCGGCCGGTCGGTTCTGTCAGAGCGCCGGTTTTGCCAGAGCTCGCGGCCGCCGCCGGAACAGCGCCACCGCAGTGGCAGCCGCGGCCAGGATACACAACAACACCTCCGGCGCGGGGCCCAAACGGGTCGCGAGTGTCGTGTTGTCGCGCAGCGGCAGCGTCGCTACCAGCGCCGCGGGCTCGAACTGCGGGGTCTGCTGCTGGATGGTGCCGTCGGCGGTGATCATGGCGCTGACCCCGGTGGTCACCGAGACCACCACGGCGCGACCGTGCTCCACCGCGCGCACCCGGGACATGGCCAGCTGCTGGTAGGTCATCTCGCTGCGGCCGAAGGTGGCGTTGTTGGAGGGGACGGTGAGCAGCTGCGCGCCGGCGCGCACGGATTGCTCGAAGGCGCGGTCGAAGGCGACCTCGTAGCAGGTGGCCACGCCGATGGTCACCGGTGCGCCGCCGCCCGCGGGCCGTACGTGCACCACGCCGTCGCCGTGGCCGGGGACGAAATAGCCTGCGCGGTCGGCGTATTCGGAGAAGTGCCGGAAGAACGAGCGCATCGGCAGGTACTCGCCGAAGGGCTGGATGATCTTCTTGTCGTGGCGCTCCCCCGGTCCGGCATCGCCGTTCCAGACGATGACGGAGTTGGTGGTGGTGCGGTCGTTGTTGACCAGTACCGCGCCGACCAGGATGGGTGCCTTCACATCCTTGGACGCCTGCGAGATCTCCTGGGCCGCATCGGCATTGCGCAGGGGGTCGATATCGGAGGAGTTCTCCGGCCAGATCACCACGTCCGGTTGCGGGGCGCGGCCGGCGGCGATGTCGCGGGCCAGTTCCTCGGTGCGCTTGACGTGATTGTCGAGAACCGCGCGGCGCTGGGCATTGAAGTCCAGGCCCAGGCGCGGCACGCTGCCCTGGATGGCGGCGACCGTGATCGGCCGGTTGCCGTCCTCCGGGCCGGGCAGCGCGGTCCGGAGGATCACTCCGGTGAGGGGAACTATAGCCACAAGCATTGCCGCAGCAACAATCCGGTTCCAGGATGTGAGACGCAATGCTCCCCATCTGGGCGAATCCGATGTGACGGCAGCCACTTCCGAGCTATCGCCGGTGGCCCCTCGCAACCTTCGCAAAGCCCCCAGCGCGAGCGCCGCCAACCCAGTACCCGTCAACGCGACGGCGAAGCTCACCAGCGGTGCGCCGCCCAGCATCGCGAAGGGCAGATACCACCCGTCGGCCTGCCCGAAAGCCAGCTTCCCCCAAGGGAACCCTCCGAACGGAAAGCTCGACCGCGCCCACTCCGTCAACGACCACGTCGCCGCCACCCACAGCGGCCACCCCGGCAACGTCGCCACCCACCGCGTCAACAACCCGAACGCCCCGACATACAGCGCGCACACCGCCGACAACGCGATCCACGGCACCGGCCCCACATAGATCCCGGTCCACGGCAGCAGCGGCAGAAAGAACCCCAGCCCCGCCACGAACCCGAGCCCGAAACCCCCACGCGCCCGGCCGGTTCCACGCACAGCCAGGGTCAGCACCGCGATCCCGACCGGCGCCAGGAACCACAGCGTCCGCGGCGGGAAGCTCGCGTACACCAACAGCCCGGCCACCACCGCCGCGATGAGTCGCACCACACCGGGCCGCCGCGCCGCCAGACTCACCAACCGCCCGACCGGGCCCGGCGGCCACGCCGCGGCCGTACCGGTCGAGATCTCGCCGCCGCCACCGGATTCCGATTCCGGCATCGCCGCCGCGGCGCCGTCTCCGGACGCGGCACGCACGTCCGCGGCCCCCGGGCGGCGGACGGTCGGCGGCACCTCGGCCGCTTCACTCGAGCCACCCCGACCCGAAGTCATTGCGCCGGAGTCGACTCGATCGTCACCGACCGCGATGGACTCCGCCGACCCGCGGGCCCCGGAGTCAGCTGCGCTGGCTGCGAGTGCCGAGCCGCCGTGCGCGGCGGAGCCGTTCGTCGTCGCCGGGGTCCGGCCGTCGGCCGCGCCGGCCGCATCGGCCGGAGTATGGCTCGATGTCGGCGCGGAGGGTAGGGCGGCGGAGGCGGTTTCGGGGTCGTGCTCAGGCTTCATGGATGGTGACCCCACGGTGCACGGTGCGCAGGCAGCGGGGGGCGGGGGCGTCCGGGGTCAGGGGCGGGAGGCCGGGGACGCGGGAGCGGGGGTCGGTGGACCAGCGCTGGACGGTGTCGGCGGCGGCCGCTACCACGAGTTCCTTGGCGTCCCAGATGGCATAGGAGGCAGGGGCTCCCGGGACGAGGGTGCCGGCAATGCCGTCGCGGACGCCGCCCGCGCGCCAGGCGCCGCGGGTGGCGGCGGCGAAGGCGGCGCGGGGGGAGATCTGGTGTCCGGGGGTGCGGTGATTGACGGCCGCGCGCAAGGCTTCCCAAGGCGCGAGGGCGGTGACCGGGGCGTCGGAGCCGATGGCCAGGGAGATGCCCGCGGAAGCCATGGCGGCGAAGGGGTTCAGGGTGGCGGCGCGCTCCGCGCCCAGGCGCTGGCCGTACATGCCGTCAGTGCCGCCCCAGGCGGCGTCGAATCCCGGTTGGACACTGGCGATCACGCCCCACGACGCCAGCTTCTCGATCTGCTCCGGGGTCATCATCTCGGCGTGTTCGAGGCGGTGCCCGCGCGAGGCGACGGCCGGACCGCCGAGTTCGCCCACCACGCGCTCGAATCCGGCGACCACCGCGTCCATGGCGGCATCCCCGATGACGTGGAAGCCGGTCTGGATACCAGCCTCGGTGCAGGCCAGCACATGCGCGGCGATGGCGTCGGTGTCGAGATAGGAGGTGCCGACGGTGTCCCGGTCGGCGTAGGGCGTGCGCAGCCACGCGGTGTGCGAGCCGATCGCGCCGTCCACGAACA
>NZ_BAFX01000131.1 GCF_000308815.1 Nocardia concava NBRC 100430
GCGATGGCGAGCACCGACTCCGGGCCGACTCCGCTGTCGGTCAGCAAGCGCGCCAGCTGATTCGAACGCTCATCGAGCTCCCGATAGGAGATCCGGCGATCGCCGTCCACGACCGCGTCGGCGTCCGGATTCGCGGAGACGGCGGCGGCCACCAGGACCGGGAGGGTGGTGCCCGCCGCGATGCCGGGAGTTCCTGTGCTGCCCCAGGTTTCGATGCCGTGCCGCTCGTCGGCGGACATGATGTCGATATCGCGGATCGGGACGGTGGGATCGGCGGCGATCGTCCGCAGCACCCGATCCAGTCGTTCGGTGAGGGTCGCGATTGTGGCCGGGTCGAAAAGGTCTGTGGCATAGCTCAGGTCGATCGGCATCGCGCCGTGCGCGTCCGGGGTTTCGGCCAGGGTGAGAGTGAGGTCGAAGCGTTCGACGCCGGTCTCCGCGCTGGACGGGCTGACCGCGAGGCCGGGCAGTTCGACCGCCGCCGGGTCGAGATTGTGGAAGGCGAGCATGACCTGGAACAGCGGGTGATGGGCCTGGCTGCGTGGCGGATCGAGGGCCTCCACGACCTGGTCGAAGGGAATCTCCGCGTGCGCGAACGCATCCAGATCGACGCCACGCACCTGGGCCAGCAGGTCGGCGAACGCGGCCGACTCGTCCACCCGGGTCCGCAGCACGACCGTATTGACGAACATGCCGACCAGGTCATCGAGCAAAGCCGAGCCGCGCCCGGAGACCGGCGTGCCGATCGCGATGTCGCTGGTGCCCGACAACTTCGCCAGGACCATCGTCAGGGCCGCGTGGAAGACCATGAACGTGGTGACGCCGTGCGAGGCGGCCAGCTCACGGAGGCCGGCGACAACGGCGGGCTCGACTGTAAATCGTTGGGCCGCACCATGATGCGAGGCCACAGCGGGACGCGGGCGGTCCGAGGGCAGCTCCAGGACCTCGGGGAGGTCGCGCAATTGTCCTGCCCAGTAGCCGACTTGGCGGGCGAGCAGTGAGTGCGGGTCGTCGGCGGCACCGAGCAGTTCGCGCTGCCAGAGCGCGTAATCCGCGTACTGCACCGGCAACGGCTGCCAATCCGGTTGCCGTCCCGCGCTCCTGGCCGCGTAGGCGGTCGCCAGGTCGCGTGCCAGTGGCGCCATCGAGAAGCCGTCGGCGGCGATGTGGTGGATGACCATCACGAGCGCGAAGTCATCGGTGCCCAGTGAGAGCAGGCGGGCCCGCAACGGAATACGTTCTGCCACATCGAATCCGGCCGACACGAGTGCGGACACGGCCTCCGGCAGGTCATCGACCGGCGACGGCCTCAGGTCCACATCGGCGACCGCCGCCAGATCCGCGACCGGAACCACCGCCTGATGGGCCACGCCCTCGACATCCGGGTAGCGGGTTCGCAGCACCTCGTGCCGCGCGAGCACATCCATGATCGCCGCCGACAAGGCCGCGACATCCAATGCGCCCGACAACCGCAGCACCAGTGGAATGGAGTAGGAGGCCGATTCCGGCGCGAACCGGTTGACGAACCACATGCGCTGCTGCGCGAAGGACAGCGGAACCCGATCCGGGCGCGTCCACGGCCGCAGGCGCGGTCCCTCGCCGCCATCGCGCCCGGCCGAGGCCAGCCGGGCCGCCAACTCGCCCACCCGCGAGGCCTCGAAGACATCCCGCACACCGATCGGCGAGCCCAGGGCATCGGCCAACCGCGCCGCCAGCCGGGTCGCCGACAGCGAATTGCCGCCCAGCGCAAAGAAATCGTCATCGACACCGACGCGGTCCACGCCGAGGATCTCGGCGACCACCGTCGCGACCGTCTCCTCCTCCGGTGTGGCGGGCGCCCGATAGGCGGCGCGGGCGATCACGGGTTCGGGCAGTGCGGCCTTGTCCAGCTTGCCGTTCACCGTCAGCGGCAGGGCATCCACCGCCATCACCGCGTCCGGGACCATGTAGCCCGGTACCCGCTGTCCCACCGCGCGCCGCACCGCCTCCGGATCGAGCGCGCGTCCCGGCGCGGCGACCACGTAGGCCACCAGTCGTGCACCGGTTTCCGCTTCGCGCACGAGGACGACGGCGTGCTCGATGCCCTCCTGTGCGCACAGCGCGGCCTCGATCTCGCCGAGTTCGAGGCGCTGTCCGCGCAGCTTGATCTGGAAGTCGGAGCGGCCGACGAACTCCAGGACACCGGTGCCGGAATCGGATTCGGCGGCGGTCCAGCGAACCAGGTCACCGGTCCGGTAGAGGCGCTCGCCGGGCGCACCGAACGGGTCGGCAACGAACCGTGAGGCGGTCAACCCCGCCCGGCCTCGATAGCCCCGTGCCACACCGGGACCCGACACGTACAGCTCACCGACCACACCCACCGGCACCGGACGCAGCCAGGCATCCAGCACCAGCGCGGACATTCCGCCGATGACCGAGCCCATGGTGACCGGGTCGCCCGCCCGCAAGCCGGCGGTGCCGGTGACCCAGATGGTCGCCTCGGCCGGGCCGTACAGGTTGTGCACCCGGCGGCGGCCCGCCGCATCGGTGCCCGCCCATCGCGAGATCAGGCCGGGCGGGCAGGCTTCACCGGCGACGGTCAGCACCGCCAGGTCGTCGAGGCCGCCGGGATCCATGGCCGCGGCGACGGTCGGGGTGAGTACGGCGTGGCTGACGCATTCGGCGCGCATGAGCGTCGAGAGTTCATGTCCGCCATAGACATCCGGCGGTGCCACCACCAGCGTCGCGGCGCCGGAGACCGCCAGCAGCAGCTCGAAGATCGCCGCGTCGAAGGTGCGGGACGCGACCGTCAGCACCCGGGAATCCGGGCCGACCTCGAAGCGCCGTCGCTGTGCGCCGCACACGCCCGACAGGCCCGCGTGGGTGACCTCGACGCCCTTGGGACGGCCCGTGGAGCCGGAGGTGTAGACGACGTAGGCGGTGCTGGACGGGTCGAGAACGGTCGGTAGCGGCATCGCCGGGGCACTGTCGGTCAGGTCGTCCAGAACCAGCCAGGACATGCCTTCTTCCGGCAGCGCGGCAATATGCTGCCCGGTGGTAATCCCCACGCGTACACCGGAATCCGAGCACATGAACCGGTTCCGGTCGATCGGATGCGCGGGATCCAACGACACGAACGCCGCCCCGGTCTTGGCGACAGCCCAGACGGCCAGCACCCATTCCAGGGAGCGCGGCACACCCACCGCCACCATGGACTCCGGGACCAAGCCATCGCGAATCAGACGGTGCGCCAGCCGATTCGAGCGTTCGTCGAGCTCCCGGTAGGTGACCCGCCGATCTCCATCGACCACCGCACAGCCGTCCGGATTCGCGGACACGGCCGCCGTCAGGAATTCGGGCAAGGTCATCGCATCGCCGGTCTCCGGATCGCTGCCCCGGCCCTTGACCAGCAATCGTTGCCTCTCCAGGCCCGACAGCGTCTCGATGTCGCGGACCAGCAGACCTGGATCGCCGATGATCGCTCGCAGCACCCCCTCCAGTCGCCGCGCGAAGTCCGCGACCGTCGCCGCGTCGAACACCTCGGGCTGGTACTGCAACCGGATCCGCAGCCCGTCCTGCACCGTGATGCTGCAGGTCAGCGGGTAGTGGGTGGAATCGGAGGCGGCCACCCCGGTGACGTTCAGGTCGGCCTCGCCCGTGAGCCGCCGAATGCCCTGGGCGTCAAGGGGATACGACTCCAGCACCATGACGGTGTCGAACAGGCTGTCGGTATCGGTGAGCGCGTGGATCTCCGACAGGCCGAAGTGGTGGTGTTCGAGCAGTGCCGTCTGCTCGTGCTGGATGCGTGCCCACAGCCGCGCGATGGTCTCGCGCGGTTCCAGCCGCACCCGGGCCGGGACGGTGTTGACGAACAGTCCGATGGTGCGCTCGGCGTCGGGCAGCTCACCGGGGCGGCCGGAGACGGTGCTGCCGAACACGACGTCGGTGCGGCCGGTGAACTGCGCCAGCAGGATTGCCCAGACGGATTGCAGGACGGTGTGGATGGTCACCCCGGCCGTGGCGGCGGCCGCCGCGAGCTCGCGGACGGTGTCCAGGTCAACGGCGAGCCATTCCTCGGCCACGACACCGGTTTCGGAGTTCGCGCCGGCGGCGAGCAGGGTGGGTTCGGCACTGTCCAATGCGGCGGACCAGGCTGCCGATGCGGCGTCCTGATCGCGGGTTGCCAGCCATGCCAGGAAGTCCCGGTACGAATCGGCCGCCACTCCGGTGTCCGGGTTCTCGGCGTAGCGCGTGAACAGGTCGGTGACCAGTAGCGGATAGGACCAGCCGTCGAGGATGACGTGGTGGTTGGTGAGGATCAGTGCCCAGTCGCGG
>NZ_BAFX01000130.1 GCF_000308815.1 Nocardia concava NBRC 100430
GCAAGGTGCGAATCACCCGCACCGCGATCTCGCCGCGATTGGCGACCAGCACGGTATCGAAGGCCACGGCTTGCGCTTTGTTCATCAAGGTCATCACATCCGGAAGACGCCGTAGGAGACGGGCTCGAGCGGGGCCTGCGCGCAGACCGAAAGGGCCAGGCCGACAACCGTTCTGGTATCGGCCGGGTCGATCACGCCATCGTCCCAGAGCCGCGCGGTCGAGTAGTACGGATTGCCCTGTGCCTCGTACTGTTCGCGAATCGGGGCCTTGAACGCCTCGAGATCCGCCTCGGACTGGTCGCCGCGCACGGTGGCCAGTACCGACGCCGCCTGCTCGCCGCCCATGACGGAGATCCGCGCATTGGGCCACATCCACAGGAAGCGCGGCGAATACGCGCGCCCGCACATGGAGTAGTTGCCCGCGCCGTAGGAGCCGCCGATGACCACGGTCAGCTTGGGCACCCGCGCGCAGGCCACCGCGGTCACCATCTTCGCGCCGTGCTTGGCGATGCCGCCCGCCTCGTAGTCGCGGCCGACCATGAAGCCGGTGATGTTCTGCAGGAACAACAGCGGGATCTTGCGCTTGTCGCACAGTTCGATGAAATGCGCGCCCTTCATGGCGGATTCGGCGAAGAGCACACCGTTGTTGGCGACGATCCCGACCGGGTGGCCGTGAATCCGGGCGAACCCGGTGACCAGCGTCTTGCCGTATTCGGCCTTGAATTCATGGAATTCGCCGCCGTCGACCATGCGCGTGATGACTTCCCGCACGTCATAGGGCGTCCGCAGATCCACCGGCACCACGTCGTACAGCTCGTCCTGCGGCGCGATCGGGTCCACGGTCGGCGCGACATCCCACGGCGTCGGCGTCTTCGGCCCCAGCGTGGCCACGATGTTCCGCACGATCCGCAGCGCGTCCTGATCGCTCTCGGCCAGATGATCGGTGACACCCGAAGTGCGCGAATGCAAGTCGCCGCCGCCCAGCTCCTCGGCGGTCACCACCTCGCCGGTCGCGGCCTTCACCAGCGGCGGGCCGCCCAGGAAGATGGTGCCCTGATTGCGCACGATGACGGTCTCGTCGCTCATGGCGGGCACGTACGCCCCGCCGGCCGTGCACGAGCCGAGCACCGCGGAGATCTGCGCGATGCCCTTGGCGCTCATGGTCGCCTGGTTGTAGAAGATGCGCCCGAAGTGCTCGCGGTCCGGGAACACCTCGTCCTGCCGCGGCAGGTACGCGCCGCCGGAATCGACCAGGTAGATGCACGGCAGATTGTTCTGCAGCGCGACTTCCTGCGCGCGCAGATGCTTCTTCACCGTCATCGGGTAGTAGGTGCCGCCCTTGACCGTCGCGTCATTGGCGATGATCACGCATTCGCGCCCCGACACCCGGCCGATGCCGCCGATCACGCCCGCGCCCGGGCATTCGTCGTCGTACATGCCATTGGCCGCGAGCGGCGACAGCTCCAGGAACGGGCTGCCGGTGTCCAGCAGCTGGTCCACCCGCTGGCGCGGCAGCAGCTTGCCGCGGGCCAGGTGCCGTTCCCGGCTCTTCTCGGGCCCGCCCAGGGCGCTGACGGCCAGCCGCTCCCGCAGCTCACCGACCAATGCCTGGTGCGCGACCCGGTTGGGGGTCCGGGTGTCCTCGGTCAGCGTCATTCGCTCCCCGCTCGGTTAGTCACCAATAACTGGAAAATAAGATAATCTTCACTAACTGAGTTGTCCAGCATCGACGAAGGGAGCCACGGTGAGCAGCACGGAAGCCGTCACGCCTACCCGTCGGGAACAGCTCAAGGCGCAGCGGCGGGAGCAACTGCTGGACGCCGGGGCGCGGCTCATCGCGGACCGCGGGTTCCTCGGCATGCGGCTGGATGATCTGGGCGCGGCGGTCGGCATCAGCGGCCCGGCGGTCTACCGCCACTTCCCCAACAAAGAGGCGCTGCTGGTCGAATTGCTGGTCGGCATCAGTCAGCGACTACTGGACGGCGGCCGGGCCGTCGCCGAAAAGGCCGACTCCCCCGAGGCCGCCCTCCACGGCCTGGTCGACTTCCACCTCGACTTCGCGCTCGGCGAGCCCGAACTCATCCGCATCCAGGATCGCGATCTGGAGAACCTCCCCGAATCGGCCCGCCGCCAGGTGCGCCGCACGCAGCGTCAATACGTCGAGGTCTGGGTCGCGGTCCTACGCGACCTGCACCCGGAGTTGCCGGAGGCGGCCGCCCGCGTGCAGGCGCACGCCACCTTCGGCCTCATCAACTCGACCCCCCACAGCGCCCCGGCCACCCTCGCCTCCCGTGCCCGCCCGGTTCTCCGGCAGATGGCACTCGCCGCGCTCGGCTGAAAGCCCTAGACGGAACCGGTGATTCGGGCCTGCATAGCGGCCAGCCGGGCCGCGAACTCGGGCGATTCCAGCGAGGCCAGCTGCGGGACCACCTCGGTGCTGACGGCCTCGGCGTGGGCGGGCAGGGTCCGCGTGGCGCGCATGGTGCGCTTGGTGGTGATGAGCAGCTCACGCGGCACATCGGCGGTGGCGGAAGCGAATTCGACCGCCGCGTCGACCAGGGCGTCGTGGTCGCCGTCGACGACGCGGTGGACCAGGCCCGCCTGTTCGGCGGCGGCCGCGTCGAGGACCTGGCTGAAGAGCGTCATGGCCGCCGCCTGCTGCGGGCCGACCGCGCGCTGCAGCATCCAGGTCATGCCGCCGCCCGGGTGGATACCCAGCTTCAGGAAGCGAGCGTCGAAGCGCGCCTTGGGATTCGCGAACCGAATGTCCGCGGCCAGGGCCAGGTTGAGGCCCGCGCCGACGGCCTGACCGCCGACGGCCGCGACGGTCGGCAGCTTGCAGCGCGACACCGCGAGGAAGCCTTCATAGATGGCCCGCAGGCCCTCCTCCTTGGCCTCGCCCAGCGCGGTCAGATTCGCGCCCGCGCAGAACGCCGGGGGCGTACCGGTCACCACGAGGGCGTGCACCGATTCGTCGGCCTCGGCGTCGGCCACCGCGTCCGCGAGATCGGCGGACAGGTCCAGCGTCAACGCATTCCGCTTGTCGGGGTCGTGCACCGTCACGAGCGCCACTGGGCCGCGGCGCTCCACCTTGATCTCCGCCATGGCCAGAGATGGTAGCTCGCTCACCCGCCCCGCAGTTCGCGCTCGGCCGTACGCAGCACCATGATGAACCCGCCCCGCACTACCGGCAGGAATATCCGCGTCCACATCGGCGCAAGGAAGGGCGCGGCGATCTCGAACGTGGACGACCATCGCACCCGAGTCCCCGCCGCGACCGGTTCGAAACTGATGTGCCCTTCCTGATGCCGAAGCGGCGGAACGGATTTCAGCAACCGATAGCGCATGAGCCGCGGCGGATCGTATTCCACGATCTCCTCGGTCAGCCGCAGCAGCGGAGTCACCACCAGCCGCACCGCGCCCGCCCCGTTACCGGCGGTATTGCCCGGGCGAACCAGCGTGACCCGCCGAACCAGCGGAACCCGTTGGTAATTGGCGACATCGGTGAGCCAGTCGAACACATCGGGCGCGGGAGCCGGGATGGTGCGTTCGACATCGACCGTGCGCATGCCGGACTCCGTTCTGATGGACGCGGATCCTCCGGGCAGCCTACGAGATCGGCGGCGCCAGGTCGATCACGGTGCCGACACGATTATCGCTGGTGATTACCATTGCGCTATGACCGTCGACGAGCAGCCGCAGCGCGTGATCCGCCGCCGCCCGAAGAACCGGCGCGCCCAGATCGCCGCCACCTCGGCCGCCGCCTTCGGTTCGCTCGGCTATCACGGCGTCAGCATGGAGGACATCGCGGCCCGGCTCGGAATTTCCTCGGCGGCTCTGTATCGGCATTACCCGAGCAAATACGCCCTGTTCCGCGAGGAATTACTGCGCCTGGCCGCAATTACCGCGGAATCGGCCACCCCGCCCGACGCGGCCGAGGGCCTGTCCCCGCACGAGCGGCTGGACCGGGTGCTGGACAAGATGATCGCCGAGACCATCGCGAACCGATCGACGGTCACCCTGGTCCGCTGGGAGCGCCGCTACCTCGACGAGGCCGACCGGCAGACCCTCGAGGACCAGTTCACCGCCGCGCTCACCACGCTGCGCGCCCTGATCGGCGATGTCCGCCCCGAACTCGACGGCCACGATCGCGCGGTGCGCGCGGTCGCGATCCTGAGCGTGATCTCCAGCATCGGCGACCACCACGCCACCCTGCCCGCGAAATCCCTGACCGCCCAACTCCATTCGGCCTGCGATGCGATCATCGCCGTCGACCTGCCGCCGGAGGGCACCGCGCCCCTGCCGCCGCGCGCGGCGGAAATCCCGCAGTCCTTCAAGCACGAACTGCTGCTGAAGAAGGCCGTGGAACTCTTCCACGACCGCGGCTATCCGAATGTCAGCGTGGAGGACATCGCCTCGGCGGCCGATCTCTCCGCGGCCTCGGCGGTCTACCGCTATTACCGCAGCAAGGGCGATCTGCTGGCCGCCGCGTTCCGCCGGGCGGCGGATCGGGTATCGGGCGCGATCGGCCCCGCCGTGGCCTCGTCGTCGAGTCCGGCGGAAGCGCTGAGCAAATTGATCGACCTGTATGTCGCCGGATCCTTCGCCGAACGCGAGCTGACTTTCGTCTACTACGCCGAATTCGGCCACGTTTCCGCCGAGGAACGCACCATGCTCCGCAATGTGCAGCGGCTCATCGTGGCCGAATGGGTGCGGCTACTGGTGGCGGTGCGTCCCGAATTGTCCGAGGGCGAGGCGCGGATCCTGGTGCAGGCCGGATTCGGCCTGGTGGTGGACCTGGGCCGGGAGTTCGGCGACCATCCGTCGATCTGCCCGCAGCCCAGAGTGATCCGGCTGATGGAAACTACCCTGTTCGGAGCACCTCCATCGGAGTGAACGGCGCGTAATCACGCACATGCCCGTTGTCCCACTCCCACAGCGAAATCGGATCGACGGCCACGCCGCTCTGCAGAATGAGCCGCCAGCCACCATCCTCCCGCTGCCAGACATCGCCATCGCGATCCCAATACAGACCAATGATGCGCGGCTCGGCCGTATCACTCCGGCTCATGACATTCCTCTCGGTCGGGACGAAAGGTATTTTCAGAGCAAATATATTTGGCAAACATTCGCCTGTGCATGAAGCAGAGGGCGCGAGTCGAATTGAAGGCTTTTGGTACACAGGGGAATCACCGCGACAATCGCCGCCGTCACGATCAGCGCGGCACTGGCCACCACGACCGCGCAAGCCGCACCGAATTCCGGATCGGGTTCGCAGACACTGACGGCGGGCACCACCATCGAGCCGTCGATCGATTGCGCGCCGAGTAGCGCGCACCCGTATCCGGTGGTCGTGCTGCCCGGCGCGGACGGCAGCCCCGAAGAGACCGACGCCCAATGGGCCACCATGCTGGGCGCACTGCGCGGGGCGGGATATTGCACCGTCCTCTTCCAGGGCGGCATTACCGAGGACAAGCGCTGGAACGGCGACATGCCCGGCGAGGCACAGCAAGTCGCCGACTTCGTCGCGAAGGTCCGGCAGACCACCGGCGCACCGAAGGTCGAGATCGTCGCCCACTCCGCAGGCTCCATCGTCTCGAACTACTACCTCAAGGTCCTGGGCGGCGCACCGGCCGTGAGCCATGCGGTCTTCCTGACCCCCGAGGCTCGGGGCTGCGACGGCGCGGGCGTGTTGGGCGTCAAGAACCCGCCGATCACTCCCGTGCAGATCCTGACCGCCCTGCCGTTCCTGCAGTCAGTACTGGCCGCCAGCTCCCACGAGATGGCGGTGGCCATGCAGATGACGCCGAATTCACCTGTCTACAAGGCGATCTTCGACACCCCCGTCACCCAACCCGGAGTCATCTACTCCGCCATCGCAACTCGCAACGACCAGATCGCCACCCCCGCCCCCGCCTGCTCCACCCTCGACGAGCCCGGCGTGGTGAACGCGGTCTACGAAGACCTGTTCCCCGGCGCGGCCCCCGTCGACCACTCGCTGATCCGCTCCAGCGACAACACCGCCGGGTGGGTCCTCCAGCAACTTCAGCGCTGACACATCAACAAGAATCTCCATCGACTTAGCGCCGAAAGATACTGAGAAACCACACCTTCTACCGGAGAACTGTCATTAACATAGCCGCCAGTTGCAACGCGACAGGCGGAGGCTCCCATGCGCCGGACCAGACGACAGTTCATCCAGACGGCAGCCAAGGCGGGCGGCGTAGCGGCGGCGCTGACCCTAGCCCCCACCGGCGGCCGGGCCCACGCGGATCCCGGCCGCACGGTGGCGGTCTTCGGCGCCGGACCGGCCGGCCTCACCGTGGCCCACGAGCTGGCCGAAAGAGGTTTCGCCGTCACGGTTTTCGAGAAGCTGGCCGACTTCGGCGGCAAGACCCGCAGCATCTACACCCCCGACGGCCTACCCGGCGAACACGGCTTCCGCAGCTTCTTCGGCTTCTACCACAACCTCCCGGATACGCTGCGCCGCATCCCGTTCCCCGGCAACCCCCACGGCGTATGGGACAACCTCACCCGCCTGAACGCCGCCATGATCGCGGGCATGGGCCGCCACAACCTAACCGTCCCACTCCCCTTCCCCCTCCCCTTCAGCCAGTTCCCCGAGACCCCCAAACAGTTCGTCGACACCATCGTCGCGGTCTTCGAAACCCTGTTCCGCCTCCCACCCCATGAGGCGATCTTCGCCGCGGAACGCCTGGCGGTCTACGTCTCCAGCTGCGACGAACGCAAACTCGGCCAATGGGAGAAGATGACCTGGACCGACTTCGCCCGCCTGGACAACTCCTCCACCGAATACAACCGCTTCCTGGGCGACGGCTTCATCCGCGAACTGGTAGCCACGAAATCCCGCAACTGCAGCGCCCATTCGATCGGCCTGGTCGGCGAGGAATACGTCTGGTCCCTGCTCAACCTGAACAACGACAGCGACGGCAAAGGCAACGACCGGGTCATGAACGGACCCACCAGCGAAACCTGGATCAACCCGTGGATCGCTTACCTCCGATCGATCGGCGTCACGTTCAACCAGGGGTACAAGCTCACCGGCCTGTCCAACGACGGCGGCCACATCACGGGCGCCACGGTCACCGACGCGAGCGGCGCACGCCACAGCGTCGACGCCGACTACTACGTCGCCGCAATCCCTTTGGACAAGTTCCCCGAAGTCCTCACCAACGACCTGACCGCCGCCGACCCGACTCTCGAACGCATCCGAAACCTCCAAGCCGCCTGGATGGTCGGCATCCAGTTCTTCCTCACCCGCTCGGCACCGCTCGCCAACGGCCACGTCGGATACAACGACGCACCGTGGGGCCTGACTTCGATCAGCGAGGCTCAGTTCTGGCGGCGGCCGCTGAGCAGCTACGGAGACGGCAGCGTGCAGGAGGTGCTGTCGGCCATCATCTCCGAATGGGACGAACCGGGCACATTCAATCGGAAGACTGCCAAGCAGTGCAGCCCTGAGGAATTGGCGCAGGAGACCTGGGCTCAGATCAAGGCCCACGTGGATCACGACGGCGACAACCCACTCACCGACGACATGCTCCACTCATGGCTGATCGACCCGGCGCTGACCGGGGCTGGAACTCCCGACATCGACTATGACGACGCCATATTCATCCAGAACCCCGGGTCTTGGGATGACCGCCCCAACGCCTGGACCAACCTGGACAACCTGTTCCTGGCCGGGGACTGGATCAAGACCCAGATGAATGTGGCATGCATGGAAGGGGCCAACGAGGGCGGGCGGTTGGCGGCCAACGCCGTGCTCCATGCGTCGGGGTCGTCGCAGGCCGCCGCGCAGATCACACCGCGCTACCGAATGCCGTTGTGGGAACCGTTGAAAGCGGTCGACCTACAGCTCTACCGCGCTGGTCAGCCGAACGCCTTCGACGTGATCGACCGCCGGTATCCGATGGTCCGGTAGGCGAAGAGAGCAAAACGAAAAGACAAAAGAACAAAAGATAAAAGACGCCAGGAGGAGGGAGAGAGCCTGGCTGGGTTGGGCACCTCGGTGGCGGCACCAGCCTCCTCGAGGCTCGGGCGCGCAGCGGCCCGGGGAAGAACACTCAAAGACGCCCGGCGCGTGTCCGATTCGCCCGGTTGCTGTCATCGAGCGGCACATTTTGGAGGCGGGATTAGGGAGGAACCGGACAAACACCCTCCAGGATGTGCCGCTCGGCGAAACCGGGGCCGGGTGAGGGGATGACGGGGAGGGGTTTTGGGTCTTTGTCCCTTTGGGTTTTGTCCTAGAAGGTGATCCGTGCAGTCCGTGAGCCGGGATCGGCGGGTCACGGCTCCCAACCCGGCGTCAGCCCAAGTCCGGTAGGGCAGGCGACGCAACCACACTGCCTAGTACCTGCCAACGGGAGGATTCCGATCGGCAGTGATCCGCCCGAGGAGTCTTCCCCCGGGTTACCCGGCCTCACGCCGCTGAATCACATGTTGCGGCCACGGGTCCGCCAGTACGCCTTGCGCTGAGACGGCGTGCAGTAGACGTGCATCATCTCCATCAACCCGTCGATCACCGGCCCCGCATCGATGAACGGGGAAATCGTTTCCGCATCGGGGACACCGGCAGCGGTGACCGGAGGCACCGGCTCTGTCGGGAACAGGAACGGTGTGCCTTCGGGGGTGGTGGTGATCGAATCGCCGGTGGGCGTGGTCCATTGCACCTCCCGATCCGGGAGATGATCGACCTTCCAACCGTTGCGATTGTTGTCGGCGAGGGTCTTGAGCCGGTGATGGCGTCGACACCGCGCACCCAGATTGTGTTCGGTTGTGCGGCCACCGTTGTCGGGATTGTCGTGGTCGAAGCGGTCTTGGTGGTCGAGGTCGGTGTCGGCGGCGGGGACCTGGCAGCCGGGGGCGCGGCAGATGCCGTCGAGGGCACGCACCCGGGAGGCAACACGCGCGGTGGGCTTGTAGACCAGTTCACGGGTCTCGCTGCTCGTGGTGGTTGTGGTGGCCGGTGCGTCGGTGATGATCTGGAAGCGGGCGTAGCGCGCGATCTGACGCGCGAGATCGGCGTCGATCGCCCCGAAACCCGCCAGCAGCGCCGGGTTGTCCTGCAGTCCCGCAAGCGTTTCCGCCGACACCCCCACCTGCACCAGCGCCTTCCGCGCCACCGGAGCCACCGCATCGAACGCCGCGCGCGGGCAGTCTTCGCGACCACACTGACAGGTGAGACGGCCGGTGCCATCGGCGAGGGCCACCAAAGCATCAGCGCGACGCTGGTTCTGGGTGCGGGGATCCTCGCTGCACACCTGGGTGCAGGCCATCTCCCGCAGCTTCTCGAACAGGGTGCGCCCGCCGACAGCAGGCAGCACGCCCTCCAGCACGGTGGTGCCGTTGTCGGCGGCATTGACGCTCACATACCGTTCGGCCTCGGCTTCCTTGCGACGCTTCGCTTGCCCCTCGGGGTCGGCCTCGGTGATCCAACGCCGAGCGGTGCGCCGAACTCGCTGCGGGTCAGCGTTTTCCGCGTACGCGGCGATCTTCGGCTCCAACTCGGTCAGCTGGTCTTCGCGCACGTTGGTGAGGGTCTCGCGGATCGCGCGCACCTGCGCCAGGTCGATACGCCCGGCAGCGAAGGCTCGCGCGGTACTCGGGTAGCGGTGCTTGAGATCGAGCCCGATATTGATCAGATTGTCCGCGGAACGTTGCGACATCTTCAGTGCGACACCGATTTCGGTGGCCGCGCTCTCCCCGGCGTAGAGCTGCCCGACTCCGACGTCGAGTTGCTGGGCGCGGCGGGCCGCGTACAGCTGTGTCATGAGCGCGGTCTCTTCGGCCTGCAGCGCAGCTATCCGTGAGTGCACAACGCGGAGCTGTTCCACCACCTCGAAGGTGTTGGCCCAGTCATCAGCGAATTCACCCATACCATCGATCATAGTTTCGAATCCCGCGACACAACAGCATGATCAGCCCAACATGCCGAGTAAATTACTGGCTACCAACGAATTTCAGAGCGCAGCGGCGAACCCACGTATCAACGCCCCGATGGCGAAGTCGAAGCGAGCCCGGTCATCGGTACCCACCGAGGTCTGCGCAGCTCGCAAAATCAACGGAAACTCCTCGGGATCAAGCGTTTTGAGGAACTCGGCCGATCCCGCGTCACCCGCCTCGTTGACCGGCGCGATCCGTACTTCCGAATTGGCATGTGCCACAACGAAGAGGGTGAGGGAATTCAGCGCGTCCAGCGCAGCACCCAGTTCGAATCCCGCGTCCACCAGAAGCTTCAAGCCGCGCTCAGCCGTCCGCAAGGTGCGCGGCGTGACGGCCGGACGGGTCGCGATCAGCGGCAGGGCACCCGGATGCTCCAGCACAGCCGCGCGAAGCGCATGCGCGTAATCCGACAGCGCCGATTGCCAAGGGCCGTCGGAGAATCCAGCATCCGCCTGAGACATGACGCGCTCGACCATCCCATCCAGCAACGCATCCTTGTTCGGCACGTAGTGGTACAGCGTCATGGCCTCCACACCCAGCTCCGCCCCCAGCTTGCGCATGGACAGCGCCGCCACCCCTTCACGGTCCGCGAAGGCGAGTGCCGCGTCCAGCACTTGCTCCCGCGAGATCCCCGCCCGTTCGGCGCGAGTGCGCTTGGCCGCCATCGAGTTTCCCTCCGGTGTTGACAACTCTTACGTCGTAAGTGAATCATAGTCCACGGCAACGAACTCTTACGACGTAAGAGTTATCGAGATCGGGAGAACCTCATGAACACCACCGCAGTCGCCACCAACAAGGCCGTCATCACCGCGTTCATCGACGCGCTGAACCACGGCCTGGACGGCGGAACCGACTGGGTGCGCTACCTGTCCCCGCAGGTGATCGACCACAACAAGGTGATCTTCGGCGAGGAGGATGCCCCCGGCGCGGCCATCGAGGGCTTCCGGCAGCAGCTGGCCGCCTTCAGCCCCACCGAGGACGAGCAGAGCGGAATCCTGTTGCAGGAGTTGATCGGCGAGGACGACCGCATCGTCGCCCGCCTGCGGGTGATCGGCCGCCACACCGGCGCGCACGCCCGCATGCCCGAGCCGACCGGCCG
Source organism: Nocardia concava NBRC 100430 (assembly GCF_000308815.1). Classification (GTDB taxonomy): domain Bacteria; phylum Actinomycetota; class Actinomycetes; order Mycobacteriales; family Mycobacteriaceae; genus Nocardia; species Nocardia concava. Next base: position 11,066 of record NZ_BAFX01000130.1, read on the forward strand.
CACCTGCGATGTCGAGCAGATCTGGATCTTCACCCTGACCGACTCTCGCATCAGCGAGATCCGGGCGGTCAGTGACCGCCTGGGCATGTTTCTGCAGCTGGGCTGGGATTGGCCGACCGTCGACTGACACCCCCGGGCCGAGCCGCCGCCCGGGGGCCGTCAGGGCCGGAAAGCCCTGACGGCCTGCGCACCTGTGCGTCGACTACGTCGTGGTTGTGGTCGTCGGTGGCCAGGTGAAGGAAGAGCCGGTACCCAGCGCCTTCGCCATCCACAGGAACAGATCGTTCACCGCACTGCCGCTGAACATCGGTCGTCTCCTAGACGGTCGGCGTCGTCGTCGTACCACCCGGCTGGGTGATCGAGGTCGACGAGCCCGAGAGAATCAGGTGGGAGATGGCCAACAGGAGGTCGGTGAAACCGCTGCCGCTGTATACGGGCATGGATGAAACCTTTCGAAAAATGTGTCGTGCTACACGAATTGCTTCGCGGTGTGCTTGCTACTTGGCGATGTCGCTCTTGAGCTTCGGGCCCTTGGGGTTGTAGCTGGTGGTGGAACCGCTGCCCAGGAACTTCAGCACCTGCGAGATGATGGCGCCGATGTCGACAGTGGTGCCGCCGCCGGTGTCGGGAGGAGTGGTGGTCATGGTGTTTCCCTTTCTTTCACGACGCGGACAGACCCCCTCGATGTGTGGTTTCTTCTCGGGACCGCCGCACGGGGCCGGAATGGCCCCGGGTCTTGGGAGCGGAACAGCTGTGCCGCAGGTCTATTCGGGTTCGACCGCCATGGCCTGAACCAGGGAGGCCGGCCGCATATCGGTCCAGTGCGCTTCGACGTAGTCCAGGCAGCTCTGCCGTTTGGCCGGACCGTGCGCGGCGGTCCAGCCACCCGGGATGGCGGCGAACACCGGCCACAGCGAGTGCTGGGCCTCCTCGTTGACGAGCACGTAGAACTGGGCGTCTTCGTCATCGAAGGGATTACTCATGCGAGTTGCCTTTCTGAATCCGTGGGGTGGTGGCGTTCAGCGCGCGAGCCGTGCCATTAATCGCGCGAGCGATGTGCGCCAGCGCGTCGGGCGAGGTCATCTGCCAGTGGGTGGCCGGGACGGCATGGTTCTCGAGGACGCCGTCGACGGCGTCGGTCCAGCTCGAGACGCCCCAGGCGCCGCTCGGATCGTCCAGTGCGGCATGGAAATACAGCAGATCACCCTTGAATCGGCGGGGTTGGTATGCGCCGATGAGCGGGAATGAGGCGAGAGCACTGTCGACGATTCGCGCCATGCGCTCCGCGCCGACCTCGGATTCGGCGTCGACCAGTCCGGCGGCCTCGCCGAGCAGTTCGGCCACCGGGACCGCGGTCTCCGGATCGACATCGCTTTCCAGCGAGCTGTCCAGCATGGCCAGCGTCGCGACCTCCTGGCCTTCCTCCTGCAGCTGCACCGCCATGGCGTGCGCGATCACGCCGCCGAGCGACCAGCCGAGCAGGTGGTACGGCCCCTCCGGCTGCACGGCGCGGATCTCGCGGATGTAGCGGGCGGCCCAGTCCTCGATCGAATCCGGCAGCGGCGCATCGCCGATCAGGGTCGGCGACTGCAGGCCGTAGATCGGCCGGTCCTCGTCCAGGTGGGCGGCCAGGCCCGCGAAGGACCAGGAGATGCCGCCGACCGGGTGGATGCAGAACAGTGGTGCGCCCGTTCCCGCCGGCCGTAGCGGGAGCAGCACGGAGAACGCGGCGTCGGCGTCGAAACCGCCCGGCGCGCTCAGTGGTCCGGACATCTCGGCGGGCGTCGGCGCGGCGAAGACGAGGACGACCGGAACCTTCTGGCCGAGGGTCTCGCCGAGGCGGGTGGCCAGCCGGACCGCGAGCAGCGAGTTGCCGCCGAGCTCGAAGAAGTTGTCGTCCAGGCCGACTCGCTCGGCACCGAGAACCTCGGCGAAGACCGAGCACACGGCAGTTTCTACTTCGGTTGCGGGAGCCCGGTATTCGCGGGCCGCGAATTCCGGTTCCGGCAATGCGGCGCGGTCGACCTTGCCATTGGCATTGCGCGGCACCGCGTCCAGGCGCATCAATGCCTCGGGCACCATGTAGCTGGGCAGCAGTCCGGCCAGACGGGTACGAACGCTCGCCGCGTCGAGATCGTCGGTGCCGCTGAAGTATCCGACCAGCCGTGCGGAATCCGCCAGGCCGTCGACCACGACGACCGCATCGGTGACTCCCGGAGCCGAGCGCAAGGCATGCTCGATCTCGGCCAGCTCGATGCGGTAGCCGCGTACCTTCACCTGGAAGTCACGGCGCTCCACGAATTCCAGTACGCCGCTGTCTTCTTCGGCTCCCCGCGTCCATCGCACCAGGTCACCGGTGCGGTAGAGCCGAGTACCGGCCGGGCCGAACGGATCGGCCACGAACCGCTCCGCCGTCAGCTCCGGCCGATCGTGGTAGCCGCGGGCCAGCTGCGCACCGCCCAGGTACAGCTCGCCGGTGACACCCACCGGCACCGGCCGCAGCCGGTCGTCGAGGACGTACACCCGGCTGCCCGCCTCCGGCGTGCCGATCGGCACCACGGCCTGGCGGATCTCGGTGTCGGTACGGAATCGGGTGACCGAAACCGCCGCTTCGGTTGGGCCGTACAGGTTGTCGATGCGCGCAGTGGTCGCTGCCCTGGCGCGGGACAGGGTCCGCGCGGGCAGCGCCTCACCGATCACCAGCAGGCGACGCAGCGACTCCGGCAGGCCGTCGGCCCCGACGACGTCGACCAGCATGGCCAGCAGCGACGGCACCAGAGTCAGGGTGGTGACGGACTCCCGGCGGATCTGGTCGAGCAGGCCCTCCGGATCGTGTTGCGCGCCTTCGGTTGCCAGCACGATCCGGGACCCGGTGCGCAGCGCCCACCAGAGTTCCCAGACCGACAGGTCGAAGGCCGCCGAGGTCATCCACAGCACCGAATCGCCCTCGGCAAGACGATATTCCGACTGCATCCAATCCATCTGGTGCGCGACCGCCGCCTGCGGCAGAGCCACACCCTTGGGCTTGCCGGTCGAGCCCGACGTGAAGATCACATAGGCGGGATCGGCGGGCGAGGAGGGCGCGTGGCGCTCGTCGTCGCGAATCGGGTTGGCGGGCAGGGCCGGATCCTCGGCGAGTGCCACATCCAGCACGGAGGTGGTCTCCGGCAGTTCATCCGGCAAGGTCATCGGCCGGGCCGAGCTGGTCAGCACCACGCTGGGCGCGGCCGTCTCCAGCACCATGGCCGTGCGTTCGAGCGGATGCGCCGGATCCAGCGGCACATACGCGCCGCCCGCCCGGACCACCGCGTACATGGCGGTCAACAGCTCGATGCTGCGCGGAAGCGCCAGCGCCACCAGCGTTTCCGGCCCCACGCCCTCGCCGATGAGGACCCGGGCCAGCCGGTCGATCCGTTCGGCGAAGTCGCGGTAGCTCAGCGCCCGCCCCTGCTCGACCACCGCGATGGCGAAGGGCGTGCGCCGCACCTGCGCGTCGAAGGCGTCCAGCAGCCCGCTGCGCGGGAATGCGGGTCCGGTCGCGTTCCAATCCCGCAGCAGGCGAGCGGATTCCGTCGCACCCAGGATGTCCACATCCCCGATCGGCGCTTGCGGGTCGGCGATGACCCCGGCCAGCAGCCGCTCCAGCCGCTCGGCGAATCCGGCCACGGTGGCCTCGTCGAACAGCGCGGTCGCGTAGGTCATGGTCGCGGTCATGCCCGCCGGCGCGCCGTCGGCGTCGTAGCGGTCCATGACGACCAGATGCAGATCGAACTGCGAGACGTCGGTATCGAATTCGAGGGCCGCGACCCCGAGCCCGTCCAGATCGAAGGCGGCCTGGTCCTGGTTGTGGAAGGAGAACCCGACCTGAACCAGCGGGTGCCGCGCGGTGGAGCGCTCCGGGTTGAGCACCTCGACCAGCCGCTCGAACGGCACGTCCACGTGATCGAAGGCCGCGACATCGCGGGCCCGGACGTGGCGGACCAGGTCGGCGAAGCTCTCGCCCGGAGCGACCTCGGTGCGCAGCACGAGCGTATTGACGAACATGCCGACCAGGTCGTCCAGCGCCGCGTCACCGCGACCCGCGACCGGGGTGCCGACCGCGATATCGGTCGATCCCGTCAGCCGCGACAGCAGCGCCGCGAAGGCGGCGTGCACCGTCATGAACAGCGTGGCACCGCTGCCGCGCCCCAATTCGGCCAGGGCCGCGTGAGTTTCGGCGTCGATGGTGAAGTCGACGCGGCGGCCCGTGGTGTCCAGGACGACCGGGCGGGGCCGATCGGCCGGGACGGTGAGCAGCGGCGGCAGTCCGGCCAGGGTCTCGGTCCAGAAGCCGATCTGCTTGGACACCAGCGAGGCCGGATCGTCCTCCGAGCCCAGCAGTTCGCGCTGCCAGACCGCGTAGTCGGCGTACTGCACCGGCAGCGGTGTCCAGGCCGGTGCGACGCCGGACTTGCGCGCGGCGTAGGCGGTCATGACATCGCGGGCCAGCGGTGCGAGCGAGGTGCCGTCACCGGCGATGTGGTGCATGACCACGACGAAGACGTGATCCTCGGGAGCCAGTTCGAAGAGCGCGGCGCGCAGCGGCACGGTGGCGGTGACGTCGAAGCCCTGGCCGATGATCTCGAGGACGGCGGCGGTCACCGTCTCCTCGGTCACTGGAACAGCCTCCAGCGCAGGCAGTTCGGTGGCCACGGTAGCGGGGAGAACCACCTGGACCGGGCCCGCTTCGGTCTCCGGGTAAACCGTGCGCAGCACCTCGTGCCGGAGCACCACGTCGGCGATCGCCGCGTGCAGCGCCGCCACGTCCAGCGGCCCGGTCAGCCGGATCGGCATCGGGATGTTGTAGGCGGTGGAGTCCGGATCCAGGCGGTTGAGGAACCACATGCGCTGCTGCGCAAGGGAAACCGGGACCGGTCCGTCGCCGGTGCGGGGCACCAGGGCCGGGCGGTCCGAACCCTGCGGCTCACCCGCGAGCGCGGCCACCGCCAGCGCCTCGATGGTCGAGTTCTCGAACACCGTCCGGACGGCCACCCGCACCCCGAACGCGACACTCAATCGGGCCGCCAACTGCGTTGCGGTGAGCGAGTTTCCACCGAGCCCGAAGAAGTCGTCCGCGACGCCGACCGGGGCCTCCGTGCCCAGCACCGCCGCGACGATCTCGGCGACCGTGCGCTCGGAGTCGGTGCGCGGGGCCAGGAATTCGGCGGTGCGGAAGACGGGCTCCGGCAGCGCCTTCCGATCCAGCTTGCCGACCGGGGTGAGCGGGATGCGGTCGAGCACCATGACGGCGGCGGGCACCATGTACGCGGCCAGCGAGCCGCTCGCATGCGCCAACAGTTCGTCCACGTCGACGGTGTGGCCGGGTGCGGCCACCACATAGGACACCAGCGACACCGTGCCCGAGGCATCGGTGTGGCCGAGAGTGACCGCGAATTCGACGCTCTCGTGCGCGGTGAGCGCCGCGTCGATCTCGCCGAGCTCGATGCGCAGGCCGCGCACCTTCACCTGGAAGTCGGCCCGCCCGACATATTCCAGCCCGCGCCGCCCGTCGGCCCGCGCGGTCCAGCGCACCAGGTCGCCGGTGCGGTAGAGCCGCTCGCCCGGCGCACCGTACGGATCGGCCACGAAGCGTTCGGCCGAAAGACCCGGCCGCGCATGGTATCCGCGGGCCACGCCCGGACCGTTCAGGTACAGCTCACCGGTCACCCCGACCGGCACCGGCCGCAGCCGGGAGTCGAGCACGACCGCGGTCATGCCGTCGGTCAGCGCACCCAGTTCGACCGGCTCGCCCGGCAGCATCGGCGCACCGATATTCGAGGTGATGGTGGTCTCGGTCGGTCCGTAGCCGTTGTGGACGGCGCGGGTGCCGGTAGCCCAGCGCGCCACCAGCTCCGGGCCGTACGCCTCACCGCCGAGGGACAATTCGCGGAACTCCGGCAGCCGGACAGGGTCCAGGGTCTGCAGGACGGCCGGGGTGATGAAGGCGTGGGTGACGCCCTCGGCCGCCATCAGATCGGTGAGCTCGGCGCCGCCGAAGACCCCGGCCGGTGCGATCACCAGGCGGGCCCCGGCGGCCGTGGCCATGAGGATCTCGAGCTGGTAGGCGTCGAAGCTCGGCGAGGACACCTGCAGCACCCGGGCATCCGGGCCGACCCGGTAACGCTCCTTCTGGCTGATGGCGACGCCCGCGACACCGCTGTGGGTCGCGACGACGCCCTTGGGCAGGCCGGTGGAGCCGGAGGTGTAGACCATCCAGGCCGGATGGGCGATGCGGACCGGGCGGACCAGCTCGCTCGGCGTGATGGGCGTCGCGTCGAGTTCGCCTGTCGCTTCGATGAATTCGGGTGCATCGATGACCAGCCATTCGGCCGCGCCGGGCAACCGGTCCCGGCTCTCGGCGACGGTCAGGCCGAAGGTCGCGCCCGAGTCGGAGAGCATGTGCTCGATGCGGTCGGCCGGGTAGTTCGGGTCGACCGGGACGAAGGCCGCGCCCGTCTTGGTGATGGCCCACACGGCGATCAGGGTCAGGTCAGAGCGCGGAATCGACAGCGCGACATAGTCTTCCGCGCCGATACCGCGGTCGATGAGTACCCGGGCCAGACGGGTGGATTCGGCATCGAGTTCGCGATAGGTGAGCTCGCGATCGCGGTAGCGCAGGGCGATATTGTCCGGATACGTCGCGGCGGCCTCGGCGAAGTAGTCGCCGAGCGTGCGCAATGTAACCGGCTGTGTCGCACTGCGGTCCACCAGCGCGGCCCGCTCCGACGGCGACAGCAGATCGATATCGCCGACCTTGACGGTGGCGTCGGCCGCGACCGCGCCGAGCACCCGGCCCAGACGACGCAGCAGGGAAGCCGCCGTGGCTTCATCGAAAAGGTCCGTGGCGTAGTTCAATTCGAGTGCCAGATGGCCGTCGACATCCGGCTCGTCCGACACGGTGAACTGCAGATCGAACCGCGCCACCCGATGCTCGAAATCGACCGCCTCGAGCACCAGCCCGGGCACCGCATAGGTCTGCGAACCGAGGTTCATGTAGCTCAGGGCCACCGTGAACAGCGGATTGCGGGCCTGGGTGCGTGGCACGCCGAGGGCATCCACCACCTGGTCGAACGGGATGACGGCGTGGTCGAAGGCCGCCAGATCGACCTCGCGGGTCTGCGCCAGCAGCTCGTCGAAACCGAGCTCGGGCTCCGGCCGGGTACGCAGCGTCAGCGTGTTGACGAACATGCCGACCAGGTCGTCGAGCGCCGCATTGCCACGACCCTCGAGCGGAGTGCCGATGGCGATATCGTCCGTCCCCGACATCCGGGCCAGCAGCACCGACAGCGCGGCATGCCACACCATGAACGGGGTGACGTTGTGCGCCTCGGCGATTCGCTTGACCTCGGCGGCCAGACCGCCGTCCAGCCGGGCATTGACCCGCGCTCCGACGCCGGAGGCCACGGGCGGGCGCGGCCGGTCGGTGGGCAGCGGCAGCTCGGGCAGACCCGCGAGCGTCTCTTTCCAGAACGCCAGTTCGCGCTCGCCGGACTGTTCCAGCGTGGCCCGCTGCCAGAGCGTGTAGTCGGCATACTGCACGGGCAGTTCCGACCACACCGGTGCCTGGCCCGCGGCCCGGGACAGGTAGGCGGCGATGGTGTCGCGCAACAGCGGATCCTGCGACTGGCCGTCACCGGCGATGTGGTGTAGCACCACGACCAGCACATGGCTGTGCGCGGATTCGCGAATCAGCGCGGCCCGCACCGGAACCGTGGTGGTGACGTCGAACCCGCGCGCCACGAAGCCCTCGATCCAGTTCAGGTCCGCGCCATCGCGCAGTTCGAGGGTGGGTCGGGCGCTCTCGACGGGCAGGACCAGCTGGTAGCCGATGCCGTCCGCGTCGACCGGGTAGATGGTGCGCAGCGTTTCGTGGCGGGCGACCACATCCGCGAAGGCGTCCTCCAGCACCGCGGTGTCGATCTCGCCGGTGACCCGCACGGCGGCGGGCACGTTGTAGGACGCCGATTCCGGGTCCAGTCGGTTGAGCAGCCACATGCGAGTCTGGGCGAGCGACAGCGGGATTCGCTCCGGGCGCGGCATGCGCCGCAGCGGCAGGCCGGTTCCGCCGTCGCCGATCCGGGCCGCCAGTTCGGCGACGGTCGGGGCGTCGAAGAGCTGGCGCACGGTCAGATCCGCGCCGAGGGCGGCATTGGCGCGGGCCACCAGGCGCATGGCGAGCAGCGAATTGCCGCCGCGCGCGAAGAAGTCGTCGTCCACGCCGATGGTGACACCGCCGAGCAGGTCGCCGATCAGGGCGGCCAGCACGGCCTCGGTGCCCGCCGCGGGAGCGCGGTAGGCGACGGTGGTGGCGGTGAATTCGACCGGGGGCAGGGCGTTCCGGTCGAGCTTGCCGACGGTGGTGAGCGGCATCTCGGCCAGGGTCACCAGGTGCGCGGGGACCATGTACGCGGGCAGCTGGGTGCGGGCGTGGGCCAGCACGGTGTCCGCGTCGAGGTCCGGACCCGAGACATAGCCGACCAGGCAATCCGTCCCGGCGGTGTCCTCGGCCAGCAGGACGACCGCGTTCGCGACGCCCGCGGCCGACAGCAGCGCGGCCTCGATCTCCCCCAGCTCGATGCGCTGACCGCGCAGTTTCACCTGGAAGTCGTTGCGCCCCATGTACACCAGGTCGCCGCCGCGGTTCCAGCGCACCAGGTCGCCGGTGCGGTACATGCGCGCGCCCGGGACGCCGAACGGGTCGGCCACGAACCGGTCGGCGGTGAGCCCGCCGCGGCCCTGATAGCCGCGGGCCAGCTGGGTGCCGGCCAGGTACAGCTCGCCGATGACGCCGGTCGGCACCGGACGCAGCCGGGAGTCGAGCACGTAGGCGCGGGTGTTCCAGTTCGGGCGGCCGATGGCGACCTCGAAATCCGGGTCGGCGTCGGAGAATTCGTGGTAGATGGTCGAGATCGCGGCCTCGGTCGGGCCGTAGGCATTGTGCACCGCGCCGCCGACCAGTTCCCGCAGCTCGCCGAGCAGGTCGACGGGCAGCGCCTCACCGCCGGTGTGCAGGTGACGGAAGGAAGCCAGCGCGTCTCCGTGGCCCTCCGCGATGAGCGCGGCCAGCACGGACGGCACATGCTCGGCGATGGTGACGCCGAAGTCGCGCATGAGACCGGCCAGGTAGTCCAGGTCCTGGTGGCCCCCCGGGCGCGGAATCACCAGGGGCGCACCGACCATGGCGGGCAGGAAGCATTCCCAGACCGACACGTCGAAGGCCAGCGGGGCGCGCTGCATGATGCGGTCGGCGGAGGTGACGCCGTAGCGGTGCTCGAGCCAGCGGAGCTGGTTCATGATGGCGCGGTGGCTGGTCGCCACACCCTTGGGCAGGCCGGTGGAGCCGGAGGTGTAGAGGACGTAGGCGAGGTTGTCGGGGCGGAGGGCGGCGAGACGGTCGGCATCGGTGACCGGCTCGGCCGAGAAGTCCTCCAGCGCACCGAGTTCCGCGACATCCAGAACGGAGATGCCGTCGAGTTCGGGGAGCGTCGCGCCGCCGACCGACAGCACCAGCGTCACGGCCGAGGTGTCGAGGATGTGGCGCAGGCGGTCGGCCGGATGCGCGGGATCGACCGGCACATAGGCGGCACCGGCGGCCACGACGGCGTAGAGCGCCACCACCGTGTCGATCGACCGCTGGGCGGTGACGCCGACGACGGCGTCCGGTCCGACGCCCTTCGAAATCAGCAGGCGGGCCAGGCGATTCACGCGCGGGGCCAGCTCGCCGTAGGTGACCCGCTCGTCCTCGAAGAGCAAGGCGTCGACGGCCGGATCCGCCGCAGCCCGGTGGTCCAGCAGATCCGCCAGCGTCTCGACGGGCAGCACCCGGCCCGTGGCGTTCCGGTTCACCAGCAGCTCGCCGCGCTCGGCGCGCGACATGAGATCCACATCCCCGGCGGCCGTCCGTGGATCGGCGAGCAGCGCACGCAGCACCCGCTCGTAGGCCGCCTGGAACCCGCCGACCGTCTCCGCGTCGAAAAGGTCGGTGGCATAGGTGATGTAGACCTCGATGCCGCCGGGCGCACCCTCGGCATCGATGGACTCGGCCATGGTCCAGTCCAGGTCGAACTGGGCCGCGGTGGCCTCGACGGTGAGCGCCTCGATGGCCAGCCGGTTGAGCCGGATGCTGGGCCGGGTGTGGTTCTGCAGCGTCAGGGTGACCTGGCACAGCGGCGAATGTGACTGGGAGCGGACCGGATTCACGGCCTCGACCAGCATCTCGAACGGGACCACGGCGTGGTCGAAGGCGGCGAGATCGGTGTCGCGGACCTGGGTGAGCAGCTCGCCCAACGGCGCGTCCGGCCGCACCTCGGTGCGCAGCACCAGGGTGTTGACGAACATGCCGACCAGATCGTCGAGGGCCTCGTCGCCGCGTCCGGCGACCGGGGTGCCGACGACGATGTCGGCGGTGCCGGAGAGCCGGGCCAGGGTCACCGCGAGGGCGGTGTGCAGCACCATGAACGGGGAGACTCGGCGGGTGGCGGCGAAGTCGAGGATGGCCGAATGCAATTCGGCGTCGAAGCGGGACTGGAAGCCCGCGCCGCGGCCGGTCGCGACCGCGGGGCGGGGGCGGTCGGTCGGCAAGGCCAGGACATCCGGGACTGCGTGCAGCCGCCGCGTCCAGTAGGTCAGCTGGCGGGCCAGCACCGAGTCCGGGTCGTCGGCGCGGCCGAGCGCGTCGCGCTGCCAGAGCGCGAAGTCGGCGTACTGCACCGGCAGTGGCGCGAGGTTGGGAGTCTCCCCCGCGCAGCGGGCCACGTAGGCGCTGGCGATATCGCGGGTCAGCGGCCCGAACGACCAGCCGTCGGCCGCGATGTGGTGCACCACCATGACCAGCAGGTGGGTGCCGGGTTCGTCGGTGAGCTCGAGCAGCCGGATCCGGAACGGCACCTCGGCGGTGACGTCGAAGGCGGTGCGCGCCACCGACTCCACCAGGCCGGGCAGCCGATCGGCCGAGACCGGCTCGGGCACCAGGTCGATGAGGCGGGTGCCGACCGGCAGGATGAGCTGGCTGGCCTCGCCGTCGTGCTCGGGGTAGAGCGTGCGCAGGGTCTCGTGTCGGTTCACCACATCGGCGACGGCCGCCTGCAGCGCTTCCAGGTTCAGCGCGCCG
>NZ_BAFX01000129.1 GCF_000308815.1 Nocardia concava NBRC 100430
CACGCCCGCGCTGGTGAGTGCCCGTATCAGGGCGCAGGCGTGCGGGTCGGTGCGCAGCCGGTCGGCGTTGACGGTGCCGCCGGGGATGACGAGGATGTCGACTTCGGTGGGGTCGAGGCTGTCGATGGTGGTGTCGGGGTCGAAGGTGTCAGCGGGCTCGAGGTCGTGCCGATAGGTGTGTACGGGTTCGGATTTCACCGCGGCGTGCAGTACCTGTGCGCCGCGCTCGCGCAGCCGGTCGCGCGGTACGACGAGTTCGTCGTGCTCGACACCGGTGTTGCTGGTGATGATGGCGACCTGGAATCCGGCAAGTGGCCCTGGCATGTTCGCTCCTGTCGCTCAGAACGCCTTCATGGCAGAGGGCGAGTTGTCCTAGCGTGCGGATGCCCTTCGATTCCATGTCGAAACCGACGCGATGGGCGGTCTGAAGTCGCGGATTCCAATGCCATCGTTTACGCGGGACCCATTATCGAAGCTGTCGGAGGAGCCTGCGCAGCCTGTGGAGGAGATGGCGGTAAGGCATACGACCGTCTGCACGAGCGTGCAGCGGTCTCGGTGGCGTGTGTCCGAGTCCCGCGATGTAGGGCATCCGCGATCAGCCTTTTCGCCGGGTCGTTCATTCTGCTGCAAGGGTTTCCGTACTCACCGATACCAAACACCCGCCGCCGCCGATTGACCGGTGGCCCCCGTGCGGCACCCCCTTTACAGATGGCGGGTGCCGAGATCGGCGGCGACCGCGGCCAAGGCGCGGATCTCGGCGTTCTCGGCCTCGGTGCGCCAGATCAGCGCGTAGTGCAGGCGGGATACGTCGTGGACCGGCACCCAGGCGATATCGGGCCGCTGCCAGTACCTGTTCGAGTGCGCGGGCAGCATGGTGACCGCCGCGCCGGTCGAGATCGTGGCGAACATTTCGTCCCGGTTGCTCACCAGTGGTCCGCGCTCGATGATTCGCCCGCGCGGAGTGTGGAATGGCGTGAAATTCGCTTCCCAATACTCGGGCAGGCGCGGGGCGGTGTTGTGCAGGAAATCGCCGAGCACCTCCACCGAAACCGAAGTACGCGAGGCCAGTTGATGGTTGGCGGCGATCGCCAGCATGCGGGCGTCGGTGAACAGCACCGGTCCCACTGTCAGGTCGCGCTCCTCGACCGGAAGCGACATCACCAGGGCGTCGATATCGCCCCGCCGCAGGGCCGCGAACGGGTCCACCCAGGTCGCGCTGCGGAGTTCGAGATGGCACTCGGGGTGCGCGACCCCGAACGCATCCCACAGCGGTTGCAGGTCGAGCACGTTCGACGGTACCGCGCCGACCCGTATCCGCCGGGTCTTATCCGACGCGAAAAGCCGGGCCTGCTCGATGCTTTCGTGCAGCCCCCGATAGAGCGGCAGCAGATCGTCCCGCAGTTTCCGCCCGACCGGGGTGAGCAGGACCCGTCGAGTGGTGCGGTCGAACAGCGCCGCGCCGACCATCCGCTCCTGCTTCTTCACCGCCTGCGACACCCGCGCCGACGAAACATGCAGGCGCTGCGCCGCCCGGCCGAAGTGCAATTCCTCGGCCACCGTCAGAAAAATCTCGATGTCACGAAGTTCCCACACGACCAATCTCCCCAACTCGGTCTTCCGACAATAGCCGTTGGCGCGCAATCACGATCCGGACGACGAGGCCGCGGCCCTCCGCTCGGCCGCATCTGTTCACCGAGGCGGGCGCCTTGTTCTGCGCATCGTGGCAATTCATGTAATCATTCCGTCCGCAGGGGACCTTCGCGCAGCCGCGCCGCAGCGGCCATATAGACGAGCGTGGACAGGAGACCCCGTGGATCACGAAAGCTTCATCGGTGGCGATTCACCGGGACCCGCGGTGCCCACGTTCGGGACCGCGCTGCGGCGGATGCGGGAGGCGCGCAAGGTATCGCGGGAACGGCTGGCCTTCGGCGCGGGTGTCAGCGCGAGTTATGTCACGCATTTGGAGACCGGGCAACGCACCCAGCCCGCCGAACAGGTCGTCGCCGCGCTCATTCGCCATCTCGATCGAATCGCGCCCATCTGCCCCGATGAACGCAGGCTGCTGAATCAGCTCAGCGGATACACCGATCCGAAGGACACGCCATCGACCGAGCAACTGCGTGCCCTGATCACACCCGGCCTGAATGAGGCGCTGACCGCGCACCTCCCCAATCCGGCGGCGTACGTCGACAGCCAGCGCACCGATATCCTGCGCTTCAACCGCGCCTATGAGGAGCTGCTGCCCGGACTGTGCCGCAGGGGGAATCTCCTGCACTGGTTATTCGGTGACGCGGAGGCCTCGGAAATCATCGAGGAATGGGAGCTGATCGCCCGCCAGTCGGTGCGGTATATGCGTGCGGCACTGGGGCGTTTTCGCGGATCCCGGGAATTGACCGGGCTGCTGGCCGAACTCGCCCGCTATCCCACCTTCCGCAAGTTCTGGTTCGAGAGCGAGGCGGAGTTCGCCTCGGCGGTCGTGCCGGTATGGCTGCGCGAGCCGGTGACGCGGGCGCGCCGCGCGATCTACTGGCAGCTGAGCTGGGTCGACTCGCCGCCGTACCCGAATCGCATTTTGGTGATGATCGGCCTGTGGGCGTGAGGGTCTCGGCCGGGTGTCGTTCGGCGTCAGTGGGTTTCGCCGATGATCAGGTAGCCCTGGGTGGGGTGGGGGTGGATGGGCAGGTCGCCGTTGTACAGGGCTTCTATGAAGGGGATCGTGCGGTGGTACGCGTAGAGGGACGAGGTGGTGCCGACAATGGCCGGGGTGTCGACCAGTAGTGGGATGTCGGTGAGGAAGTATTCGACGGCGATTTCGCATCGACGTTGATCCGGTTCGATGCAGTCGGGGAGGCGGTGCCGCAATACATCTCGGGTGGTGTCCAGGCACAGCGCGCGGAACGCCGGATCGGTGTCGAAGAGGTAGTGTGCGCGTTTGTACAGGTCGAGGAACGCGGAGTTGGTGCTCAGAAAATTCCAATCGAGGATCCGCTCGTTCAGGCCGTCCAACCCCGCCGAATCCACGGCATCGCGAATCCGATTGCGCATCTTCAAACCGTTCTCGTGCGCGCGCCGCCGCGCCTTGTCCGCCGGGAATCCCATTGCGCGCAGGGTGTATTCGGACGGCACATCCGGTAGATGGAACTGAACCCCGTTGAATTCACGCGCGGCCCACCGCGTCAGCTCCGCAATCCGTGCCCGTTTGAAATAGCTGTTGAACGGGCTGATCCCCAGGCACGCATGCGCCCGCTCCTCGAAGATGTGAGCACAGTTCGCGGTCAGCGGCCGGACGGCCCAGGCATCCACGGCAACATGCTAGCAATGCGACTCGGTCGCCGTTTCGAGCGTGTTTCGATCTCGTAGTCTCCGTGGCGAACTCCGCGAGTTCGTGGCGGATCGGGGGCGCGGGCGTTAGCGTCCACGTATGGGCGGCGGGCGGAACGAGACATGGGGGATGGGGACCGATCAGACACTGCTGCATCGGTTCGTCATCGCGCAGTTGACCGCGGCGGGGCTCGATCGTGGTCGGCTGATTCGGGAGTGCGGGGTGCCGGAATGGACCCTGAGCGGTCCGGGCGTGCATGTGCCGAGTGCGACCTTCGGGCGGTTGTGGGAGGTCGCGGCCCACTGGCTGGACGATCCGGAGGTCGGGCTGCGGGTGGGGAGCCGGTACGAGCTCAAAGCGACCGGGCTGTACGACTATCTGTTCTCCACCGCGCCCACGGTCGGTGCGGGCCTGGCCACCTGCGGGCCCTACGTCAGCGCGGTCACCACCAACCATCGATTCACCTTCGTCGAGGGGACCGGTGGGGAGTCCACGCTGTATCTGGACATGGTCGACGGTGAGGGGCGGGCCCGCGAGTTGACTCACGCGTGGGGATTGTCGGCCGTGCTCGGGCGGGCGCGGCGAGTCGTCGACGCTCCGCTGAACCCGACCCGCGTGTCACTGCGGCAGCGGGCGCCACGCAATCTCGAAACCTATCGGGAGGTATTCCCCGGCGCGATCATCGATTTCGGGATGCCCACGGATTCCATGACATTCCGGGCGTCCGACCTCGCACTACCGCTGGTCACCGCGGACCCGGCACTGGCCGAGGTGTTGAAACCGCTGGCCGAGGCACTGCCGCCGCCCCCGCCACTGGAAACCGCGTGGCCCGAACGGGTGGCCGTCGCGATCGCCGAAGGCATGGACAGCGGCGAGATCTCACTCGAGCAGATAGCCCGTCGGCTGCTGGTCAGCCCGCGCACGCTGCAACGGCGGCTCACCGAGGTCGGAACGACCTTCCGCAACGAGGTGGACCGGGCCCGCCACGCCCGCCTCGTGGCGGCCACGGCCACCGGCCCCTTGAGTCGATCCCAGCAAGCCCGACTGCTGGGCTACACCGACGCCGCCTCCGCCCGCAGGACGGGCCTGCGGTGGGCGGTCGCCGCGTCGATGCATGTTGGGGCGCAAGAGATTTAGGCGGGATTACCGCGCGATATCCGCCAGCCAGTTGTGGAGCCACGTGGTGGCGGTGGTGCCATTGGCGTCGACGACGTAGTGCGGATACGACTGGTGCACGCCGGAGGACAGGAACTCCTGCACCTGGCGTCCCCACTGCTCGCTGGACGGATCATCCTGCGGGGCGGACAGAATGGACAGCCAGCCGGGGATGAGCGCCTCGCTGAGGATGGAATTCAGGGTCGCGGCGTAATTGGGGATCTGCAGCGGATCGGGCGCGGACAACTGGGTCGCGAATCCGGCGAATCGACCGGCGAGGTCATCGGTCGGCACCGAGCAGTACAGGTCGCCCGCCGCGCAGATGCTGCGGACCACCGGGCTGACCCACCCGAACCCGCCGGGCCGAGCACCCGCCGCGCCCGCGCCCGGCACCGGCGGCCCGACCAGCGCGTCGGTGGGGGAGCGGCGAGGATCGGACAGCAGGCCGACGGCGACGAGCCGGTCCGGCGGAATCACCCCGAGCCCGGTTCCGATCTCCGCGGCCACATCCCCGGCCACATTCGCTCCCTGGCTGTAGCCCAGGAGCGCGAAACGTGTTGCGCCGCAACGCGCGGCCTGATCGGCGATCGTGCCCCGGGTGTTGTTGACACCCTCCCGCTCGGACCGCCCGTAAACCTCGCCCTCCCAGGGCAGCGCCGTCGCGGCATAGCTCACGTAGGTCGTCCGCACGGAGCCCGGCAGCCCGCGGGTGACCATCGACAGCATCCCCTGCCGGGGATCATCGTCGGAGGTCTCCCAGGTCCCGGGAACGGCGATAACGCTCAGCGCCGGGCAGTCCGCGGGCGCCGCCGCGGCCCGCGGCGCCCCGAAACCCCACAGCCCGGCCGCCAGTACCTCGGCCGCCAGCGCCGTCATCACACTCGCCGTCCGTGACCACCGCGTTCTCGGAAGGGACAACGCCTCACTCCTGCTCTCTGATACGACTGTTCCTGGGCGCGCTTGGAATGTCCGGTTGCGCTGCTCAGAGCGACATCCAAGCTATCAAGAAAACCAATTGGTACGCACCTAGGCGGTGACGTCGGTCGGATCACAGATGGATCGGGCAGAGGATTCCCGAACTACTTGATGGGTGTGGGCTGTGGGGTGTGAAAGCTGGACGGCGCCAACGGCATTCGGGCAGATGAGATATCAGGCCGGAGTGGTGTGGCTGACCGGTGTGCCGACGCCGGAAGCCAGCGGATCGCCGGGGTATTGGTAGAACCGGCCCGGCTGATCGGACTCGACGCCGTAGCCGATGCCGAGTCCCTCGAGCGCGTCACGGACCTTGGTGATCGTCTGCCAATCGAAGTTCTCGAAGCCGACGTCGTTGGGCACGCCGACATCGTGGCCGAGCTCGTTCTGGGCGTGGCGGACCAGGGCGCGATGGACGGCCTCGGTGCCCAGGGCTTCGGCGCACAGCCGCGCGCCGAACGGTTCGCGGGCATTCGCGTAGGCGCTCACCCCGAGCAGGTAGAGGCTGATCTCCACTGTCTCAACGATTTCCAGCGTGGAGAACAACCCGACACCGCCATTGTCGAAGGCCGCGTCGGGAAACCAGTACTGCTGGGTGAACGGCTTCCCTCCGGCGTCCTGCAAGGCCTGGACGTGGTGATATTCCTGGGTGACCGCATTGCGCAGCACCGGCAGGAACGCCTCCGACGGGGTGCCGGCCGCACGTTCGATGGCGGCGGTGACGAAGGTGACGCCGAGGGCCTCCTCGGTGACGAGGAAATCGAGCACTTCCTGCAAGCCCTGTCTGTCGCCGAGAGTGGCGGACTTCTTTGTTGCATCGATGATCGAGGACATGGTCCCTCCCGAGTAGGAGTGGTGGATTTGTCGGTTCGAAAATTCAGATGGCAAATGGCTAGCTATTCGCTGCCTCGATGCTAGACCCGAAATCGGCCAAAGATACGGGTGAGTCACATCACATTGCGGCGGGTGCGGTGTGGTGCCAGGCAACGGAAATTGGGGGCATGCGTTGCGACATCGGTTGGGTATCTTGATAATTCGGCACCGCTTCGACGATCGGGTACCGCTGATGATCGCACCCAGGCTCGAATCCGCGAGCATCGAGGACCGCGCGGCGTATCGCAGGCAAATTCGCCTGCGCGCGGTGCCCTGGACCGTCGCGATGCTGCTCGTATCGTGGCCGGTTCCGCTGCAGGGTGGCCTGCTGCTGTATCGGCTCGGCGATCTGGCGGGCCGGTGGGCGGGGATCCTGCTGCTCTGTGTGTGGCTGTTATCCGCGTTCCCCGTGCTGCACCCGCCGCGACTGCCCCCGCCGATGGCCGCTCCGGGGTTGCCCCGCCGACCGACCGCCGATGAATCCACGGTGCTGGACCCGGCGTGGAGCGATACCGTGCACCGGCTCGGCCTCGACGAATCGTGCTACGACGTGTTGGTGCGCGAGGACGGGCCGCTCGGCACGGCCTACCCGGGCGGCAGCATCATCGTGTCCACCGAGGCCATCCACGACCTTTCGCCCGCGGAACTGCGCGGACTGCTCGGGCACGAGATCGGGCATTTCGTCGGGGACGGCGGCTTCGGTCTGTACCGGCTGTCGCGGTGGTACACCGGTCTGCTGACGCTGCCGCCGAATATTGTCTGTCGATGGGTGCTGCGCATGCCGTTTCCGGCCGAGTGGGCCAGGCTCACGGTGGTGTGGTTCGTGCGCCTCGGGTGGCTGGTCGGCTGGTTTACCGCGCTGGACAACTGTTTTGGTCCCGCTGTGACAGTCGGGTTCGCGGTGGCGGCGATCGTGCAGGGACTGGGGCAGTTGGCGATTCTGCGGCGTGACCAGACCCATGCCGATCGGGTCGCGGTCGATCTCGGTTTCGGCCCCGGGCTCGCCTCGATGACCCGGCGCCGAAACCCGCCGGACCCCCGATTGCCCTCGTTGCTGCATCAGCGTCGCCGGAGGTACCGGGCGCTGGCGCTCCTGCTCCGGTCGTTGTTGCGGGATCCGGTGCCGGAGCAGCGAATCGCCGATATCGAAGCGCTCATCTCACTGCGTGACGTTGCCCAGTTCCCCGGTCAATCGGCTGCGCAGGAGTGACCTGCCCTGTTCGGCGCCCTTGCGGATCGAGCGCGCTAGCTCCCTTCGACGAGGGGGAGTGGCGGGGAGGAGGGGAAGGTGACGGGGACGGTGGCGGGGGCGCGGTGGAAAGCGTTGGGCTGCCAGGCTAGTCGGTCGAGGGGGACGGACAGCTTGATGTCGGGGAGGGCGTCGAGGAGTTGTTCGAGGGCTTCCTGGACGATGATCGACGCGATCGGCTGGGCGGGGCAGGTGTGCGCGCCGACGCCCCAGGCCAGATGGGATCGATTGCCGGTGCGGTCGCCGTCCACCGCGGGGTCGTTGTTGCACGCGGTGATGCTGATGAGGACCGGCTGATCGGCCGGGATCCACACATTGCCGATCACCTGTGGGTGCTGCGGGAATCGGGGGCAGGCGTTGGCCAGCGGCGGGTCGCTGAACAGGGCCTCGTCGATCGCGTCGCGCAATTGCAGTGAGCCGGTGAGCAATCCGTCGTGGAAGTTGTGATCGGAGGCCATCAGCACCAAGGCGTTGACGATCAGGTTCCAGGTCGGTTCGGCTCCCATGGCGTAGAGCTTGGCGATCTGTTCCACGATCACCAGGTCCTCGAAGTTTGCGGGGTGATCGATGAGCGTGGAGATCACGTCGTGTGAGCGGTGGGCGCGTCTGGCTGCGATGGCCTCGGCCAGTATGTCCTGGAATCGGCGATCGGCGAGGTCCGAGGCGGCGGCATCGGCCGCCTCGGTCAGATTCGCCAGCGCCGCACCGGCTTTCGCGCCCAGCTCTGCCGGTAGCCCGATGAGGTCGTTGAGTACGCGCAGGGTGAGCGGCCGGGCGTATTCGGTGAGCAGATCGGCCTTTCCGGCCTGGCAGAAGCTGTTGATCAGCGGTGTCGCGGCGGCCTCGACCGCGCCGCGCAGCCGGTACTGGTCGATGCCTGCCATGGCGGCCACGTAGGCCGAACGGAGTTCGGGATCGGTGCCGATCGGTCCCCATTCCATGAGCGGCATGACGGGGCAGTGTTCGGGGATGGTGTTCTGCCAGGCTCGCGGATCGGCCGGAAAGTGTTCGGGGTCACCGAGAATCCGCAGGGCGTCCCGGTAGCTGAGCACCAGCGCCGCGGGCACTCCGGGCGCCAGTTCGACAGGCACCACCGGGCCTTGCTGGCTTCTCGAGTCGGTGAGGAATCGGCGTGGATCGGCGGCGAATTCCGACGAGTACAGCCTCACGCACGTCGTCCCGCGGTGTGATCCACCCTCGCCGGATGGATGGCCGACAAGGGCGTCCGGATGGCCGACAAGGGCATTGTCTCGCGCGCTGGTGCGAGCATCTTCAACGTGCAACTCCGATGAGCCGGTGGAAAGCGATCAGTGAGAAACGTTAGAGAACAGCACTTTTCGAGCAATACGCAAACCCGATCGAGGCGGTAGCCTCCGAACGGGGTGGAGAGTGCGGGAACACCGGTTGCTTTGGGCCACGCATCAAACGTGGCCCGGTAGAGCAGGTTTCGCTAGCTACCGAATGATACTAGCCGTCGATACCCGAGGGACCGTTGTCAGAATATGGTCCGCGCGGGCGGAAACACCACCGGCAGATTCGCCAATGATCGGTGGAAAGGCCCTGGCCGCCAGGAGAGTTGGTCGGCCGGGCGGGAGAGCCGCAGCTCGGGCAGCAGGTCGAAGAGCTGATCGATGGCGTTCTGCGCGACGAGATATGCGAGATCCTGGGCGGGGCACGCGTGCGGGCCGGCGCCCCAGGTCAGATGCGCGTTGTTGCCGGTGTAGCGGCCCACCATGGCCGGATCGTTGTTGCAGGCCGCCATGCTGGTGACCACGGGCTGGTCGGCCGGCAGCCACACCTTGTCGACCATGATCTGCCGCGAGGGATAGGTGATGCCGAAGTTCGCCAGCGGCGGATCGGTGAACAGCAACTCGTTCAACGCATCCCGGGTGGTCAGGGCCGCCATTCCCGAATAGCGCTGATCGGTGAGCATCAGCAGCAGCGTGTTCGCGATCAGATTGGTCAGCGGCGCGATCCCGGCGCAGTAGATCGCGACGAGCTGCTGGACCAGCTCCTCGTCGGTCAGATTCGCCTCGTGCGCCAGCAACCGCGTGGCCACATCGACGCCGGGTTCGCGCCTCTTGAGGTCCAGCAGCGCGACGAGCGCGCCTGCGAACGGCGTTTCACCCTCCGCCGCGGAATCGCCCTCGAACATCGTGGCTATGCTCTGCGCCACCCGATTCCCGATGTCGTCCGGGCAGCCGACCATGAAATTGAGGTAGGCGACGGCGACCGGGAAGGCGTACTGGCTGATCAGATCCGCTTCCCCGTCGAGGCAGAACGTATTGACCTGAGCCAGCGCGATCTCCTCGACCGTCGCATCGACCGAATGCAGGCCGACCGCGTCGATACTGTCGACAATGGCCTTGCGGTAGCGCGCATGCTCGTCGCCCGAACTGCGCAGGGCATTGGGCCGGTACCGCATGATCGGCAGGATGGGGCATTCGGCCGGAATGTTCTTCTCCCAGGCCCGCGGATCCGCCGAGAACCCCTCCGGATCATTGTTGATCTGCATGGCCGCGCGATAGCCGATCACCAGCGTGGCGGGTACGCCGGGGGAGAGTTCCACCGGGACAATCGAACCGAATAGCGCGCGCATCTCGGCATAGCGGGCATGCGGGTCGGCGGCGAATTCATCGCCATACAGCGGTACCCGAACCGACCCGGGAGAGCCGACGCCGCCCAGCGTCGATCGACTGCCGGGCGACGGCGGTGTTGGTGTTGTCAAGGAAGGGCTCCAGGTCTGGAACGACACGCTGAATCGGTTGTGGCACTGCGATGCTCATACGTCGCCGAACCAGCAGATCGTACACAGCACGCCCGGGCGTACCCGTCGCGACGGGTCGCCACCGGACGGTGATCTCGAATACGGCGCCGAATATGCAATTGACTTCACCGATCGATCTGGATCTGCGGCAAGTGTTTTATCAGGTTGGCTTGTGAGCATGTGTCGTGATGAGCGAATCAATTGAGACCATGCCCGGCAATGCGGTCCGCTGGCGCGGGTTTTCCCTGCGCGAATTGGACGCGCTGCTGAGACGGAGTCAGCCCAATGGCGCGATCGAGGAGCAGTCCTGTCCACACTGCGGACAGCTGACCCTGCGGACCTATCTGCACGGCGCGGAGCGCGACAGCACACCGATGATGCTGACGCATTTCTGGTGCTCGAACTGCCGTCATTACACCGGATGGCCCGCACCCCGCCGACCCGGTTTCTGGTTCAGCGATCCCCTCGCCGACACCCCGTGGGATCGCTTCCTGGCCCTGTCGCGCAGCGAGGAGATCTTCTTCGAGACCCTCGACCAGCTCTGGACGAACACGGACCTGCCGCAACGTGTAGTCAGTGCCTGACCCGGTTCGGGGACAGCCACTGGACAGGGTGGGTGTTCGGGGTCACAAGTTCGGCCGGGCGTGGCGGCGGGGACGTACTGTCCTGGCAGTCGAACATGCTGAGCGATCACCATGGACGATCACCCCAGCGAGCCTCGAACCGACGCAGACCGGTTCGGGGCTCGATGGCATTTCCGGGGGCGGAAATTGGGTACTCCATTATTTGGAATGCCCGTCTCCGTGGGGCGAGTCCGCGGCGGGGCGGGGTGGACAGGCGGGCGTGGGCTCTGGAGAGGGGCTCGGGAAATGGACGGCGACGGCGTCCGGACCGCGCGTGAAGGCAGTGCGGCATACGAGGGCGGTCCCGCGCACGCTGGCAGTCCGGCACACGATGGCAGCTCGGTACACGATGGCAGTGCCGTGCGGGAGGACGCCCTCGTGCATGTCGCCACGGCCGACGGCCGCCGCGAGCTGGACGCCCGCTGGACCATCACCGGAAATCCTTTGCGCCACAGTGTGTCCGATGCCGCGGTGTACACCGTCGGCTCCGGTGGAATAGCCAGCCGGGGCGTCGTCGAGGACGGCGAGGAGGCGCGGGCTCCGGAAGTGCTTGTCGCGGGCGCGTACACGGGGAACGGGCCGGAGCAGGAGTTGCTGGCGGCGCCCGGCTGGACGCGGGTCGTGGTCGCGCCGCCGGTGCAGGACGGGCAGCGGTTCCTGGATCTGTCCGACGGCGTGCTGTATCGGGCCGACGCGGCGGGGGAGTTCCGCAGCCTCCGGTTCGCCTGCGTGGACCGGCCCGGGGTGATGGCGATGCGCGTGGAGGCGGCAGGCGATCGGATCACGGGTGTGCAGCCGCTGCTCGCCTCCGGCGCGGAATACCCCGCGCAGGAGATCGGACCGGATACGCGATTGCCCACAGAGGTCGAAATCCGCAGTGTCAGAGCTGAATCCGTGGAAGAGTGCGCCGTCGCGGTGGCAGCCGGACAGGCGCGGAGCCGCCACGGTGACACGGCCCGATTGGACCGCGTCGCGGCATACACGGCCGACGATTCCGGCGGCGCCGGCGCCGAGCGGGCGGTGCGGACCCTGTCGCGCGCCTGGGAGCACGGCATCGATGGACTGTTGGCCGCCCAGCGCACCGAGTGGGCGCGGCGCTGGTCCACCGTCGGCATCGAGTTGCCCGACGATCCCGAGACCGAACTGGCCGTGCGATTCGCGCTGTTCCAGCTGTGGGCCAATGCGGGCGCCCACGGCGAATCCGCGGTCGGCGCGCGTGGGCTGTCGGGATCGGGTTATCGCGGTCATGTGTTCTGGGACGCGGACGCGTTCGTGCTGCCCGCCATGGTGACCATCGATCCGGCGGCGGCCGAGGCGATCGTGGCGTATCGGCTGCGGCGCCTGGACGCCGCGCGAGAGCGGGCGCGGGAGGAGGGGTTTCGCGGCGCGCGGTTCCCCTGGGAGTCGGCGGCCGACGGCCACGACGTCACACCGCGCAGCGGATTCCTCGGCGGCGTGCAGGTTCCCATCCTGACGGGCACGCGGGAGGAACACATCACCGCCGATGTCGCCTGGGCCGCGCACCATTACGCGGAATGGACCGGCCGCTCCGGCTACCTGTCCACCACCGCGCGCGAGCTGCTGGTGGAGACCGCGCGCTATTGGGCGTCGCGAATGCGAATCGATGCCCGCGGCCGTGCGCATCTGGACCAGATCATCGGGCCTGACGAATATCATGAATCGGTCGACGACAATGCCTTCACCAATGTCATGGCCCGCTGGAACCTGCGCCGCGCGGCCCGGCTGGAGGCCGCGAATCCGGCCGAGGCAAGTGAATTCGACAGCTGGCGCGAGCTCGCCGATCGTATTGTCGACCAGCTGGGACCGGACGGTCGCTACGAACAGTTCACCGGATACTTCGGACTGGAACCCCTGCTCGCCTCGGACGTCAGCCACGCGCCCGTCGCCGCCGACGTGTTGCTCGGCCAGGGCCGGGTCGCCGGTTCCCAGCTGATCAAACAGCCCGATGTGCTGATGCTGCACCACCTCGTGCCCGAGGAGGTCGCGCCGGGATCCCTGCTGCCCAACCTCGATTACTACGGGCCGCGCACGACTCACGGCTCCTCGCTCTCGCCGGCGGTGATGGCGGCCCTGCTGGCGCGGGCCGGACATCCGGACGCGGCACTCGAGGCCCTGGTGCCGGCGCTGCGGCTCGACCTCGACGACCGCTCCGGATCCACCGCGTCGGGCCTGCACATGGCCACCCTCGGCGGGGTGTGGCAGGCGATGCTCGCCGGATTCGCCGGGGTGCGCGTGCGCGACGGCGTGATGAGCGTGCGCCCGGTGCTGCCCGCGCGATGGTCGAAGCTGGGCTTGGCTTTTCGATGCCTGGGCCGCTGTGTCCGGCTGGACATCGGTCGCACGGGCGTCGGCATCCACACCGACGGGCCGCTGACGGCGGCGGTGGGGGACGGGCCGCCCCGGGTGGTGTCCGGGGACTCCTGGTGGCCCCGCAACGAGGAAGGGAAATCGTGAACGACATCCTGGTCCGTCCCAGCGAACCGGCCCTGGCGGTGGCCGCGGCACTCGCGAAAGCCACAGGCGCACAGGTGCGTTCGATACCCGCCGACTGCTCCGGCGCGGAATTCACCCGTGCGCTCGAGGATCCGGAAGCGGCGCTCGGCGTCCTGACCCGCGCCCAGGGGCCGTGGGAGATCGTGCAGCACACCACCGTTCCGCTCGTGGTCGTACCGCCCGAGACCGCGGGCGACTACACCCTCGAACGGGTGCTGGTTCCGCTCGACGGCACCGAGGAGGCGGTGCACGCGATCGCCGAGACCGTGGGCATGTTCTGCGCGGCGGGCATCGAGATCGCCGTCCTGCACGTGTTCGATCGAGAGACCGCTCCCGCGCACTGGGATCAGGCCGCACACGCCCGCCCGGCCTGGGAACAGGGCTTCCACGCGCGCTTCTGCGCCCCCTACCTGCCCGAGTCCTGCCGCACGCTGACCCTGCGCAGCGGCGCGCCGGGCGAACACATCCTCGACGTCGCCGCCGAGTGCGCCGACCTGATCGTGCTCGGCTGGTCGCAACGGCTGCTGCCCGATCGTGCGCGCGTGGTCCGCCACCTGCTGGCCGCCTCCCCGGTGCCGATTCTGCTCACGCCGGCACACACCGCCTGACCCGAGCGTGAGCTCCCGGAGACCGCCATGAATCCCGAAACGCCACCGGCGCAAAGTCGTTCGCTCATCGCCATCGCGGTCGCGGCGGTGGCGGTGCTGATCGCCGCCGCGGCGGTCGTGGTCGCGCTGACCCGCGAGGGCAGCCACCGCTCCGAGCCGTCGACGTCCATGCCCGCGACTTCGGCTCCGGCAGCGGCGATTCCGTCGGCGGGACCGTCCTCGACCGCGGCCCCCTCCGCGTCTCAGACCTCAATCGCCCCTGCGGAATTCGGCTACCAGCCGCTGTGGCCGTTCGGCAGCGTGAGCGAAGCGGTCGCCTGGCAGCGATCCGCCGACCCGGGCGGCCATCAACCCTGGCACCTCAGCGAGGCATCGATCGCGCAGATGTTCACCCAGCAGTATCTGGGCTTCACCGCGGTCAACAAGGTCGTGAAAGTCCGGACACAGGGCGAAGAGTCATGGGTGAGTGTGGGTTTCGACAATCCCAACGGTGCGGCCACCGTCGCCGCCGTCGTGCACCTGGTCCGGATCGGCGAGGGTACGGCCAACGACAAGCCGTGGGAGGTGGTCGGCACCCAGGACACCACCCTCACGGTGAGTACTCCGGCCTACGGCGCGACCGTGCGCAGCCCGATCACGGTGGGCGGCACCATCACCGGCGTCGACGAGAGCCTGCACATCCAGCTCGGCGCCCTCGGCCAGGACCACCCGGTGGGCAACGTGACCGGCATACCCGCCGGAGGAAACGCCGCGCCCTGGACCGCGTCGGTCCCCTTCACCCTGACCTGCCCCGCAACCCTGACCATCGCCGTCTCCACCGGCGGCCACATCGCCGAGGTCGAACGCTTCGCCGTCACCGGCGCCCGCTGCTGATGCCTGTCGAAGCGATAGGCGCGGCCGTAGAATCGGTGGCGTATGGATTTCGGCGTGAGAGCCGGAATCCATTTCCTGACAGCGATGCCCGCCCCGGTCCCTGGTTGGCCTGTTGTCCTTCCCACAGTCGACGGCATGCAGGTGGTGACTGGGCATGGCCTGGACCGGATTCGGATGGACCTGGGCGGGATTGGGTGACGAGCGTGCGTTCCCGGCGCGGGTGTGGTCGGTGGTCGCCGGCGTGTTGGACGGCGATCGCGTGTCGCAGTGTGGCGGGGTGGTGGTCGCCGCGGATCTGGACTTGGCGGCCGAACAGTTGTGCGCCTATCTCGACGGCGATCTGGTCGACGACGGAAGCTGCTATCTGTTCGCCTCGCGCGGTCCGCTCGATCCGCACCAGCGTGGCGCACGGTCGCCGACGCGGTTGTTCAGCGTGGTTCGCCGCGATCGGCATGGCGCGCTGATCCCCGGGGACTGGCGCGTCGCCGACGATTCCGTCGCGACGTGGGGAGTGCAACGGTGACCGAATCCGACGCTGTCGGAGCGAGATTCATGGCGGCATTGCGCCGCAGCGAGGAAGATCCGGGCCGGCCGCACGACGCGAGCGTGCTGAGCGCGGTGTGCGCGCGGTTGCTGCCGGCGGATCGGGCCGCGATCATGGTGCGTTCCGGTGAGACGGGCTGGGAGATGCTGGGCGCATCGGATCCGGTTGCGGTCGAATGGGCGCAGGTGCAGGTGGCCGCGGGCGAGGGGCCCGGCCCCGCTGCCTATCAGGCCGACGTGCCGGTGTTGGTGCCCGATTTCGGTGCCGCATTGGCCGGGGGACGGTGGCCGCTGCTGGCGGCGGCCGGGCAGGGTCGCCGGGGTGGCGCGGTGTTCGCGTTTCCGTTGCGGCAGGGCGCGATTCGAGTGGGGACCCTCGACCTGTACACCGACCGACCCACCCCGCTGGACCGGTCCGGATTCGCCGCGTCGGTGCAGATTGCCGAGGTGTTGACCGTGGTGTTGCTCGCGGCGCTGCGCGCACCCCGGCCGGACCTGTTGGGCGCCACCGGATTCTCGCCCGCCGCCGCGCTGGCCGAGGTGGGCAACGGGGTGGGGCTGGGCCCGTGGTGGGAATCGGCGACCTCGACGCGCGAGATCCATCAGGCCACCGGAATGGTGGCCGTGCAACTGCGGATCGACGTGGCCGACGCGTATGCCCGGCTGATTGCCCACGCGCTGATCGGCGGTCGCCCGATCGCGCAGGTCGCCGCCGATGTGGTGGCTCGCCGGCTCCGTTTCGAGCCCGGTGAAGGCGGTGAGCCGGGCCGGTCACGGCCGTAGAATCTGACATCGCACGGAGATTGGACAGGTATGACAGCTCGCGAGCGCGTACTGATCTCGGTTGTCGTCCACCTGGCCGACTCCCTGGTTGCGGACTACGATCCGGTCGAATTGGCGCAGGAGATCGTCGATGTGCTCGGCGAGTTGCTGCCCGGCACGGCCGTCGGGGTACTACTCGCCGACCATCTCGACCGGCTGCAGGTGCTGGCCTCCACCAGTGAGGCCACCCGATTGCGGGAGCTGTTCCAGATCCAAGCCGACTCCGGGCCGTGCGTGAGCGCCTACCGCACCGGCCGCCAGGTCCGGGTCGAGGAGTTGACGGCCGGGCAGGACCGGTGGGCCGAGTTCGCCGACCACGCGTTCGCCCAGGGCTGGCACGCGGTATACGCGCTACCGATGCGGTTGCGCGAGGAGCGAATCGGCGCGATCAACCTCTTCGCCCCCGATCCCGGCGGCCTCGACGACGACGAAATCGCCATCGCCCAAGCCATCGCCGACGTCGCCACCATCGGCATCGTCCACGCCCGAGCCCTGGCCGACACCCTCTCCGTATCCGCCCAACTACAGGGCGCCCTCAACACCCGCCTGGTCATCGAACAGGCCAAAGGCATGCTCGCCGAACAAGCCCACCTCGACATGGACACCGCCTTCACCGCCCTACGTGCCTACGCCCGAGCCACCAACACCCGCCTGATCGACCTGGCCCGCACCGTCATAGACCGCACCGCCGACACCACCGCCATCCTCACCCACCACCGCACACCACCCGGGACTAGCGGAAGCGGACCGCCGCCTGTGATATAGATGCTCGTCCGATTGTTTGTTCGAAAGGAGCATTCTGTGTGTCAGCCAGTTCCCTGTGAGACCTGCGGAAAGACCACTTGGGCCGGATGTGGGGAGCACATTGCCGAAGTGAAGGCTGTGGTGCCCGCCGATCAGTGGTGCGATGGAGAGCATGCCAACTGAGGCGTGATCGGAATCGGCAGGGCCGCAGATTGCCGGCCGTGCCGATCGATCGCTGTGTGCTGCCGCGCAGTTGGGAATGACTCCTTGGTTATTGCGGTGTGCGCAGGTATCGGCGCCGCGATCGTGACCGGCCTGGTCACCGTGGTGACCTTGATTGCCGGAGATCTCTGAGTATCGCGAAGGTTCCCGGCGGTGAGCAGGGCCGTGCCGGGTTGTGCACGCTGGAATCCGCACGCACCCTCGGGGAGGCGTCAGGGCGGTGGGTGGCCGAAGAGGACGGCCTCCATGAGGCGGATGACCCACTGGCGGGGGCAGATTCGTTCGTCGTCGCCGAAGACGCGGCCGTAGTCGACGACCAGGGCGAGGGCGGCGTGGACGAGGGTGTGGCCCTCGGCGGGGGTGAGGTTGGGGCGGGCACGGGACAGGAGGGTGGCCCATTCGGCGACGACGAGGCGTTGGACTACGCGGAGCGTGGCGCGTTCGTCGTCGGGGACGTGGCCGAATTCGGCGAAGTAAACGTAGATGAGTTCGCGTTCGTCGAAGGCGCCGGCGACGTACATGTCGATCAGTTTGGCCAAAGCCTCTGCGGGGCCGGAGGATTCGGAGAGGGTGGGGGCGATGACGGCGGACATGCGGTCGGCGGCGCGGCGGAAGGCGGCATTGAGGAGGTCGCCCTTGCCGCGGTAGTAGCGGTAGACGCCCGAGGCCGAGGGGAGGCCCGCGGCGGAGGCGATGTCCTCGACGCTGACGTTGGGGTAGCCGCGTTCGTAGAACAGTCGGATCGCCTGTTGCAGTAGGAGTTCGTGTTTGAGGGTGGAGGGGATCTCGACGGCGCGCGGTGGGGGTGGCGGCTGCACCCGTGCCGGTAGGTCAGTCTCTATGAGCGACCAGCTTGCCGCATTCAAAAGGGCGGCAAGAGGTTTCGCCGCGAGCTGGACGCGGTGATCGCCCAGGCAGCTGACGGTGCTGAAGACGCCGACCGCCCGCACCACCCGCTCGTGGTCGGACAGTTCCGGCCGTACCGCACCGATCAGAGCGCTCAGGTCGGTGAGCGCCGTGGCGAAATGCTGGTCCACCGTACGCTTGTCGTGCTCGTCGAGGTAGCGGTGCTCCCACCGGGCCAGTCCGACCGTGGCCCGGTTGGCGATGGTCTCGGTGACGATGCCGTCGACGGCGTATGCCAGCCGACGCCGCGGCGGCCAGCCGGAAGCCGCCTCGGGCAGGCTCACCGCCCCCACCGTCATCTCGCCGAGCCGCAGCAGCTCACCCGCGAACAGCGCGTACTTGCTGGGGAAGTGCCGGTACAGCGCCGTCGAGCTGATCCCCAGCCGGGTCGCTATGTCCTCCATGCTGACCCGGTGATACCCCAGTGCCGCGAATTCGGCCGCCGACACCGCCGCGATCTGCGCCCGGCGGTTCTTCGGGCGGCGGCGCACGGCCCGCGCACCCGGATCGCGGGCCGGCACGCCAGCCGGGCTCACGGCTGTGACTGCTGCGCCAAAGGCGAATTGACCTTGTTCACTAACCAGCGGTCGCCCGAACGCTCCAACCGCATCACCATGGACAACTGCCCGGGCGACGGCTTGCCCTGGGTGCCCAGGCTGGTGATGGTCTGGCCGATCACCACGATGGCCTCGGCGGAGTTCGCGTCGACATTGCGGACCGCGCACTGCACGTCGGTGGCCTTCGACACCACCTGGCCCTGGCTGAGCACCTCGCGCAAATCCTTGCTGGTGGAATCGAATTGCTTGCGCCAATCACCGGTCGCGCCGTCGAGCACCGCGGTGAAGTAGGCGTCGAGGTTCTTGGCGTCATAGGTGGCCAGCACCGGCGCGTACGTGCAGGCGGCGGCGCGGGCCTCGTCCTGGGCGGCGAGCAGGTCGCCGTCGTGCGCGGAACGCTGGTAGAAGAAGATGCTCGACCCGACCGCGGTGGCGAGCGCCAGCACCACGGCGGCCTGGGTGGCGATGCGGCCGCGCTTGCCGAGAGCCGGGACGGAGAGGCGAGGGAGGAGCGATTTGCGCACGCGCGCAGTAGCTTTCGGCTCGTCAGTGGCTTTCGCCTCGGCGGCCGTAGTTTCCTCGGCCGCGTCGGCGGTTTCGGCCTGCTCGTTTTCGGTCGTGGTGTCGCTCATGGGAAGTCTCCTGATTCGCGGGGCTAGCGGGGGATGGGCTGGGACATTTCATTGCCGGTGGCCCCCGGCGGTGCGGTCGCCCCGTTGTCGGGCACGTTCGGTCGTGGCGCGTTGGCCGAACCGCGAACCTGGAGTGCCGGATTGGATGTGACGCAGTAGTTGTAGAGGCGAACCCGGTTGTCCACCTGGACATTTGTCGGTACCACCGGGATGGTCTCGTAATCGCAGCTCGGCCGCGGCCAGGGATCGACGAGGGTGTTGTAGGCCCCGTCGTGCGCGGGCACGCCCAGCGCCTCCGAGCCCGCGCGCAGGGCCGGGAACAGGGCGGCGATGGCCGGGGCCCGCAGCTTGGCGGCCTTGGTCACGGCCACGAAGTTCGTCACGAGATTGGTGATGGGGTCCTGGGTTTCGGCGATGAACCCGTTGAGGGTGGCCAGCTGGCCGGGCCCCTGCCGCAGCAGCGTGCGCAATTCCTGGTCGGCCGAGGCGAACTGGTCGAACAGCACGCTGCCCGCCTTGGTCAGGGTCCCCAGGTCGGGCTGGGCGTGCTGGGTGGTACCGGCGATGACCTCGAGGTTCTCGACGAGCTGCCGGGTCTGGGGGAGCAGGTCGTTGAGCCCGGACATGGCGCGGCTGATTCCGGAGATCATGTTGCGCAGACGATCCGGACCGCCCGCGAGGGCCTTGTCGAGCTCGTCGATGATGACATTGAGCCGGTCCGGGTTCATACCGCCGATGAGATCGCCGAGGTTGGTGAACACCGCCTGGATCTGCACCGGGGTGTTGGTGCGTGACCGCTCCACCAGCGCGCCGTCCCGCAGGTACGGTCCAGTGTCGGAGTCGGGCCGGAAGTCCAGGTACTGCTCCCCGGCCGCCGACAGTCTCCCCACGGCGACCGTGCCGCCGACGGGAATCCTTGCGCTGTCATCGATTTCGGCAACGGCGGCGACCCCGTCCCCGGCGACATGGACATCGGTGACCTTGCCGACCCGGCTGCCCCGGAACGTCACATCATTACCGGGCAGCAGCCCGGCCGAGGTGGCCAGCTCGACGGTCACGGAGTACGTGTGCGGAATCGGATTGAACCGCAGCACATACGCGCCGATGTACCCCGACCCGAGCACCAGCACCACGATCAGCCCGATATTGGCGATGGCGATGCGATGCCGCACCACCCAGCGCCACAGCGGCGGATTCATCGATCTCCTCCCTGCTGTCCCGGCTCCGCCTCGGGCTGCCGGGGCGGGCTGGTGACCCGCCCGAACACCTTCTCCAGCACCTGCGCCAGACTCCCGATGAACTGCCCGACATCCCCGAGTTCCGGCCAGCGGCTGCCGCTGGGATCGGTGAGCGCCCCGATATCCAGGTACGACACCGTCGCCGCGACCGCGAGTGTCGGCCCGCGCAGACTCGCCATGAGCGAGGGATAGATCTGATGCAGCCCGTCCAGCGCCCCGGTCAGCTGATCGCTGTGCGCGAATCCGGACATCAGCGCCTGAATGCTGTTGAACAGCCCCACGAAATCGTCACCGGTCGTGGTGGCGAAGTCGCCCAGCGCGTCGGTGGTGACGGCCACCTTGGCCAGCAGATCCACGATCTGCTGATTGTTCTCGGTGAGCAGCCCGATCAGCGCCGGGAAGGTGTCGGCTGCCTGCCCGAGTTGCGTCTTGCGCCGCGCCAATTCACCCGAGAGCGAGTTCATCCCGCCCAGCACCTGGTCGATATCGCCGGTGCGAGCATTGAGCGCGGCGATGGCCGCGGTCATCTCGGTGATCAGATGCGACAGCTCCGGCGCGCGCCCGGCGAACATGGAGTCCAGCTGCCCGGTGATCTTGGCGGCCTGATTGATGCCGCCGCCGTTGAGCAGCAACGAGATCGACATCATGAGCTGCTCCACCGACGCCCCCGCCGCGGTGTGATCGACGCCGATGGTGTCGCCGTCGCGCAGCGGATCCCCGGCCTCCTGCGCCGAGGGCAGCGTCATGGCCACGAACATGTCGCCGAGCGGCGTGGCCTGGCGCAGTTCGACGGTCGTGCCCTTCGGCAGCCGAATGTCCTCGCGGATGAGCATCTGCACATCGGCGAGGAAATTCGTGGTCTTGATCTTGGTGACGACGCCGATATCGGTGCCGCCGATCTTGACGTGCGCATGGTCGGGCAAGTTGAGCGCGTCGGCGAAGGCCGCGTGCACAGTGTAACCGGGCGCTCCCAGACCGGGCTTGGGCATGGGCAGCGTATCCACCGTGACCGCGCACCCGCAGGTCGCCAGCAGGGTGGTCGCGGTGATCAGGCCGCCGAAAGCCGTTGTGCGTAGTCTCATTTCAGGCTCGCGATTCCCAATAGTGCGGCGGTGAGGCCGAAGTCGGGACCGAAGTCCTGCACCTTGCCGGTGCGGCAACCGTCCAGGCGCATGGCGATGCGCTCGCAGAAGGTCGCCAGCGCCTCGCCGTCGAGCAGTGATTTGTCCAGCAGCCCGTGCAGGCGCAGGGCCTGGCGTTCGGTGCTGGTGGCATTGGCGAGGTTCTGGAACATGAGCGGGCCCACGTCGACGATCTCGGTGAGGCCGCGGGCATTGGCGCGCATCTGATCGGTGATGCCGACGAAGCGGGTCAGCGCCCCGGCCAGCTGATCCTTGTTCTGGCCCACCAGGGTCGCGGTATTGGTGACGAAGTCGTCGAGCTGCTTCAGCACCGCCTCGATGCCGGGCGCCTGCTCACCCATGAGGTTCACCAGCTCGGTGAGCCGCCCGCTGAAATCGCGCACCGTCTGGTCGTTGGTGGCGATGACCTGGGTGATGTCATTGAGTTTGATGATGGTGTTGGAGATCTGATCCTTGTTGGCGAAGGTCACCTCGAACGCCGAGGACAGTGCGTCGAGCGTCTCGCGCAGCCTGTCGCCATTGCCGTTGAGCAGGGGGAACAGCACCCGGCTGGCCATCGGGCCGGACTGGTTGTCGCCTTTGAGCGCCTCGCCGAGCTGGGAGAAGGTGGCGAGGATGCGGTCGAGCTCGACCGGAACCTTGGTGCGCTGCAACGGAATATAGGCACCGTCTTTCAGCGTCGGCCCGTCACCGATGTAGGCCGGAGCCAACTCCACGTGACGATTCGTGATCAGCTGCGGATTCACCAGCGCGGCAATGGCATCGGCGGGAATCTTCACATCCTTGTCCAGCGACATGGTGACCTGGACATAACTGCCCTTGGGCGTGACGGTTTCGACGGTGCCGATCGGAACCCCCAGCACCGCAACATCATTGCCCGCGTACAGCCCCGCGACGTTCTCGAAGTCCGCGGTCACCTTCATCCGTGCCCCGAGATACTCCTTCGGCAGCGCGGTCAGCGAATCGGGCAGGATCGCGCACGCCGAGGTGAGCAGCAGCGCACCGCACACCGCGGCCAGTTTCAAGCTCCGGAATCTCATTTGCACCCCTGCACGGCCTGCGCGAAGCACAGCCAGTTGTCCGGGAACAGCCACGGCGCGTACACGTTTCCGTACGGGCCGTCGCCGAGCACATTGTTGAACTGCCGCAAGGTCACCGGCATGATCTGGTACAGGCTGTCGAGATTGCCCTTGTTCTTCTCCAGGCCCTCGGACATGGTGTTCAGATCGGTGATGAGCGGGCCGAGCCGGTTGTTGTTCTCCAGGCCCATCTGCTGCAGCAGGCTCGACAGGGCCGCCACATTGTCGAGAAGCTGTTTCAGCAGGGTCTGGCGCTGCTGCACGGCGCTGCCGATGGCCTCGCCGCGAGTCAGCAACAGCAGCACGCTGTTCTGGTTGTCCGAGGCCAGCTGCGAGACGGTGTCCATGCCCTTCAGAAGCGTGTCCACCTCGTCGCGCCGATCATTGATCACCTTGGCCAGCGCGCCGACGCTGTCGAGGGCCTTGATGGTCAGCTCGGGTGAGGTGCCCATCTGCTGATCCACCAGATCCAACGCCTGCCGCAGCTTCGCCGGATCCAGCTTCTCGATCCGCTCGAAGGAGTTCTTGTACTGCGGATCCTCGATGACCATGCCCAGGTTGTAGGGCACCGCGGTGTGATCGAGCTTGATCCGGTCCCCGGGCAACGCCTTACCGCTGCCGGGCGTCAGATCCACGTGCAGCCGACCCAGAATCGTCGACATCTTGATGGCCGCGCGCGCCTCGTCGCCGAGCTTGATGTCGCGATGCACGCGCATGTCCACCAGCACCTTGCCGTTGTCCAGCTTGACCGCGCTGACCTGCCCGACCTCGATGCCCGACACATCCACCGTCGCGCCCGGCCGCAACCCGGCGGCTTGGGCGAACTCGGCGTGAATCGTCCTGTCGCCCAACTGCGCCTGCTTCAACGCGGTCGACCCGACCAGCAGCAGCACCACGAAGGCCGCCGCGAACAGGCCCAGCCGCAGATAGCGGTTGGCCAGGAAGCCGGGATAGCGCAGGCGCGGCCCGCGAAGTCGCCGCGTCATCGGCACACCTCCGAATGGGATTGGCCGCCGATCTGATTGAACAGACCGGGCGGGAACAGCACGCCCCACAGCGACACGTCCAGGCTGCACAGGTAGGCGTTGCCGTACGCGCCGTAACTGCTGAAGCGTGCGACGCCATTGAGGACGTCGGGCAGCTCGACCGCCGCTTTGTCCAGCGACGCGCCATTGAGCAGCAGCAGCGCGACACCGGCGGAGGCGTCGGTCTGCGCCTGGGCGATGCCGGGCTTCACCTGCGCGATGACGTTCACCAGCGAATTCGTCGCCGTCGCAACGCGTTCCACCGACGACTTCAGCGTGCTGCCCTGCGTGTACAGCGCCTCGGTCAGAGAGCGCGCCTGGGTGATCAGCGTTTCCAGCTCATTGCTGCGATTGGCCAGACCGGCGATGACGCTGCTGAGATTGCCGACCACCTCGCCGAGGATCTCGTCGCGCTGCCCGAAGGTCCCGGCCAGCTGGGCGGCCTGAGTGACCAAGGCACTGAGCGAGACACCGTTGCCCTGCAAGGCCTGAATCAGGGTCTCGGACAAGGAGTTCACCTGATCCGGCTGCAGAACGCTGAACAGCGGCTCGAATCCCGACAGCAGCGAGGACACGTCGAAGGACGGCTCGGTCCGCTCGATCGGAATCTGGTCACCCGCCGCCAGCGGCCGCCCGGCATCCTTGCCGGGCATGAGCGCGATGTACCGCTGCCCGATCAGGTTCTGGTAGCGGACCAGGGCCTTCGTCGTGGTGGTGGGATGCTGATCGTCCTCGATGCGGAAGTCGACCCGGGCCCGGTAGTTGTCGCCGAACGCGATCTTGTCCACCCGCCCGACCCGGACCCCCGCCATGCGGATGTCGTCGCCGACCCGCAGGCCGAGGACATCGGAGAAGACCGCCGAATAGCTGCGCGTACCGCCGGGTACCGAGCGCTGCAGGGTGGACCAGATGGTGTAGGTCAGCACCACCGCGACCACGGCGAAAAGACTGAAGCCCGCCAAGGCTTTCCCGGATTTCACGAAGCACCTCCGGTATCGGCGGGAACCAGGGCGCCGCCCGCGAGAATGGGCGTGAGCAGCAGGACCTGTGCCGCACTCGGCCTGCCTCCGACGAGGGCCGCGATGGCATCGGCGCCGCGCAAGCCCGCCGGTTCCGCGGCCGTCCCCGGCGGGGTCGTCGCCGAGGCCGGTGCGGTGAGCCCGGGTATCGCGGGCAATCCCGGAATGGCTGTAAGGCCGGAGATCGGTGCGGGGCCTGCGGCATCGAGATGCTTGGGAATCATCTGTTGCGGAAAGTCTTGAGCCGGAGCAGTTTCCGGTACCGAGGACCCACCGCAACGCGGCCCGGCCAGATCGCCGTAATGCGGGCAGTCCTTCGCCGTGTACTGCTGGAACGGCGTGAACGACACGTCCATCTTCCACACCATCTGCTTGTGCGGTCCGAAGGTGAATGTGGTCTGCAACCGCTGCAACGCCGTATTGAGATTGGCGATGGCGTACGGAATCGCCTGCGGATCCTGGGCGAGGCTGCCGAACAACTGATTCAGGCCCGAGACCAGGAACTTCCCGGAATCCGGATTGCGGGCGAAGAGTCCGTTCACGGTGTCCACGGCGCTGCCGCCGGTGGTCAGCAGATTCACCAGCGCGGCCCGGTCCTCGGTCAGCGTCCGCGCGGTGGTGACCGACTTCGCCAGCGTCCCAACCAGATCCGGCGCGGACTGGCTCAAAGCCGTGGCCGCACGGCCGAGATTCCCGAGCAGCTCCCCGATCCCGTCGATGTCGCGCACCTCGGTGATCCAGTGGTCGAGCCGCTCGATGGTCGAACCCGGTACACGGGCCGACGGTTCCAGTGCCGCCGACAGCGTCGACAGCACCCGCCCCAGCTTCTCCGGCTGAATATTGTTCAGCACCGTGCGCAGCACATTGAGCGTGGTCTGCAACTGCACGGTCGCGGCGCTGGTGTCCTCCGGAATGGTCGCGCCCGCCCGCAGCGTGTCGCGCGTCGGCGTCGTGTCCACCAGTTCGACGGCGGTCACCCCGAAGATATTGTTCGGAATCACCCGCGCCGCCACGCTCGCCGGAATCGTGCCCGCCACACCGGGTTTGAGCGCCAGTGCCGCGCGCTGCCGCTCGCCCTTGGCCACCACCGCCACATCCTCGACGCGGCCGACGATCATGCCGCGGAACTTCACGTCCGCATGCGCGGGCAGCCCGTCACCGGTACTCGTGAGCTCCGCGCTCACCGCCACCTTGTCCTCGAAGCGGCCGTTGTAGCGCAGCGCCAGCAGATACAGCAGCAGCGCCACCGTGGCGATCAGGGCGAGTCCGGCCAGCGTGAGCTGCCGGGCCGTGGGGCCCCGCCCGCTGGGATCGAGAATCATCGAAACACCTATCCCGAGATGCGGAAGCCGGGGTCGATGCCCCAGATCGCTAGGGTAAGAAAGAGATTGACGAAGACCATGACGACGATGACCATCTTGATGGCGCGCCCGGCCGCCACCCCGACACCCTCCGGGCCGCCGGTGGCGACATAGCCGTAGTAGCACTGGATGAACGTCGACAGCAGTACGAACACCATCACCTTGAGCAGCGACCAGAACACGTCCGGTCCCAGCAGGAACTGGAAGAAGTAGTGGTCGTAGGTGCCCGCGGTGGTGCCGCCCAGGAACAGCACCGACAGCTTGGTCGCCAGATACGCCACCGCCAGACCCACGCTGTAGAGCGGGACGATGGTCAGCGTCGAGGCGATCATGCGGGTGCTGATCAGGTACGGAAGCGGGCGGATGGCAATGGATTCCAGCGCGTCGATCTCCTCGGAGATGCGCATGGAACCCAATTGCGCGGTGAACCGGCACCCGGCCTGAATGGCGAAGGCCAGCGTCGCGATGATCGGCGCCAGCTCGCGGGTGGTGGCGAATCCGGAGATGGCGCCGGTGAGCGGGCTCATGGTGAGCAGATTCAAAGCCGTGAACGACTCCATGCCCACGGTGATCCCGCCGAACCCGCACAGCGCGATCACCACGCCGATGGTGCCGCCGCCCACCACGAGTGAGCCGTTGCCCCAACCGACATCGGCGGTGAGGCGCAGCACCTCCTGGCGATAGTGCTTGAGCACGAACGGAATCGCGATGAGCGCCTGGAAGAACGTGATGACCTGATGGCCCAGGCGCTGATTGGCCTGCACCGGCACCGAGACCACGTTCGCGGCCATCCGCACGGGTTTCAGCGACGGGGGAGTGTAGGTACTGCCCACCTCACACCACCTTCGTCGGCAGCAGGGTGTTGTAGAGCTGGGTCAGCACGATATTGGTGGCGAAGAGCATGAGCGCCGAGCTCACCACCGCCGAATTCACCGCATTGGCGACCCCGCCCGGGCCGCCGTGCGCGTGCAGGCCGATATCGCAGGCGATGACCGCGGTCAGCAATCCGAAGATCGCCGCCTTGACGAGGGCGATCACGAGATCATTGGCCACGGCGAACGAGGAGAACGACCCGATGAACGAGCCCGGCGTTCCCTGCTGCGCGTAGACATTGAACATGTAAGCCGTTGCGAAGCCCACGAAGACGATGAACCCGCACAGCAGCATGCTCACCAGCACCGCCGCCGCGAGCCGGGGTGCGACCAGCCGGCGCACCGGGTCCACGCCCATCACCATCATGGCGTCGATCTCCTCCCGGATGGTCCGGGAGCCCAGATCGGCGGTGATCGCGGAGCCCACCGCACCGGCGATCATCAGCGAGGTGACCAGCGGCGCGCCCTGTCGGATGATGCCGAGCCCCGCCACCGCGCCGATGAATGTCGTTGCGCCGACCTGATTCACGAGCGCACCGACCTGGATCGACACCACCACCGCGATCGGAATGGCGACCAGGACCGTGGGCGCGGCCGACACGCTCGTCATGAACGCGCACTGCTTGATGAATTCCCGATACGGGAAGCGCCGCTGAATGATCGAGACGACCAGCTGCCGCAGGGCGTCACGGCCCAGATCGACCTGCCGGCCGAGGGTTTCCAGCGACCGCTGCGGGTGCCGCTGCCACAGTCCGCGGGCGCTGCGCCCGATCCGCTCCAGTTCGGACGGTTCGGGTTCCGCTCCGGCGGAGGGTCTTTCGAGTGTCGTCATCAGCCGATGTCCTCGAGATAGTGCTGCAACGCGACCAAGGCGAACCCGACCAGCGCCAGCCCCGCGGCCAGGCCGCACACCACCGCCACCCACAGCCCGAAGCGCAGGACGGGATTGACTTCCATTCGCCCACCGAGGATCTTGATCCCGATCACCAGGATGTCGATGAGCCAGACCAGGGCCATCATTACGTCATGCACACATTCGAGAAGGTGAGCACCGGCCAGCACACGATGGATCCCAGGAACGAGATGATCACATCGATGCCGTGCAGCTGCTTCAGGTGCGAGGTGTGCGTGAGGGTCCAGACGACCCCGACCAGCCCGTAGGGAATCCCGAGGATGATGAGTGTCCCGAGGAACTCGGACACCTTCATCTCGTAGCTGAGTAACCGATCCAACCGCCTGAGCATCCCGCGAACGTCCTTTCCCGACCCCGCCGTGCCTCTTCGCACGACGCTCGCAGCGACGTATGTTACTAACGATTCTTGCGCAGTGATGTCGATTCGACGATCTTTTGTTCCTTGAGATTCCGGCGGCTGATTGGCATGAATGGTCAATCGATGTAGGTGATACTGACGCTAAGTTAGTAAGCGTTCATGATGGATGTCGCCCGGAAGGGGAACCCTATGACAACCGCGGCAGCGCAGCCGTCCGGCGCGCCGGCCCTCACCCTCGAGCAGACCCGCATCCACATCCCGGGCGTGCATCGGGCCGACGTCAAGCGGCCGCCGAAGCTCGAGGACGCGCTGGACTTCTGGCAGTTCTCGGGCGCGGCCGCGAATGTGGCCATGCAGATGGCGCGGCCCGGCGTCGGGCACGGCGTGGCCGACAGCAAGGTGGAATCCGGGGCGCTCATGGTGCATCCGTGGAAACGGTTGCGCACCACCGCTTCCTACCTCGCGGTGGCGATCCTGGGCACGCCGGAGGAGAAGATCGCCTTCCGGGAAGCGGTCAA
Organism: Nocardia concava NBRC 100430; assembly: GCF_000308815.1. GTDB lineage: Bacteria > Actinomycetota > Actinomycetes > Mycobacteriales > Mycobacteriaceae > Nocardia > Nocardia concava. The sequence goes on from NZ_BAFX01000129.1 coordinate 28,908, forward strand.
TGTGGCGCATCGGCAGGTGAAGTCCGAACCCGGTGCGCCGGTGCGGTACAACGCCTTCGACCGCAATCTGCAGCTGTGGGTGGCCGCCTGCCTCTACATCGGATTCGAGGACTCCTACCAGCTGCTCAACGGCAAGATGAGTCCCGAACAGGCCGAGGCGTTCTACTCCACCTCGGCCCCGCTCGGCACCACCCTGCAGGTCACCGAGGAGATGTGGCCCAAGACCCGCGCCGAATTCGACGAATACTGGGTCACCGCCTGCGAACAGGTCGCCGCCGACGACAAGATCCGCGCCTTCATCGACGACCTGCTCCACCTGCGAATGATCCACTGGTACCTGCGCATCATCTTCGGCGGCCTCCTGCGCTTCCTCACCGTCGGCTACCTACCGCCCTACTTCCGCGAACAGCTCGGCGTCCAATGGACCGCGGCCGACCAGCGCCGCTTCGAACACCTCTTCCTGTTCGTCGGCTTCGTGAACCGCTTCATCCCCAGGTTCATTCGCACCATGGGCACCCGCTCCATGATGGCGAACGTGCGCCGCCGGATGAAGCGGCACAAGCAACTGATCTAGAGGGGCCGCCCGCCTACCGTCGCAGCGGCGTGCGCTGTGTTTAGGTGGGTCCGTGAGTGACGGACCGGGCACCATGGTTACCGCGCAGGTCGCGGCCGCGCCGCGGTGGCGGCGGTGGACGCTGCGCACGCGGCTGCTGGTGACGGTGCTGGCGATCGCGGTGGTCGGGTTGACGGCATTCGGGGTGTTGAGTACCGCCATGCTCGGACGGTCGGAGCTGGCGCGGATCGACGCGCAGCTGAACGGGTCCGCGGCGGATATCTCGCAGGCGAATCATCCACCGCCGCCGCCCAAACCGGCCGATGAGGTGTCGGGGGTGCCCTCGACCTTCCAGATCCTTTTCTTCGACAGCGCTGGGAATCAAGTCGGGCGGATCGGGGTCGGGAACACCACGCTGAAGCTGCCGGCGATGGACACCGCGTCTGTCGCGGCGCGGGGCAGCCGGATCTTCGAGGTCGGCGAGGTGGGCAGCGACTCGCGGTGGCGGGTGCGCACCGTCGTGCAGCCCGCGAATACCGCTCAGCCACAGGGCGGAACGGCGGCCATCGTCATGCCGCTGGACGGGTACTACGCGACCGCCCGGGAGCTGCGCACCATCGAGTTGATCGCGGGCGCCGGATTGCTGCTGGTGCTCGCTGCGGTCGCGACGTGGTTGGTGCGGGTCGGGTTGCGGCCGTTGTCGCGGGTCGAGCACACGGCCGAGGCGATCGCGGCGGGGGATTTGGATCGGCGGGTGCCCGATGCCGATACGCATACCGAGGTCGGGCGGTTGGGGACGGCGTTCAATGTGATGCTCGAGCGGTTGTCCTCCACGATGCGGCAGCTCGGGGAATCCGAGTCGCGCATGCGGCTTTTCGTGGCGGACGCCTCGCATGAGCTGCGTACGCCGTTGACCTCGATTCGCGGGTATGCCGAGCTGTACCGGATGGGCGGCGGGACCGATCCAGGACAGGTGGCGACGATGATGCGGCGGATCGAGGACGAGGCCGTGCGGATGGGGGTGCTCGTGGATGATCTGCTCCTGCTGGCGCGGCTGGACGAGCAGCGGCCGTTGGATCTCGCGGAGATCGATCTCGCCACCGTTGCGGATGAGGTCGTCGCGGACGCTCTGGTGCGGCAGCCGGAACGCGTTGTGCGGCTGAGTGTTTCGAACGGTCCGGCGCGGGTTGTGGGTGATGAGCATCGGCTGCGGCAGGTGCTGACGAACTTGGTGGGCAATGGTCTGACGCACACGCCCGCCGATACCGAGATCGAGGTGCGGATCGCGTCGGGGACGGTGCCCACGGATGGCGAGGCGGTCGCCGCGGCCGGGGTGGAACTGCGCACCGGCGATCCAGCGGTGATCGTCGAGGTGCGCGACAACGGCCCGGGCATTCCGCTGGGGAAGGCCCAGCATGTGTTCGATCGGTTCTACCGGGTCGACGAATCCCGGTCGCGTGCGGGCGGATCCGGGCTGGGGCTGGCGATCGTCGCGGCGGTGCTCACCGCGCATGGAGCGCGGATCCAACTGCTCACAGCGCCGGGATCGGACACGGTCTTCCGGATCGTCTTCCCGCAGTGACCGTCGCGTTCACAGGAAGCACACAGCTGACACCGAGCTTGCGCGGTAGTTGCCACCACCAGGATGGGCGGCATGGCTAATGGCTGGGAACCGTCGCGGATGCGCCTAGGGTGTCGAGGGTGACCGATCGCATCGCGCCGGACGCGGCGACCGTGCTGGTGGTCGACGACGAGCCGTTCATCTTGGACCTGCTGTGTTCCGCCCTGCGCATGAGCGGATTCGACGTGGTCTCCGCCGATAATGGGCGCGCAGCGCTGGAGGCGGCCACCCGGCGGCCGCCGGACGTGATGGTGCTCGACGTTATGCTGCCCGATCTGGACGGCTTCACGGTCGCCAAGCGATTGCGGGCGCAGGGCAGCGAGGTGCCGGTGCTGTTCCTCACCGCCCGCGACACCGTCGAGGATCGCATTGCCGGGCTCAGCGCGGGCGGCGACGACTACGTGAGCAAGCCGTTCAGCCTCGAAGAGGTGGTGCTGCGGCTGCAGGCCATCCTGCGCCGCACCCGACCCGCCGACGAGGACACACCCACCCGGTTGCGGTTCGCGGACCTGGAACTCGATGTGGACACCCACCAGGTGCACCGGGCGGGCGAGCAGATCTGGCTGTCGGCCACCGAGTTCAAACTGCTGCACTATCTGATGCTCAACGCGGGCAAGGTGGTCAGCAAGCGGCAGATCCTCGACCGGGTGTGGCAGGCCGAGGAGGGGCGCGCCGACCGGGTGGTGGAGACCTTCGTCAGTCAGCTGCGCCGCAAGGTCGACAGCGGGCCGAACCCGCTCATCCACACCGTCCGTGGCGTCGGCTACACGCTCCGCGAATCGGGTTAGGCCGCCGCGGGATCGCTCACACCCGATCCAGGAAGCCGTTGCCGTAGTCGATGTTCCGGGCCGCGCGCAGGTCCTCCGGCGGGGCGAAGCGCACGGTGTCGGTGCGATCCCACAATTCCATTCCGGCCATGGCGGATTGACAATCGCGAATACACCGGCGGACGGCGTTGCGGATTCTCGGCGGCAGCATCAGCGCGTCCATTTCGGCCGTAATCGATTGCGCGGCGGCCTGATTGTCGGCGATCCGGATCTCGATCAAACGGCGGACTTCGGCGACCGCCTGGGCCAGATCCATACCGCGGTGATTACGCAATGTAGTCACCAGATTGATGGTGTCCTCTTCATCGGTCTCATTTGCCAGCGAATGCAGATCATTGGTCCAGCACATGATATCGGCGGTGGTAGCGATGATCTCCTGATAGGACGGTCCGAAATACAGGGCGTCGGGAATCTCGGTGTGCTCGATGATTTCCGCCAGATCGACCGTCTGCAATACCGTGGAGGCGTCCCGGCGTAATCGCGCGTATTCGTCCGGGCTGGGGGAGCGGCCAGCCTGTCGGAAAGCGTTCTCGCGGGCGTGCCCGACGAGCCACAATTCCAGATTCAATTCGAATCGGCGTTGCCACGCTTGGGAATTGCGCGGGAAGGTCCGGGTGCACAGATTGGACAGAGCTGCGATGACGGGTGGCACCGGCCCGGAAACTCCGCGCTGGTGCACCACCTGCAGCGCCGCGTGGCGCAGCCGGTCGTAGTCGTCGAGCCGGCCGGTGGTGATCGCCAGATTCTGCAGATCGTCGAATACGAAGAATACGGTGATCCATTCGGCGACCAGGAGCATGTCGGCGAAAGACGCGGTGGGGCACCAGTATGCGGAGAATCGCGCGTAGCCCAGCGAATTGAACCGGCGCGCCGACTCTTCGTCGGTGAGTAATCCGAAACGCATTGCCCAGATCTGAACTCGTTCCTGTGCTCGATCGCTCATCGAATGCCGTTGCGGTGGGAACGGGAGCGCGATCTCGAGGTGCCGCAAGTCGTGTTCGTTCATTGGTAACACTCGGGTTCACTCGGCGGGAGGCGGTATCCCTCCGTCCCGAGGATAACCGACATTTCGGGCAAACATTAGCGGATTCGCAAGATCTGCAGCGCGGCAAGCATTTTGGCTTTCGCGGGGGAGTCGGATGTCGGCCGCCGCAGGCGTATGTTGAAGAGGTTCCCGACTCGTCCGCAAACTCCAGCGAGCAACCATGAGCGAGGAATCCCTCGGCGCGGTCCGCAGCCGCGCCCTGATGTCGTTGTGGCAGTTGATCAGGGTGGTCGACGAGGATGCCGACGGCATGATCACCGGGTCGGCGTACGCCACCGCCGGTGTGGTGGAACGGCTGTGGCAAACTCCCCGGCTATCCCTCGATTCGCTGGCCCGGCTGGGCTGGAACGCGTTGGCGCGCACGCAGAACGGGGACGGCAGCTGGGGGAGCCCGCATGCTCCGGTGTCGTATCGGGTGCTGCCGACGCTGGCCGTGGTGTGCGCCGTGCTCGGGGGCGCGGAGGATGCGCCGGTCGATTGGGCATGGGCGCGGGCCGCGGTCGATCGTGGCAATGAGTTCCTGTTCGCCGATCCGGAAGTCTTTGCGCCGGAGCGACTGCCCGGTCTGGAGGCGATCGATCTCACGATTCCCGTTCTACTGGAACGTGTTGCGGCGTTCGCCGACGTCTCGGGCGGGCGCTACGCGACCGCGCTGCGGCGGGCTCGAATGGCGCAGCGGGCCAATGCCGAACGGTGGGTACGGCTGCGGGCCCGCGCGGTAGCCGGCGATCGCGGCGCGTGGCGGGAGTTTCCGCTCGAGCTGCTCGCGGCACCGCCCCGCGGCTGGCGCGCCGAGGACGTTGTGCACGGCGGCGCGGTGTCCTGCTCGCCCGTCCTGACCGCGACCGCGCTCCGGTGGCAGGGCGCGGAATCGGCCGGGGCTGAGCGATACCTGCACCGCGAAGGTGTGCGCCACCAGGGGCTCTGGCCGGTCCTGGCGCCGGTCGTGAACTTCGAACGAGCCACAGCGGCAGCGCTTTTCGCCCGGCTCGGATTTCCCCTGCCCACCGGTTTCACCGCCTCGTTGTGCGCCTCGCTGCGGGCGGCGTGCGGTGCGGGCGGCCTCTCGTTCGCGCCCGGCCTGCCACCGGACGCGGACACGACCGCCGTCGCGATCTTCGTGCTGAACATGTGGGACGACGCCGTGGATCCCGGCCCGCTACTGCGGTTTCCCGCTCCGACCACGCCGGTGGTCACGGCTCATGTCCTCGAGGCATTGACCACCGTCCGACGCAGCGACAGGGACGACCGTGCCCGTGTGCGGGCGATCGCGGCGATTCGCGCCCTGGTCGAAACCCAAGACCCGGACGGTCATTGGGACGACCGCTCGGTCGCCTCACCCTGCCTGCCGACGGCCGCGGCTGCCATGGCGCTGGCCCGCGCGATCGAATCGGAATTCTCCGCCGATGCCCTGCTCGCGGTTTCCAGCGCCATCACGTGGTTGCTGGCCAATCAGCGACCGGATGGTTCCTGGGGTGTGTGGCATCCGACCGCGGAGGAGACCGCCTGTGCTGTCCACGCACTGATCGTCTGTACGAGTCCGGCCAGAGAGCTTCCGGTGGCCGCCGCATTGCGGCGGGCTCACATATTTCTTGTCGATTCCCTCGACAGCGCCGTGACGGATTCCGTGCGAACTCCATTGTGGCACTACAAAGATCTCGGATCGCCGCTTCGAATCGAGCGTCTGTATACATTGACAGCTCTGCTCATGAGCGGTTCGCCCGTTCCGTGAGGTCACGGTCGTCAGCTACATCTCGAACCGAATACGGATCTCGCTGGAAACGTGGTTGCTGAGCGATATGTGGTGGGAAGATTACCCGCGTGGAGCAAGCCGTATTCGGCGCTGTCGAGATCTCGTCGTCCTCGACCCTTTCGCCACGTCAGGCGTTCGAGCAGTGGGAAGCCCTGATGTCGGACGCGGTCGCCCCGACGGTGATCGAGCCATTGCGCCTCGGTCACTGGCACGGACAAGTCGCCACAACTCAATTCGACGGATTCGCGGTGTCACGCATGCAGGCCAGCGCGCAACGGGCATTGCGGACAAAAAAGATGGTCGCGGCATCGTCGGGTGAGTTCTTGTTGGTGAATATCGTGCTGGATGGGACAAATTGGACCGAGCAGGGTGGCCGGACCGCCGAATGCACCCCCGGCACCATCTCGTTCTTCGACAGCAGCCTCCCCTTGGAGAGCCGCACCACCGACACGCTGTCGACCATGGTGCGCGCCCCGCTGCAACTGGTCCTCGAACATTCCGGCCTCACCCGTGAGCAACTCCCCATCGCCAAGGCCGTCCCCGCCACGGGCGCCCTCGGCGTGGTCGCCAGCTTCTTCCGCAACCTCGCCGAACTCCCGCCCGACGACATCACCCAGGCCGTCACCGTCTTCGGCAGCGACGCCGCGGGCATGATGGCCTCGGCCCTGCTGCTGGCCACCGGCGAAACCTCTCCCGCCCCCTCCGATTCCCTCTACACCCGGCAACAGGTCCTGGCCTACATCCGCAAGAACTTCACCAACCCGGACCTCACGGTCGACGAAATCGCCCACGCCTGCCTCATCTCCCGCCGCACCCTCTACCGAGTCTGCGAGGGCTTCGGCGAACCCGGCGGCATCGTCCGCCGTACCCGCATCGCCCACGCCCGCCGCCTCATCCGAGCCGACCCCACCCGCTCCCTCGCCGCGGTAGCCGCAGCGGCCGGCTTCTCCACCGACCGCCACTTCTACCGAGCTTTCCGCGAGGAAACCGGCCTCACCCCCGGCCAATTCCGCGACCAACTCGGCCCCCGCGGCCGGGGGCGGTAGCTCAGACCAAGATCAGGGAGCTGTGACTGTAAGAATCTGTCCGATTCCTAGCAGTGACAGCTCCCTGATCTTGATGGGAGGGTTTGGGGGTGCGGACTGAAGGGGTTGGGGTGGTGGAGATTCCTGCGTGGGCTCGGCAGGGTGGGTACGGGGTGCGGTTCGAGTGGGGACTGGCCGGGGCGCGGGCTCTCGGGGCGGAGTGTGCTGCTGTCGTGGTGGTTGACGTGCTGTCGTTCACCACCTCGGTGTCGGTTGCGGTGGAGGCGGGGACACGGGTACTTCCGTATCCGTGGAGGGACGGCGGCGCAGCGGAATTCGCGGCCGCGCGGAATGCGCGGCTGGCGGTCGGGCGTAAGGCGGTGTCGGAGGAGCAGCCCTGGTCGTTGTCGCCGGCGGCGTTGCGGCGGGCACCTGCTCCGGAGCGATTGGTGCTGCCGTCGCCGAACGGGTCGGCGATCTCGGCCGCGGTGAAGGGGATTCCGGTGATCGCGGCGGGTTTGCGAAATGCGTCGGCGGTTGGGCGGTGGATTGTGGAGCAGGGGTGGGGAACTCCGGAGCGACCGGTGGGAGTGATTGCGGCCGGGGAACATTGGCCGGGCCAGGATGTGCTGCGACCGGCGATCGAGGATTTGGTCGGTGCCGGGGCGGTCATCGACGCGGTGGCAGCCCACGGCGGCAGGCCGTTGTCGCCGGAGGCGTCGATTGCGCGGGGTTCCTATGCCGGGACCGCGGATGTGCCTGCGCTGATTCGGGATTCCGCCTCCGGCCGGGAGCTGGCGTCCATCGGGTTCGAGGACGATGTGGCCATCGCGATCGAAGTCGACTCCAGCACAGTGGTTCCGGTGCTCACCGATGGTGTCTTCGAGAACGCGGCGGGCTGATCAGCGGGGATCCGTGTCGGCTTCCGGGGAGAGGCCGTGGCGGATCATGGATTGGGCGGTGCGGACGACGGTGTCGAGGGAGCCGCCTTGGGGGTGCCACCATTCGGCGGCCCAGTTGAGGGCGCCGAGGACGAGCATGCGGGCGGCTCGGGGGTCGAGTTCGGGGCGGAGGAGGTCCTGGGCGGCGGCGTCGGAGAGGAGGGTGCGCCAGAGGTCGCCGTAGGTGGTTTCCTCCTCTTGCTGGCGGGCTCGGATGCGGTCGGGGACCTGGCCGGCATTGCGGATGGCGGCGGTGGCGTAGTCGGAGATCTCGAGGACGTGGCGGAGGTGGGCCTCGGTGGCGGCGGCTATGCGGTCCAGGGGGGAGGTGTCGGGTGGGAGGGCGGCCAGGACGGCGGTGACGTGTTCGCGCATGCTGGCGACACCCGCCCACATGACCTCCTCGATGAGGTCCTCGCGGGAGGGGAAGTGGTAGTAGATCGCCGGGGTCTGCAGACCGGCCCGCTCGGCCACCTCCGACAGGCGGGTGTCGCCATAACCCTTGCGGCTCAACACGTATGCGGCCGCGTCGAGGATGCGGGCGCGGGTGCGCGCGGCCTTGGATTCCAAGGCCGGGGTGTCGGCGGTAGCGGCGGATTTTCTGACCACGCGTCGACTATACGGACCGCCTATGGCGTGGTCGGAAGGGATTGCGGCAGGCCGAATGCGGGCAGGACGGTGGCTTCGAAACGGGTCATGGCGGCGATGCGGTCGCCCGCGAGAGTGAGGACGAACAGGCCGGATCCGTCGATGCCGATGGAGGGGTGCCGGTAGACGCCGAAGGCCGGTTGACCGTTGGCTCGGGTCGGCACCAGGTCGAATCGCTGGGCCGAGCCGAAGATGAAGGCGAAGAAGCGGGTCACGCTGTCGCGGCCGCGGTATTCCAGCGGCAGCGGCGGCATGGACATGAAGACGTCGTCGGTCAACAGCGCCACCAGCGCGTCGATATCGGCGGATGCGTAAGCGCTGACGAACTTCGCGACGATCGCGTCCTCAGCCGAGTCGACCGGTGACTGCGCCTCGGTGGTCACCGGCAGTCGGCTCTGGATTCCTGCCCGCGCGCGTTTGAGTGCGCTCTTGACCGATTCGACCGTCGTGTCCAGCATCTCGGCCACTTCGTCGGCATGGAATCCGAGAACATCGCGCAGGATGAGGACGGCGAGCTGACGAGGCGGCAGGATCTGCAACGCGGTCACGAAGGCCAGAGAAATGGACTCGGTTTGCTCGTAGCGTGCCTCCGGACCGAGCGGCACACTGATCGCGCCGTCCAGCAGGGCGTCGGGATACGGCTCTAGCCAATGGATTTCGCCGATTCCGGTGGGTTCGGGAAATTCGATGCCTGGAACATCCCACTGCCGCGCGGGACGCCGACGCGCGGCGCGCAGGGCGTCGAAGCAGCGGTTGGTCGCGATGCGGTACAGCCAGGTGCGCACCGAGGCGCGCCCGTCGAATCGGTCGAGGCCCCGCCACGCGGCGAGCATCGTGTCCTGGAGCGCGTCCTCGGCATCCTGGAACGATCCGAGCATGCGATAGCAGTGCACCTGTAGCTCGCGGCGGTGCGGTTCGGTCAACGCCCGGAAGGCCTCGCCGTCGCCCGCCCGCGCCCTCGACAGCAGGTCCGTTCGCGCCAACTCCACTCTCGCAACCTCATTCCCTGTGTGCGGAACCATCCTTTATGGACGTCGGCCGAGGCGCGAACGGGTCGGTCGCGCAGCGCCTCCTTTTCCGATTCTCCGGCGCCTACACCAGTGCAAGCCGACAGCACCGATCAAGGAGTACAGCAATGGGAAAGATCGTCATCAGCGCGAACGCCACACTCGATGGAGTGGTCCAGGACCCGGACGGCGCGGAGGGCTTCGAAGGCGGCGGCTGGTTCCACAAGTTCGCGGGCGGCAAGGACCTCGAAGCCTGGGTCGCCCGCGAGACGGCGGAAACGCTTGCCGCCGAGGCGCTCCTGCTGGGCAGGCGCAGCAGCGAGTGGTTCGAGTCCCGGATGCCGGAATTCGACGTCCGCGTGAGCCCGGAGTGGGCGGAACGGATGAACAGCATCCCCAAGTACGTCGTGTCCTCGACGCTCGACGATCCCCGGTGGAGCAACACCACGGTCCTCAATGGTGATGCGGTCAAAGAGATTTCGGAGCTGAAGCAGCAGGTGGACGGCGAGATCCTGGTCTACGGCAGCTATCGGCTGATGCGCACACTGGTGGAACAGAAGCTGGCCGACGAACTGCGGCTGGTGGTTTTTCCGGCCGTGGTGGGAATCGGTGTGCGACTCTTCGACGAGGCCGGCGACCAGCAGGCGCTGCACCTGACCGATACCCGAAAGCTGGGTGACGGCCTGGTGTTCCACACCTACGAATTCGTGCGGTAGTTGCGTGGTGCCCTAACTCAATTCGGCGAGGCGGTGCTCGAGGAAGTGCCGCTCCGCCGTATTCCCAGTGAGCAGCATGGCCTCCTCGTATGCCGTCCGCGCCTCGCCCGTGCGGCCGAGCTCGGCCAGGAAATGCCCACGCGCGGCGGCGAGATATCCGTATCCGGCCAGCTGCGGTTCGGCGGCCAACTCGTCGAGCGCGGCCAGCCCGGCCTGGGCGCCTCGGGCGAAACCGATAGCCACCGCCCGATTGAGCGCCACCACCGGTGAGGGCCACAGCTGCACGAGCACGCCGTACAGCCCGACGATCTCGTCCCAATCGGTATCGGCATAAGTGGGGGCCTCGGCATGCACAGCCGCGATCGCCGCCTCCAGTGCATATCGGCCGGGCCTGCGCCGCAACGACTCCCGTACAAG
>NZ_BAFX01000128.1 GCF_000308815.1 Nocardia concava NBRC 100430
GTTCGCGCTCACCGCGGCCCGCGATCGGGGTGCCGACCGCGATGTCGTCGGTGCCCGAGAGCCGCGCCAGCAGCACCGCCAGCGCGGCGTGCACGACCATGAACAGCGAGGCGTTGTTGGCGCGCGCCAGTTCGTGCAGCCTGCCGTGGCGTTCGGCGTCGATATTGAAGCGCAGCGCCTTGCCGTGGAAGGACTGAGCCGGGGGCGCCGGCCGGTCGGTGGGCAGCTCCAACTGGTCGGGCAGGCCCGCCAGGGCGCGCTTCCAGTACGCGACCTGCTTGGCGGCCAACGACTCCGGATCGTCCTCCGAGCCGAGCACCTCGCGCTGCCACAGCGCGTAGTCGGCGTACTGCACCGGCAGCGGAGCCCACTGCGGCACATCGCCGTTCACCCGGGCCACGTAGGCGGCCATGATGTCGCGCGCCATCGGACCCATGGAGGAGCCGTCGGCGGAGACGTGGTGGACGGTGAAGGCCAGCACATGCTGAGTGGTGTCGCTGTCGGAGATGCGGAACATCTTGACGGCCAGCGGCACCTCGACGGTGACGTCGAAGGTGGTCATGGCGAATTCGATGACCTTGCCCAGCAATTCGGCCTCGGTCACCTCCTCCGGCACCAGCGTCAGATCGGTCTGCGACGCGGGCAGGATCACCTGGTGCGGCCCCTCGGCCGACCGCGGGTAGACCGTGCGCATGATCTCGTGGCGGGCGATGACGTCGCCGATGGCCTGCTTCATGGCGTACAGGTCCAGTGCGCCGGTGAAGCGGACCGCCAGCGGAATGTTGTCGACCGCGGAGATGCTGGTGTCGAACTGGTTGAGGAACCAGTAGCGCTGCTGCGCCGGGGACAGCGGCACGTGCGCGGGCCGTTCGGCGGCGACCAGGCGCGGGCGCGCACCGGAACCGGCATTGCGCTCCACCCGGGTGGCCAACGCCGCCACCGTGGAGGCCTCGAACAGGTCGCGCACCGCGAGCTGGGTGTCCAGGGCCGCGCCGAGGCGGGCGGTCACCTGGGTGGCGATCAGCGAGTTGCCGCCGAGCTCGAAGAAGTCGTCGT
>NZ_BAFX01000127.1 GCF_000308815.1 Nocardia concava NBRC 100430
TGGCCGCCTCGCCGCGGCCCGCGATCGGGGTGCCGATGGCGATGTCGTCGGTGCCCGAGAGCCGGGCCAGCAGCACCGCCAGCGCGGTGTGCACGACCATGAACAGCGTCGCGCCCTCCCGGCGCGCCAATTCCGCCAGCGCGCGGTGGGTTTCGGCGGGCAGCTCGATATCGACGCGGCCGCCCTGGAAGGACTGCACGGCCGGGCGCGGCCGATCCGACGGTAGGTCGAGCTGATCGGGCAGTCCGGCCAGCGCCTGCTTCCAGTAGCCGATCTGCTTGGCGGCCAGCGATTCCGGATCGTTCTCGTCGCCGAGCAGTTCGCGCTGCCAGATGGCGTAGTCGGCGTACTGCACGGGCAGCGGCTGCCAGGCCGGCTCGACGCCCGTGGACCGGGCGGCGTAGGCCACCATGAGGTCGCGGGTCAGCGGCGTGACCGAGGAGCCGTCGCCGGAGATGTGGTGGATGACCAGCGCCAGCACGTATTCGCCGGGGGCGTCGGTGATCTCGAACAGGGCGATGCGCAGCGGCACCTCGGTGGTGACGTCGAACAGGTGCGAGGCCACCGCCAGCACCTCGCCCGTGACCTGCTCCGAGGTGACCCGGCGCAGCTCCAGCTCGGGTGCGGCGTCGGCGGCCGACAGCACCACCTGCACCGGGCCGCCGTCGGTCTCGGGGTAGATGGTGCGCAGGATCTCGTGGCGGGCAACGACATCCGATACCGCGGCACGCAGGGCGTCGATGTCCAGCGCGCCCGAGAGCCGCACCGCCGCCGGAATGTTGTAGGCCGCGGATTCGGTGTCGAAGCGGTTGAGGAACCACATGCGCTGCTGCGCCGAGGACAGCGGAATCCGTTCCGGGCGGGGCCCGGCCACCAGGGCGCGGAAGCGGCCGGTGCCGGTGGCCGACTCCAGGGCGGCGGCCAGCGCCGCCACCGTCGGGGCGTCGAACAGCAGCCGCACCGGGACGCGGCTGTCGAGGGCCGCGCCGAGCCGGGCGACCACCTGGGTGGCGACCAGCGAGTTGCCGCCCAGGGCGAAGAAGTCGTCGTCCAGGCCGACCGGGTGGCCGAGGCCGAGCATCTCGGTGAAGACGGCCGCCACGATCTGCTCGACCGGGGTCACCGGGGCCCGGAAATCGCGCGCCGCGAATTCCGGTGCGGGCAGCGCCTTCCGGTCCAGCTTGCCGTTGGCGTTGACCGGCATGACGTCCAGCACCACGAGCGCGGCGGGCACCATGTAGGACGGCAGTCGCGCGGCCAGGTGCGCGTCGAGCGCGCCCCGATCGATCGTGGCACCGACCGCGGCCACCACGTAGGCGGCCAGCATGTCACCGGTGTGCTCGGCCGAATGCAGCACCACCACGGCCTGATCCACCGATTCGTGCGAGGTGAGCGCGGCCTCGATCTCGCCGAGCTCGATGCGCAGACCGCGCAGCTTCACCTGGAAGTCGCTGCGGCCCAGGTAGACCAGCTGACCGTCGGCATTCCACTTCACCAGGTCGCCGGTGCGGTACATGCGCTCGCCGCGGCGGAAGGGGTTGGCCACGAAGCGATCCGCGGTCAGGTCGGGGCGTCCGACATAACCCCGCGCCAGCTGCGCGCCCGCCAGGTACAGCTCACCCACCAGACCGGGGGCGACGGGGTGCAGGCGCGAATCCAGCACGTAGGCACGGGCATTCCACACCGGGCCGCCGATCGGCACCGCACCGGACACCTCGTCGGCGACGGGTGCGTAGGTGGCGTGCACGGTGAATTCCGTGGGGCCGTAGAGGTTGTGCAGCTCGGCCGGGCTGACGGCCCGGAAGGCGTCGACGGTGTCGGAGGTGAGGGCCTCACCGGCCACCAGCAGCGCCCGCAGCGACTCGAGCCGGCTCGGGTCAGCACTGCCCGCGAAGACCCGCAGCATGGACGGCACGAACGAGGTGAGGGTGACATTGTGGGCCGCGATGACGTCGGCCAGGTACAGCGGATCGCGGTGTCCGTCCGGGGTGGCGACGACCATGCGGCCGCCGGTCGCCAGCGGCCCGAACAGTTCCCACACCGACACGTCGAAGGTGGCGGGCGTCTTGAAGAGCACCACGTCGTCGCCGTCGATCCCGTATTCGTCGGTGATCCAGCGGATCTGGTTCACCGCCGCCTCGTGCGACACCGCCACGCCCTTGGGGCGGCCGGTCGAACCGGAGGTGAAGATGACATAGGCGGTGTTCCGCGGGCGCAGCGGCGCGCGGCGTTCCACGTCGCTGACCGGATGGTCCGGATAGCCCGCGAGGATGGCGGTGTCGACCTCGACCACGGCGTGGTCGCCGGCGTCGAAGCTGTCGCGCGAGGTGGTGAGCACGCAGACCGGGTTCGCGGTGTCGAGCACGTGGGCGATGCGCTCGGCGGGCTGATCCGGATCCAGCGGCACGTACGCGCCACCGGCCACGAGCACCGCGTAGGTGGCGGTGACGAAGTCCAGCGAACGCCGGATGTGCAGGGCCACCAGCGATTCCGGCCCGACTCCGGCCGCGATGAGGCGGCGAGCCAGCCGGTGCACGCGGGCGGCGAACTCGGCGTAGCTGAGCCGCTCGCCGCCGCTGACCAGCGCGACCGCGTCGGGCGTGCGCAGCGCCTGGGTCTCGAACAGCGACACCAGGCTGGTGGTCGCGGCGCGCGGGAGTCCCGCGGCGATGTCGACGGTGGTGGCGTTCCAATCCGACAGCACCCGCTGGCGCTCGTCCACGGCCAGCAGGTCGAAGTCGCCGACCGAGCGCTCGGGATGGGTGGCCACCGCGACCAGGGTGCGGCGCAGGCGCTCGGCCAGCCGGTCCATGGTCTCGGGCACGAACAGGTCGGTGGCGTAGGTGAAGGCCGCCGAAATGCCCTGTGCCACACCGTCGGAGGTGGTGCGCTCGACCAGGGTGAGGTCCAGGTCGAACTTGGCCACCGGCACCGTGAGGTCGACGTCGGAGACGGTGACACCGGGCAGTTCGAACACCGCCGGGGTCATGTTCTGCAGGGTCAGCGACACCTGGAACAGCGGGTGCCGGGCCTGCGAGCGCGGCGGGTCCAGCAGTTCCACGATGCGTTCGAACGGCGCGTCGGCGTGCTCGAAGGCGGTCAGGTCGGTCCGGCGCACGGCGGCGAGCAGTTCGGCGAAGCTGGCGTTCGGGTCGACCTCGGCGCGCAGCACCAAGGTGTTGACGAACATGCCGATGAGCCCGTCGAGGTCGGCCTCGCCGCGGCCCGCGACGGGCGCGCCGATGGCGATGTCGCGGGTGCCGGACACCCGGGCCAGCAGCACCGCGAAGGCCGCGTGCATGACCATGAACAGGGTCGTATTGTGCTGCTGCGCAACCCGGATCAGGGCGGCGTGCACGTGCGGGTCGATATCGAAGGCGTGCACCGAGCCGCGTCCGGAGGCCACCACCGGGCGAGGCCGGTCGGTGGGCAGCTCCAGCTGATCCGGCAGCCCGGCCAGGGCCCCGCGCCAGTAGTCGAACTGGGCGGCCAGCAGCGAGCCGGGATCGTGTTCGTCGCCGAGGGTTTCGCGCTGCCACAGCGCGTAGTCGACGTACTGCACCGGCAGCGGCGACCACTGCGGCTCCTCGCCCCGCATGCGACCGAAGTAGGCGGTCATGAGATCGCGGGTGAGCGGTCCGCCGGAGAAGCCGTCGCCCGCGATGTGGTGGACCACGCAGACCAGGACATGGTCCTGTTCGCTCAGGCGCAGCAGCCGCAGGCGCAGCGGCGGGGCGGCGGTCACGTCGAAGGGCGCGAAGGCGATCTCGGAGACCACCTGCGCCACATCGGATTCGGTGACCTCGACCACCGGCAGCGACGGCAGCGCGCCGGGCGCGTCGACCGGCAGCACCACCTGGTGGCCGACACCGCCGTGCTCGGGATAGTAGGTGCGCAGCACCTCGTGCCGGGTCACCAGGTCGGCCACGGCGGCGCGCAGCGCGGGCACGTCCAGCGGGCCGGTGACGCGCAGCGCGATGGGCAGGTTGTAGGTGGCGGCGTCGGTGTCCAGGCGGTTGAGGAACCACATGCGCTGCTGGGCGTAGGACAGCGGGATCAGCTCGGGCCGCTGCATGGGCCGCAGCGGGGCGACACCCGAATCGGCCAGGGCGCCCAGGGATTTCGCCAGCTCGGCGACGGTGGGCTGCTCGAAGAGCACCCGGACCGGCACCCGCGCCCCCAGGGCCGCGCCCAGGCGGGCGACCACCTGGGTGGCATTGAGGGAGTTGCCGCCCAGTTCGAAGAAGTCGTCATCGGCGCCCACACGCTCGAGGTGCAGCACGGCCGCGAAGACCTCGGCCACGGTCCGCTCGGCGGCGGTGGCGGGCTCGCGGTACTCGCGGGCCTGGAACTCCGGCACCGGCAGCGCCTTGCGATCCAGCTTGCCGGAGGCGTTGAGCGGCATGGCTTCCAGCCGCACCACGGCCGAGGGCACCATGTAGGACGGCACCGATTCGCGGGTGTGCGCGAGCAGTTCGGCATCGGTGACCTGCGCGTCGGCCTCGAGCACCACGTAGGCGACGAGGCGGTCGCCGGTCTCGGCGCGCACCAGGCTCACCGCGGCGCGGTGCACGTCCGGATGTGCCAGCAGCACGGTCTCGATCTCGCCGAGTTCGATGCGCTGGCCGCGCAGCTTCACCTGGAAGTCGCTGCGGCCCAGGTATTCCAGCGCGTGGTTGTCGCCGTCGGCAACCCAGCGCACCACGTCACCGGTGCGGTACAGCCGCTGCCCGTTCGCGTGGGCGACGAAGCGTTCGGCGGTCAGCGCGGGCGCACCGAGGTAGCCGCGCGCCAACTGCACACCGGCGACATAGAGTTCACCGGCCGCACCGACCGGCACCGGCCGCAGCTGCCGATCCAGCACCAGGACACGGGTATTGGCGACCGGGCTGCCGATCGGCACAGCGACGCCGTGGGTGCGTTCGGCCGGATGGGCCGTGACCACGGTGGCCTCGGCCGGGCCGTACCAGTTGAGCAGGTCCGTATCCGGCAGGGCGGCAGCGAATTTCGTCGCGCTCTCGGCCGACAGCGCTTCACCGGCGGCGAATACCCAGCGCAGCGACGGATGCCGTCGAGCTGCCCCGTCGAGGTAGGCGTCGAGCATGGACGGCACGAAATGCACCGAGGTGACCGCGTATTCGTCGATCAGGCTCGCGATGTAGGCCGGATCCCGGTGCCCGTCCGGTTCCGCGATGACCACGGCCGCGCCGGTCTGCAACGGCCAGAACAGCTCCCAGGTGGAGATGTCGAAGGTGATGGGCGTCTTGTGCAGCACCACGTCGCCGGGCCGGTGCGGGTAGGTGCGCTGGGCCCAGCGGAACTGGTTGGCCATCTGCCGGTGCGTGATGACCACGCCCTTGGGGCGGCCGGTGGAGCCGGAGGTGTAGATGACGTAGGCGGCATTGTCGGGCCGCACCTCGGTGGGCACGACCTCGACCAGCGGGTCCGCGCCCGCGAGCGCGTCGACGAAGAACAGCGGTACGCCGGAGGCGGTTTCGAAGTCGTCGGCGGCGCGGGTGAGCACGCACACCGGCGCGGAACCGGCCAGCACGTACTCGTTGCGCTCGGCCGGATGGTCCGGATCCACCGGCACGTACGCGCCGCCGGAGCGCAACACGGCGTAGATGGCCACCACCAGGTCGATGCCGCGGCGCATGGCCACGGCCACCCGGGATTCCGGGCCGACACCGCGCAGGGTGAGTTCCTGGGCGAGGCGGCGGGAGCGGGCGTCGAGCTGGGCGTAGGTCAGGGTGGTGCGGCCGAACATGACCGCCGGGGCGTCGGGGTCGCGCGCCACCTGGGCGTCGAACAGCGTCAGCAGGGTCGAATCGTCCAGCAGCTCGGGCACTTCGGTGGCGTTGATCGTCGCCAGCTCGCGGCGCTCGTCGTCGAGCAGCGCGTCCACCGCGCTCACCCGGGCACTCGGGTCGGCGGCGATGCGGCCCAGCAGCACCGAAAGCCGTTGCGCGATGGCCTGTGCCGCGTCCTCGGTGAACAGGTCGCGCAGGTACTTCACGCCGAAGGACAGGCCCCGGCCGCGCGGCTGCACCATGACCGTCAGCGGGTAGTGGGTGCCGTTCACCGCGTGCGCGCCGAGAATGCCCGCGCCGTCGATGGGCGCGGCGGCGTCGTCGAGGGACTGCTCGTCCACCGGGAACGACGCGAAGACCACGATGGAGTCGAAAAGCCCGTCGACCCCGGCGATCTCCTGGATCTCGCCCAGCCCGACGTAGTGGTGGTCGAGCAGGGCGGCCTGCTCGTCCTGCAGCTTCCGCAGCACCTCGGCGACGGTGTCGCCCGCGCTCAGCCGCACCCGCACCGGAATGGCGTTGAGGAACAGGCCGATCATGGTCTCGATGCCCGCCAGCTGCGGCGGACGACCGGACACGGTGGCGCCGAACACGACATCGTCGCGGTCGGTGCTGCGGCCGATGAGCAGACCCCACGCGGCCTGCACCACGGTATTGAGCGTGACGCCCGCGGCGTGCGCGACCTCGGTCAGCGCGGCGGTGTCGTCCTCGGACAGCGCGAAGACGACTTCGCCGATGCCGGAGGTGATTTCGCGCGACGGGTCGACCGCGGCCAACGGGGTCGGCTCGGTGAATCCCGCGAGGGTCTCGCGCCACGCCTCGCGCGCCGCCTGGTGATCGCGGGCGGCCAGCCAGGCCAGGTAGTCGCGGTAGGGGCGCACGGCCGGGATCCGGGACGCGTCGCCCTCGGCCGCGTACAGCAGCAGCATGTCCTGGATGAGCAGCGGCATGGACCAGCCGTCGATCAGGATGTGATGGCTGGTGACGCTGAAGCGGTAGCGGTCCGCGGCGGTCCGGTACAGGGTCATGCGCAGCAGCGGCCCGGCGCTCATGTCGAAGTGCCGCGCCACGTCGAAGGCCATCAGGCGATCGGTCTCGGCGACCGCCTCGGCGGGCACCCGATCACTGAGATCGAGGTACTGCCAAGGCAATTCGACCTCGTCGAGGATCACCTGCAGCGGATTCCCGGCGCTGTCCTCGGCGAAGACGGCCCGCAGGTTCACGTGCCGGTCCAGCATGGCCCGCGCGGCGGCCTGCACACGCGCCACGTCGATCTCACCGGCCAGGTCCAGCGCGAACTGCACCATGTAGGCGTCGACCGAGGACTCGGCCAGCCGGGCGTGGAACAGCATGCCCGACTGCAGCGGCGTCAGCGGCCACACCTCGGACATGGTCGGGTACTGCTCGCGCAGCCGCGCCGCGTCGGCGGCGGAGAGCTCGACCAGCGGTCCGGTCGCGAGTTCCTCTGTGGTCGAGGCGTTCTCGATCGGCTCGGCGAGCTCGGCCAGCGCGGCCACGGTGCGGGCGGCGAACATCTCCTTGGGTTTGAAGCCCAGGCCGCGCGCACGCGCACGCGAAACGATCTGGATGGCGGTGATGGAATCCACGCCGAGCGTGAAGAAGTCGTCGTCGAGGCCGACCCGGTCCAGCCGCAGCACCTCGGCGATGACCTCGGCCACCGCCTGCTGCGTCGGCGTCTCGGGCGCGCGGAACTCGGTGACCTCGAGCTCGGGTTCGGGCAGTGCGCGGCGGTCCAGCTTGCCGGCGGGGGTCAGCGGAATCCGGTCCAGCACGATGATCGTGGCGGGCACCATGTGCGCCGGCAGCGTCTTCTCGGCCAGCGCCGCCAGCTCGACGGTGTCGATCGAGAAGCCCGGTGCGGCATGCACATAGGACACCAGTGCGGTGGCGCGCCCGTTCACCTCGTGGCCGACGGTCACCGCGAAGTCGACCGCGTCCGGCCCGGCCAGCACGGCGTCGATCTCGCCCAGTTCGATGCGCAGACCGCGAATCTTGACCTGGAAGTCGTTGCGGCCCAAGTACTCCAGTTCACCGGCGGCATTGGCGCGCACCAGGTCGCCGGTGCGGTAGAGCCGGGAACCGTTGTCCTCGAACGGGTTCGCCACGAAGCGCGCGGCGGTCAGCTCGGGTCGCGCGTGATAGCCGCGAGCCAGCAGCGCACCGGCGATGTACAGCTCGCCGGGGGCGCCGACCGGCACCGGTCGCAGCCATTCGTCCAGCACGTGCGCGGTGGCCCCGCGAATGGCGCCGCCGATGGTGACCGGCCGCTCGGGTGCGAGCGGGTCGGAGATATTGGTCGCGATGGTCGCCTCGGTCGGACCGTAGGCATTGTGGAAGCGCCGGGCCGGGTCCCCGGTCCAGCGGCGCACCAGTTCGGCCGAAATGGCCTCGCCGCCGCCGACGATGGCCTCCATGCTGCCGAGCTGGTCGGGATCCAGCGAGGCCAGCACCGAGGGCGTGATCAGTCCGTGCGTCACCCGCTCGCGGGCGATGAGGCGGCCCAGTTCGTCACCGCCGTAGACCTCGGGCGCGGTGACGACCATGGTCGCCGCCGCGCCCACGGCCATCAGCAGTTCCATGATCGAGGCGTCGAACGACGGGGTGGCGACGTGCAGCACCCGCGACTCGGGGCCGATGCCGAAGCGCTCCCGCATCTCGGCGGTCAGCGCGGCGATACCCGTGTGGGTGACCACCACGCCCTTGGGCAGGCCGGTCGATCCGGAGGTGTAGATGGCGTACGCGGCGTGCTCGGCGCGCAGCGGGCGCACCCGATCGGCATTGGTGACCGGTTCGGAGGGATAGCCCTGCGCGGCGGAGGCGATCTCGTCGGTGTCGAGTTCCAGCCAGGGCACCGCGGCCGGCAGCACGGACCGGGTGTCGGAGACGGTCAGGCCGAGCACGGCCCGAGAGTCGGTGATCATGTGCAGCACGCGGTCGGCCGGGTAATTGGGGTCGACGGGGACGAAGCCGGCGCCGGTCTTGGCGACCGCCCAGACCGCCACCACCGATTCGACCGAGCGGCGGATGCCGACCGCGACCAGATCCTCGGGACCGATGCCGCGCGCGATGAGCAGCCGGGCCAGCCGGTTCGAGCGTTCGTCGAGTTCGGCGTAGCCGATAGTGGCCAGGGTCGCATCCGCGTCGGCGAGCACGACGGCCGCGCCGCCGGGATTCGCCTCGACGGCCGACGCGAGCAGCTGCGGCAGCGTCGGGATGTGGGGTCCGCGGCGGGTCCGGGTGGGGCGTACGCGAGCCGTGCGGGTCATGCCACTACCGCCACGAACTCGTTCTTCCGGTCCCCGACCACCCGAATCATGCAGCTTGTCCTCATCCTGTCCGTTAATGCTCAACCGCGGCGCGCACCGACAACCTTCATCGGATTCACGCAGGCCGCGTTACTTTCGCCTCGGTCCGAGGCGGGGTAACGCGGGGGTTCCCCCAAGGAGTATTCAGTCCTGCGGGCGGAAGAGCTACTCCGGGCGCGTCAGGCGGAGGTCATCACGCCTCCCCGGCCGGATCGATCACGAGAATGGTACGCCCGTCCCAGGCGGTTGGGACCGGGAGACGATCCACCACGACGGCCGCGAGATCATCCAGTTCGGCGGGATCCACCCGGTTCAACACCTGATATTCGGCGAAGAGATGGGTGACCCATTCCTCGGTCAGTGTCTCGGCGAGTTCGGAACCGGGCTCGGCCAGGACCATTGACGCCCCGACACCGCCGGCGGCGATCACCTCGAGCACGGCGAACGGGTGGTCCGCCGAACCCGGCCAGAAGGTCCGGGCCTCGAAAGTCAGTTCCGATCCGGCGCGAATCCGGTCCACCAGCCCCGCCATCGCGTCATAGCCGAGCTGGGGGCGGCCGGGTGCGGCGAAGGCGATGTCGTCGCCGCGCAGGGCGCGGGTGCGGTGCGCGTAGGTGACCGGTCGGGCGGATTCGGCGGCGATCTCCGCGCCCACCCCGGAGTCGTCCAGCGCGAGCCAGTCGATACCGGGCGCCGCGGCCGGGCGTCCGGTGGTGAGGCCGACCTTCACGTCCAGTCCGGCCGGGGGCAGCCGGTCCACCGAGATCAGCGGCACCACGGCCGCACCGGCCTTGAGCACCGCCCAGGTGGCGATCACCAGATCGATGCCGCGATCCAGTCGCACGGCCACGCCGGTGCCCGGACCGCAGCCGCGCCCGATGAGGAAGCGGGCCAGCCGCGAGGAGCGGGCGTCCAGATCCTGATAGGACACCGCCTCCTCGCCCCAGACCAGGGCCGGGCCGTCCGGATCGTCCTCGACCGTGGCCGACAGCGACTGCGGCAGCGCGGTGCCGTACGCGGTGGCGGCCTGGACCGACACCTGCGCGGGCGCGGGCAGCGCCTGGGCGCGGGCGCGTTCGGCCTCGTCCAGCAGGTCGATATCGCCCACCGGCATGTGCGGGTCGGCGGCCACCGCGGCCAGGACGCGCAGCAGTCGCGCGCCGAGCGCCTCGATGGTGGACTCGTCGAAAAGCTCGGTGGCGTAGGAGAACACGACGGCGAGGTCGCCGGGTGTGCCGTCGGCGGCGGGCGGGTGCGGCTCGACGCCGATCTGCACATCGAACTTGGCGGCGGCCAGGTCGGCGTCCACCCCGGAGACGGTCAGGCCCGCCAGTTCGAGTTCGGCCACCTCGTTGTTCTGCAGTGCCAGCACCACCTGCAGCAGCGGTTCGGCGCGGCCGCCGGCGGGGGCGACCGCCTCCACGACGCGCTCGTAGGGCACATCGGCATTCGCGAAGGCCGACAGGTCGGTTTCGCGGGCGGCGGCCACCAGCTCGTCGAACGAGGCGGCGGGGTCGACGGCGGTGCGCAGGGTGAGCGTATTGACGAACATGCCGACCAGGCCGTCCAACACCCGCTCGCCGCGGCCCGCGACCGCGGTGCCGATGATGACGTCCGGATTGCCCGACATGCGGGCCAGCAGCACCGCCAGGGCCGCGTGCATCACCATGAACAGCGACGCATTGTGGCTGCGCGCGATGCGATTGAGTTCGGCGTGGATCTCGGCGGGCACCACGTAGTCGACCAGCGCACCGGCCATGGACGGCGCAGCCGGTCGGGGGCGGTCCAGGGCCAGCGGCCCGCGCGCGGGCAGATCGGCCAGCTGTTCCCGCCAGTACGCCAATTGCGCTGCGGCCAGCGAGTTCTCGTCGTCGTCGGAGCCGATGACGGCGCGCTGCCAGAGCGCGAAGTCGGCGTACTGCACCGGCAGCGGCGCCCAGCCCGGGGTCTCGCCCCCGGTGCGGGCCACGTAGGCGGTCACCAGGTCCCGGGCCAGCGGCGCGAAGGAGGCGCCGTCGGCGGCGATGTGGTGGGCCACCAGGATGAGCAGGTAGTCGTCGGGCTCGTCGCCGGTGAGCAGGCGCACCCGCACCGGAACCTGCTGTGCCACATCGAATCCGGCCAGCACCAGTTCCCGCACCCGCGCGCCGATGTCGTGGGCGCGCTCCACCACGAGCCCGCCCGGCAGCGCCTCGGCCACGGACAGGATCTCCTGGTAGGGCGGTGCGCCGGGGCCGGATTCGGGATAGCGGGTGCGCAGCACCTCGTGGCGGGTGAGCAGGTCCTCGGCGGCCTGGGCCAGGGCCGGGATGTCCAGCGCTCCGGTCAGGCGGATGACCATGGGGATGTTGTAGGCCGGGGAATCCGGATCCAGCTGATTGAGCACCCACATGCGCTGCTGCGCCAGCGACAGCGGCACGCGGGCGGGCCGCTCCCCCGCCACCAGCGGCGGTCGCGCACCGGCGGCCGCGCCCGGCACGATGCGCGCGGCCAGCCCGGAAACCGTTGCGGTCTCGAACAGTTCGCGCACCGTGACCGTGGCGTCCAGGGCCTCGTTGATGCGCGATACCGCGCGGGTGGCGACCAGCGAGTTGCCGCCCAGC
>NZ_BAFX01000126.1 GCF_000308815.1 Nocardia concava NBRC 100430
CCAGGCCGACCGGGTGCTCGAGGCCGAGGACCTCGGTGAAGACGGCCGCGACGGTCTGCTCGGCCGAGGACACCGGGGCGCGGAATTCCCGCGTCTCGAAGGTCGGGGCGGGCAGGGCCTTGCGGTCGAGCTTGCCGGAGGTGTTGAGCGGGAACGCGTCCAGCTCCACCAGCGCGGCCGGGACCATGTAGGACGGCAGTCGCTCGGCCAGGTGCGCCCGCAGCGCCTCCTGGTCGATCGGACCGGCGGCGGGCACCACGTAGGCGGCCAGCATGTCGCCGGTGTGCTCGGCGGTGTGCAGGACGACCACGGACTGGCTGACCGACGGGTGCGCGGTGAGCGCGGCCTCGATCTCGCCGAGTTCGATGCGCTGGCCGCGGAACTTCACCTGGAAGTCGGTGCGGCCCAGGTACACCAGCTCGGCGGTGTCGCCGCTGTCGTCCCAACGCACGAGGTCACCGGTGCGGTACATGCGCTCGCCGGGCGCGTCGAACGGGTTGGCGACGAAGCGGTCCGAGGTGAGGTCCGGGCGCGCGACATAGCCGCGGGCCAGCTGGACACCGGCCAGGTACAGCTCGCCCGCCACACCCGGCGGAGTCGGGTGCAGGCGCGAATCCAGCACGTAGACACGGCTGTTCCACTCGGGGCGACCGATCGGCATGACGATCCGGTCGACCTCACCGGTGACGTCGCGGTAGGTGATGGACACCGCGGCTTCGGTCGGGCCGTACAGGTTGTGCAGCTCGGCGGCACTGACCTCGCCGAAGGCGCGCACGGTCTCGGCGGGCAGCGCCTCACCGATCACGTACACCTGGCGCAGGGTCGCCAGCGCGGCCCGCAGGCGCTCCGGATCGCCCTGGGCGGCAAAGACACTCAGCATCGACGGCACGAAGTCGGTGACCGTGACGCCGCGCTGCTCGATCAGCTCGGTCAGGTACGCGGGATCGCGATGCCCGTCCGGGGTGGCCAGCAGCAGCTCCGCGCCGACGCGCAGCGGCATGAAGTAGCCCCACAGCGACACGTCGAAGGTGCTCGGGGTCTTCTGCAGGTAGATGTCGTCGGCCGTCAGCTGGTACTCCGCCTGCATCCAGTCGACCTGGTTGACGATGGCGGCGTGGGAGACGCTGACGCCCTTGGGCTTTCCGGTGGAACCCGAGGTGAAGATGACGTACGCGGGATGCTGCGGATACAGCGGGGCCAGGCGGTCGGCATCGACGATCGGATCGGCCGAGTACTCCGACAGGTCGACGGTGTCGACCTCGAGGATCGAGTAGCCCTCGGCCTCGGAGCGGGAGCTCGAGGTGGTCAGCACGCAGGCCGGGTTCGCCGTATCGAGCACGTGGCCGATGCGCTCGGCGGGCTGGTCCGGATCCACCGGCACGTACGCGCCACCGGCCGTCACCACCGCGTAGGCGGCGGCCACGAAGTCGATGGAACGCCGGATGTGCAGTGCGACCAGGGCTTCCGGTCCGACGCCCGCCTCGATGAGGCGACGCGCCAGCTTGTTCACGCGGGCGGCGAACTCGCCGTAGGACAGACTCGTCCCCTCGAACGTGACCGCGGTCGCGTCCGGGGTGGCCACGGCCTGCGCCTCGAACTGCGCGACCAGGGTGTCGGTCGGCGCGTAGTCGACCGTGGTCTGGTTCCAGTCCAGCAGCACCCGTGCGCGCTCGCCGGAGACCAGCATCCCGAGATCGCCGACGGCCCGATCCGGCTGCGCGGCAATGGCCTTCAGCAGCAGGTTGAATCGCTCGGCGAAGCGCGCCATGGTGGCCGCGTCGAACAGGTCGGTGGCGTAGATGAGCTCGGCCGTCATGCCGGACACCGCGGGTCCGTGGCTGTTGCCGGACACATCGGCCGCACCCTGCTGCTCGGTGAGCACCAGCTGGAGGTCGAACTTGGCGGTGTCCAGCGGCAGATCGACACCGCTGACGGTGAGGCCCGGCAGTTCCAGTTCGGTGACGCCGGTGTTCTGGAACGACAGCATGACCTGGAACAGCGGGTGCCGCGCCTGCGAGCGGGCCGGGTTGAGGATCTCCACCAGGCGCTCGAAGGGCAGGTCGGCGCGGCCGAAGGCCTGGATGTCGGTGGCGCGCACCGTTTCCAGGAGTTCGGTGAAGCCCTGGCCGCCGTCCACCTCGGTGCGCAGCACCAGGGTGTTGACGAACATGCCGATCAGATCGTCGAGGGCACGCTCACCGCGGCCCGCGATGGCGGTGCCGATGGCGATGTCCCGCTCACCCGACAGGCGCGAGAGCAGCACAGCCAGCGCCGAGTGCATGACCATGAACAGCGTCGCGCCGCGGGTGCGGGCGAGTTCGGCCAGGGCGGCGTGGGTTTCGGCGTCCACCTCGAACAGGTGGGTGGCGCCGCGACCCGAGGCCACGGCCGGACGCGGCCGGTCCGAGGGCAGGTCGAGCTGGTCGGGTAGTCCGGCCAGCGCGTCGCGCCAGTACGAGATCTGCTGGGCGATCACCGATTCCGGATCGTTCTCGTCGCCGAGCACTTCGCGCTGCCACAGCGCGAAGTCGGCGTACTGGATCTCCAGCGGCTGCCACTCGGGCTCGCCGCCGGCGACGCGCGCGCCGTAGGCGGTCATGATGTCCCGCGTCAGCGGGCCCATGGAGAAGCCGTCGGCCGAGATGTGGTGCACCACCAGCGCGAGCACGTGCTCGGTCGGGCTGACCTCGAACAGGCTGGCGCGGAACGGCACGTCCACGGTGACGTCGAATCCACGCAGCACCAGCGCCGAGAGCGCCTGCGGCAGTTCGGTTTCGCTGACCTCGACCGGGGTCAGGTCCGGAATGACCTGGCCGGTCGGCACGATCTCCTGGAACGCCTGGCCGTCGATCTCCGGGAACCGGGTGCGCAGCGACTCGTGCCGCGCCAGCACGTCGGCCACGGCGATCTGCAGGGCCTGGCGATCCACCAGACCCGACAGACGCACGGCCGCCGGAATGTTCTCGGTGGCCGATTCGGGATCGAACCGGTTGAGGAACCACATGCGCTGCTGGGCCAGCGACAGCGGCAGCCGCTCGGGGCGTTCCTGGGCGACCAGCGGCGCGCGAGTTCCCGCGCCGGAATGGGTTTCGGCCTTGGCGGCCAGCGCGGCCACGGTGGAGGACTCGAAGATCTCGCGGACGCCCAGGTGGGTGTCCAGCGCGGCGGACAGGCGCGCCGCCACCTGGGTGGCGATGAGCGAGTTGCCGCCGAGGGCGAAGAAGTCGTCGTCCAGACCGACCCGCTCGAGTCCAAGGATCTCGGCGAACACACCGGCCACGATCTGCTCGACCGCGGTGACGGGGGCGCGGAACACCGCGGCCTCGAACACCGGCGCGGGCAGCGCCTTGCGGTCCAGCTTGCCGGAGGCGTTGAGCGGGAACTCGTCCAGCACCATCAGGATCGACGGCACCATGTACGCGGGCAGGCTCTCGCCGATCTCGGCGCGCACGGCCTCGACTTCGACGGTCCGGCCCGACGCGGGGATGACGTAGCCGACCAGCTGGTCACCGGCGTGCGGGTCGTTGCGAACCACGACCACCGACTGCGCGACGGAATCCAGTGCGGTGAGCGCGGATTCGATCTCGCCGAGCTCGATGCGCAGACCGCGCAGCTTCACCTGGAAGTCGGTGCGGCCGATGTATTCCAGCTCGCCGTCCGCGGTCCAGGTGACGAGGTCACCGGTGCGGTACATGCGCTCGCCGTCGGCGAACGGGTTGGCCACGAAGCGATCCGAGCTCAGATCCGGTCGCGCCACATAGCCGCGGGCCAGCTGCGTGCCCGCCAGGTACAGCTCACCCGCGACGCCGACCGGAACCGGCCGCAGTCGCGAATCCAGCACGTACACCTGGGTGTTGAAGACCGGGCGGCCGATCGGCACCGAGTCGGTGTCGGCGTCGACGACCTCGTGGTAGGTGACGTCGACGGCCGCTTCGGTCGGGCCGTACAGGTTGTGCAGCTCCGTGCCGGTCAGCTCGCGCAGCTTGTGCGACGGCTTCGGCGAGAGCGCCTCACCGGAGGCGAAGACCATGCGCAGGCTGGTGCAGCGCGCGGCGGCTTCCTCGGCGACGAACACGGCCAGCATGGACGGCACGAAGTGGGTGACCGTGACGCCTTCGCGGGCAATGAGATCGGCGAGGTAGGCCGGATCGCGGTGACCGTCCGGCTTGGCCACGACCAGCTTCGCGCCGATCTGCAGCGGCCAGAAGAACTCCCACACCGACACGTCGAACGTGGCCGGGGTCTTCTGCAGCACAACGTCATCGGCGGTCAGACCGTACTCGGCCTGCATCCAGACGAGACGGTTCACGATCGCCGAGTGCGGCACCGCCACACCCTTCGGGCGACCGGTCGAACCGGAGGTGAAGATCACGTACGCGACATTCGAATCCCGCAGCGGCGCACGACGATCCACATCGGTCAGCGGGGCCGCCGAGTAGCTCGACAGGTCCAGCAGGTCGATGCGCACCTGCGCGGTGTTGATCGGGAGATCCTCACCGGAGGTCAGCACGGTCACCGGGTCGGCGGTCTCGAGGATGTACTCGGTGCGCTCGGCCGGGTGGTCCGGGTCCAGCGGCACGTACGCGGCGCCGGTGGCGGCGACGGCGTACATGCCCACGACCAGATCGAGGGAGCGCCGCATGCCCAGCGCCACAAACGATTCCGCGCCGACGCCGCGCTCGATGAGCCAGCGGGCCAGGCGGTGCACCCGCTCGCCGAACTCGGCGTAGGACAGACTTGTCCCCTCGAAGCTCAGTGCGGTCGCGTCGGGCGTCCGCGCGGCCTGCGCCTCGAACAGCGCCACCAGCGTCGCAGCGGCATCCCCCGTCATTCCGGCGTGCTTTTGGCCGGAATCCACACCCGTGTCCAATGGATCCCGGCCAAAAGCATGCCGGGATGACAGAGCGTAGGTATCGGCGAGTGTGGCATCCACGTCGAAAGCGGTGTCGTTCCAACGCTTCACGACCTGCTCGCGCTCGGCGGCGTCGACGAGTTCGATATCGCCGACGGCCGCGGCCGGTTCGGTGGTGATGGCCGTCAGCACGCGGATCAGGCGATCGGCGATGCGGTGGACGGTGTCCTCGTCGAACAGGTCGCGCAGGTAACCCGCGCGGATGCGCAGGCGGGTGTCGAGCTGGGCGATGAGGGTCAGCGGGTAGTGCGTCGCGTCGGCGGCGTCCAGGCCGGTGACGGCCATACCGTCGATATCGGCGGCCTGAGACCGGATGCCCTCGGCGTCAACGGGATACGACTCGAACACCACCAGGGTGTCGAAGAGCCCGCCGATGCCCGCGGCCGACTGGATGTCGGCCAGGCCCACGTAGTGGTGGTCGAGCAGGTCGGCCTGCTCGCCCTGGGTGCGGGTGAGCAGCGAGCGCGCCGACTCGGCCGGATCGAAGGCGACCCGCACCGGGACGGTGTTGATGAACAGACCCACCATGGACTCGACGCCGGACAGCTGCGCCGGGCGACCCGACACGGTGGTGCCGAACAGCACGTCGTCGCGGCCGGTGAGGCGGCCGAGCAGGATGCCCCAGGCGACCTGGAGCACGGTGTTCGGGGTGACGCCGATCTCGGCGGCCAGGGCGGTCAGGCGCGCGGTGGCGGCCTCGTCCAGGTCGAAGAAGTACTCGCCGGACAGGGCGGTGATCTCGTGGCCGGGGTCCGGGCGGGTCAGCAGGGTCGGCTCGGAGACCCCACGCAGCGACTGCTGCCAGGCGTTGAGCGACGCCGTACGGTCCTGCGCGGCAACCCATTCCAGGAAGTAGCGGTAGGACCGCACCGGCGGCAGCACCGCGGTGTCGGAGTGCGTGGCGTAGAGCACCAGCAGGTCCTGCATGAGCAGCGGCATGGACCAGCCGTCGAGCAGGATGTGGTGGTTGGCCACGGCGAGGCGGTAGGCGGCAGGACCCGTACGCACGAGGGTGAAGCGGATGAGCGGCGGCTCGGTGAGATCGAAGCGCTGCATCCGGTCGGCGGCGATGATCTCCGCGGCGCGGGCCTCGACGTCGGCGGCATCGGTGAGGTCGTGGTTGGTCCACGCCACCTTCACATTGTCGAGAACCACCTGCACCGGAACACCGGACGCATCGTTCACGTAGGCCGTGCGCAGAATCTCGTGCCGCTCGAGCAGCGCCTGCGCGGCCGACCGCAGCCGGTCGGCGTCGACGCGGCCCTCGAGGGTGAGCACCGCCTGCGCGGTGTACACGTCCACGGAGGTGGCGGCCAGCTGCGCGTGGAACAGCAGACCGGCCTGCAGCGCGGACAGCGGCCACACCTGGCTCAGCTGCCCGTACTGCTGCTCCCAGCCGTCGATATCGCGCTGGGTGATGCGGACCAGGCCGAAGTCGGACGGCGTGTGCCCGCCCGCCTGCGCCGATTCCGCGTGCTGCGCAACGGCTTCCAGCGCACTGGTCCACAGCGCGGCGAATTCCGCGATCTCCTCGGCGTCGAGCAGCGTGCTCGGGTAGCCGATATTGGTGATGAGCTTCTCGCCGACCACGATCGCGTTGATATCGATCGGGGCCATGGCGGGCATGTCGGCGTCGTAGGCGCCGGCCAGGTCCGCTAGCTCGGGCGCGGGAATCCACCCGAAGCCGCGCAGCGCCTCGGGCACATCGCCGTCGCCGACCCGGCCCAGGTAGTTGAAGCTGACCTGGCCCGGCGTCTGCTTGGGCAACTGCGAGGCGGTGTCGGAGTTCATGTAGCGCAGCAGCCCGTAGCCGATGCCCTTGTCCGGCACCGAGAGCAGCTGTTCCTTGACGGCCTTGATGGCCCGGCCCATGGCGGGCCCGCCGGTGAGGGCGGCGTCCACGTCGAGACCGGTCAGGTCGAAGCGCACCGGGAAGATGGCGGTGAACCAGCCGACCGTGCGCGACAGGTCGGCGCCCGGCACGACCTCTTCCTCACGACCGTGGCCTTCCAGGCGGATGAGGGCAGACTTCTCCCCCAGTCCCTTGGCGGCGCGGAACTTGGCCACCGCCAACGCGAGTGCGGTCAGCAGACCGTCGTTGACGCCGCCGTGGAACAGCGCGGGCACGGTGGTCAGCAGGGCCTTGGTGGCCTCGGCCGACAGCTCGACGCGATGCTTGACGACGGTGGCGGTGACATCCACGGCCGGATCCATGGCGCGCTCGGTGAGCAGCGGATCCGGGCCCTCGACGACACCACGCCAGAAGTCGAGCTCGGCGACCCGGTCCTCGGTGGCGGCCTCACGCTCGAGGGCGTGCGCCCAGGTGCGCATGGAGGTGGCGGGCGCGACCAGCTCGGGGGTCTGTCCGGCGGACAGCTGGCCCCACGCGGTCACGAAGTCCGGCACCAGGATTCGCCAGGTGACGCCGTCGACCACGAGGTGGTGGGCGGCGACGACAAGGCGTCCGGCACGAGAGTTGTCCGACGGTTCCAGCCACACGAACCGGATGACCACGCCCGCGGCCGGATCCAGCTTGTCGAGCGTGGCATCCAGTGCGGCGGTGGCGATCTCGAGCAGCTGCTCGTCGGTCGCGCTCGCGTCGAACTCGGTGCGGTCGATCAGCGCATCGGCGTCCACGGTCCCGGGAGCGCCGGTTTCGACGATCCAGTCCGCGTCCGGCACCCGGCGCAGGCGCGCCCGCAGCATGTCGTGGCGGTCGATGACCGCGCCGACGGTGGCGGCGATGCCCGCGCGATCGATGCCGATCGGCAGTTCCAGCGCCATGGTCTGGTTGAACCGGCCGAATTCGCCCGGCCGTCCCGCCATGAACCGGACCACCGGCGTCAGCGGCATGACACCCACGCCGCCGCCCGGCAGCTCGGTCAGCTGCGGGGCCGAATCACCCTGGGCGTCAGCGGTTTCCGCGATCGCGGCCAGGCCCGACACGGTGCGCTGCTCGAACACGTCGCGCGGCGAGAACACCACGCCACGCGCCTTGGCCCGCGACACCAGCTGGATGGAGACGATGGAGTCACCGCCCAGCGCGAAGAACGAGTCGTCGATGCCGACCCGCTCCAGGCCCAGCACCTCGGCGAACACCTCGGCGATGGTCTGCTCGAGCGCATTGCGCGCGGCCCGGAAGACCACCTCGGTGGCGAAGACCGGCTCGGGCAGGGCGCGGCGGTCCAGCTTGCCGACCGGCGTCAGCGGCACCCGGTCGATGACCATGACCGAGGACGGCACCATGTACGCGGGCAGGCGGCCCTCGACGTGCGCGGTCACGGCCGCCACATCGATCGAATGGCCCGGCGTGGCAACCACGTACGACACCAGCGCGGTCGCGCCCGCGGCGTTCTTGTGGCCGACGGTGACCGCGAAGTCCACGCTCTCGTGCGAGGCCAGCGCGGCGTCGATCTCGCCCAGTTCGATGCGGAAGCCGCGCACCTTGACCTGGAAGTCGGAGCGGCCCACGTATTCGACCAGGCCGTCCGCGGTCCAGCGCACCACGTCACCGGTGCGGTACATGCGCGCGCCGTCCACGTACGGGTTGGCGACGAACCGCTCGGCGCTCAGGCCCGGCCGCGCGTGGTAGCCGCGCGCCAGCTGGATGCCCGACAGGTACAGCTCACCCGCGACGCCCACCGGAACGGGCCGCAGGCGGTTGTCCAGGATCAGCGACTGCATGCCCCGGATGGGGCCACCGATGGTGACCAGATCGCCCGGCACCAGCGCGTCGCTGATGTTGGTCATGATGGTGGTCTCGGTCGGGCCGTAGCCGTTGTGGAAGGCACGAATGGTGCCGTCCGCCAACGGAACCGCCCACTTCTCGACCAGGTCGGCCGGAACGGCTTCACCACCGGCGACCAGCACGCGCAGCGAGTCCAGGCCCGCCGGTCCGAAGGTGGACAGCGCGGCCGGGGTGATGAACGCGTGGGTGGCGCGCTCGGCGCGAATCAGCTCGGAGAGCTCCTCGCCGCCGTAAGTGCCCGGCGGGACGACCACCAGGGTGCCGCCCTTGCCGATGGCGAGCAGGAATTCCAGCATCGACGCGTCGAACGACGGCGAGGCGAAATGCAGTGCGCGCGAATCGGAGTCGAGAGCGTAGCGCTCGGCCTGCTCCACGGTGAAGTTGGCCAGACCGGCGTGGCTGACCACCACGCCCTTCGGGACGCCGGTGGAGCCGGAGGTGTAGATGACGTAGGCCGGGTGCTCCGGACGCAGCGGGCGCACCCGCTCGGCGTCGGCGATCGCGGTGTCCGCGAAGGCATTCAGCTCCAGCTCGTCCAGGACGAGCCATTCGACCGAGTCCGGCATGTCCGCGCGCACCGAGGCCACGGTGAGGCCGACCGGCGAACCGGAGTCGGTGACCATGTGGACGATGCGGTCGGCCGGGTAGCTCGGGTCCACCGGTACGAAGGCCGCACCGGTCTTGGACACCGCCCATTCGGCGAAGTAGGACTGGTCCGACCGCGGGACGGCGACGGCGACCAGATCCTCGGTGCCGATGCCGCGCTCGATGAGCAAGCGCGCCAGGCGGTTCGAGCGCGAATCGAATTCGCCGTAGGACAGACTCGTCCCCTGGAACACGACCGCGGGGGCGTCGGGGTTGATGGCGACGGCGTCGGCAATGAGCTCCGGCAGGGTGCGCGCCGGGACGGCGGGCAGACCGAAGCGGGCCACCAGATCGGCGCGCTCGTCCTGATCCAGGATGTCGATCGCGCCGACGCCGATCTCGGGGTTGGCGGCGATGGCGTCCAGGACCCGCAACCAGCGCTGCGCGAACCCGGCCGCGGTGGCCTCGTCGAACAGATCGGTGGCGTAGGTCAGCGCCAGCAGCATCCCGGAGTTGTTCTCCGACAGCGTGAACTGCAGATCGAAGCGCGAGATGTTCTCGTCGAGATCCAGGGTGCCGACGGTCAGCCCCGGCAGTTCCAGGCTGGTGCGGTCCAGGTTCTGGAACGCCAGCATGACCTGGAACAGCGGGTTGCGGGCCTGCGAGCGCTCGGGCGCGAGCAGTTCCACCAGCCGCTCGAACGGCACGTCGGCATTGCCGAAGGCGTCGAGGTCGGTGTGGCGCACGCGATCCAGCAGATCGGTGAACGACTCGGCCGGGTCGATGCCGGTGCGCAGCACCAGCGTGTTGACGAACATGCCGACCAGGTCGTCGAGCGCGGCCTCACCGCGACCGGCGACCGGGGTGCCGACGGCGATATCGTCGCCACCGGACAGGCGGGCCAGCAGCACCGCGAGGGCGCTGTGCATGACCATGAACAGCGACGAACCACGCTGGCGGGCAACGTCTTCCAGCTTGCCGATCAGCTCGGGCGACAGCGTCCGCTGCAGCGTCGCGCCGCGGTGCGAGGCGATGGCCGGGCGCGGACGGTCGGTCGGGAGCGCCAGCTCGTCGGGCACGCCGCCGAGCACGCGCTGCCAGTAGGCGACCTGGCGGGCCATGATCGAGGACGAATCCTCTTCCGAGCCCAGCACTTCGCGCTGCCAGAGCGCGAAGTCGGCGTACTGCACGGCCAGCGGAGCCCAGCCGGGCACCGCACCCTGGGTGCGCGCGGTGTAGGCGACCATGACGTCGCGGGCCAGCGGCGTCATGGAGAAGCCGTCACCAGCGATGTGGTGCACGACCACCATGAGCACGTGCTCGGCGGCCTCTTCGGCACCAACGCGGAAGAGCCGGGCGCGCAGCGGAACCTGTTCCGCGACATTGAAGCCCAGCGTGGCGAAGGCCGTGACGGTAGCGGTCAGATCCTCGGCCGCGACCGCGACCGGCCGCAGATCCAGGGCGATCTCCTCGGCCGGGACGACCAGCTGCATCGGCGTGCCGCCGTGCTCCGGGTACCGGGTGCGCAGCGACTCGTGGCGGCGGACCACGTCCGCGACCGCGAGTTCCAGTGCGGCGGTGTCGAGTTCGCCGGTCAGGCGGATGGCCAGCGGCAGGTTGTAGGCCGCCGAGTAGGTGTCGTACTGGTTCAGGAACCACATGCGCTGCTGCGCGAACGACAGCGGCACCAGCTCACCCGGGGCCTGGGTGCGCGCGACCAGCTTGGCGCGGGAAGCACCGTCGGCGTGCGATTCGATGCGGGCCGCCAGGGCCTCGACCGTGGTGGCCTCGAACAGCGTGCGCACCGCGACGGTGGTGTCCAGGGCCGCGCCGATGCGCGAGACCACGCGGGTCGCGATGAGCGAGTTGCCGCCCAGGTCGAAGAAGTCGTCGTCCAGGCCGACCCGCGGCAGGTCGAGGACCTCGGCGAAGACCGCGGCGACGGTCTCCTGCACCGGGGTCTCCGGCGCGCGGAAGGCCCGCGCCTGCACGGCCGGGGCCGGGAGGGCGCGGCGGTCCAGCTTGCCGTTGACGGTCAGCGGAATCCGGTCCAGCACCACGATGGCGGACGGGACCATGTAGGCCGGCAGCAGCTCGGCCGCACCGTCGCGCACGGCGTCCACGGCGGGCGCGACGCCCTCGGCGGGCACCACGTAGGCCACGATGCGCTGATCGCCCGGCTGGTCCTCGCGCACGATGACCGCGGCCTGCGCGATACCGGCCTGCGCGAGCACGGCGGATTCGATCTCGCCGAGCTCGATGCGGAAGCCGCGCACCTTGACCTGATCGTCGGCGCGGCCCAGGTATTCGAGCTCGCCGCGGCGGTTCCAGCGCGCCACGTCACCAGAGCGGTAGAGACGCTCGCCCGGCGTGCCGAACGGGCTGGCCACGAAGCGCGCCGCCGACAGGTCGGGGCGGCCCAGGTAGCCGCGCGCCAATTGCGGTCCGGCCACGTACATTTCGCCCGCGACGCCCACCGGCACCGGGTGCAGGCGGTCGTCGAGGACGTACACGCGCAGGCCCGCGATGGCCCGGCCCACGATCGAACCGGTCGCCGCGGCAATGGTCTCGGCATCGAGGACCCGCACCGACACGTGCACGGTGGTCTCGGTGATGCCGTACATGTTGACCAGGTACGGGCTCGAATCGCCGTGGCGGGCAACCCAATCCGACAGTCGGCGCAGCTCGAGCGCCTCACCGCCGAAGATCACGTAGCGCAGCGCCAGCGTCTGCTGGTCGCCGGCAATGCGGTCGGCCTCGGCCAGCTGGTAGAACGCCGACGGGGTCTGGTTGAGCACCGTGACCTGTTCGCGGCGCAGCAGTTCCAGGAACTGCTCGGGCGAGCGGGAGACGTAGTAGTCGACCACGACCAGCTTGCCGCCGTAGAGCAGCGGGCCCCACAGCTCCCACACCGAGAAGTCGAAGGCGTAGGAGTGGAACAGCGTCCACACATCCTCGGGTCCGAAGCCGAACTCGCGATCGGTGTTGGCCATGAGCCGCACCACGTTCCGGTGCGCCACGGCCACGCCCTTGGGGCGGCCGGTGGAGCCGGAGGTGTAGATGACGTAGGCGACGTGGTCCGGGCGCAGCGCGGCCGTGCGGTCGGCATCGGTGACGGGCGCGTCGGCCGCGTCCTCGATATCTCCGGCCTCCAGCGAGAAGCCGTCAAGCAGCACGGTGTTCAGCCCGGCGGGCAGCTCGACCTGCACGGTCGAGTCGGTGACCACGCTGGTGGGCTTGGCGTCCGACAGCACGTAGGCGATGCGATCGGCCGGGTAGGTCGGATCGATCGGCACGTAGCCCGCACCGGTCTTGATCACGGCCAGCAGCGCCACGACCAGATCGGCCGAACGCGGCAGCAGCACCGCGACCAGCGATTCCGGTCCCGCACCCTCGCCGATCAGCCTGCGCGCCAGCACATTCGCGCGCCGGTCCAGCTCGGAGTAGGTGAGCTCCTCGTCGCCGAAGCGCACGGCGACGCGGTCGGCGTTCGCGACCACGGCCGCGTCGAACAGGCTGGAGAGAGTCGAGGCGGTGGCCCCGACATCCTCGCCCGCCGACACCCAGTTCTCGGCCACATCGTGGCGCTCGGCCTCACCGAGCAGGTCGATATCGCCGATCAGCGCGGCCGGATCCTCGGCGACCGCGCGCAGCACGCGCACCAGGCGGTCAGCGAAGGAGGCCACGGTCTCGGCGTCGAACAGATCGGTGGCGTAATTCCACGACAGGCCCAGCGAGCCGTCGGCGCGCTCGCTCACGGTGAGCTGCACGTCGAACTTGGCGGTGCCCGCGTCGAATTCGACGACCTCGAGCTCCAGGCCCGGCAGCTCGACGGTCTGCGCGTCCTTGGCGGAGGCGGCCTCGAAGGTCAGCGCCACCTGGAACAGCGGGTGGTGCGCCTGCGAGCGGACCGGGCTGAGCACGTCCACCAGCCGCTCGAACGGCACGTCGGCGTGCGCGAAAGCGGCCAGGTCGGTGCGACGCACCTGCGCGAGCAGGTCGCGGAACGCGGCATCCGGCTTGACCTCGCTGCGCAGCACCAGGGTGTTGACGAACATGCCGACCAGGTCGTCGACCGCACGCTCGCCGCGGCCCGCGATCGGGGTGCCGATCGCGATATCGGTGGCGCGCGACAGGCGCGACGCCCAGGCCGCCAGGGCGGCGTGGACCAGCATGAACAGGGTGACGTCGTGCTCGCGAGCCACGCTCGTCAGAGCGCGGTGCGATTCGGCGTCGATCGAGAAGTCGTGGATGCCACCGGCATTGGTGGCGACCTCCGGCCGCGGCCGGTCGGCGGGCAGCTCGATCTGCTCGGGCAGGTCGGCCAGCTGGTTGGTCCAGTAGGCGATCTGCTGCGCGGCCACCGACTCGGAATCGGTTTCCGCGCCGAGGATCTCGCGCTGCCACAGCGTGTAGTCGGCGTACTGCACCGGCAGCGGCGTCCAGGCCGGAGCCTCGCCATTGGCGCGGGACAGGTACGCGCCCACCACATCCCGCAGCAGCGGGCGCAGCGAGGCGCCGTCGGCGCTGATGTGGTGCAGCACCAGCACGACCACGTGCTCGGTCTCGCTCAGGCTGAGCACGGTGGCGCGGAACGGCAGCTCGCGGGTGACGTCGAAGTGGACGCTCGCGAGTTGCACGATGCGCGAGGTCAGTTCGGCCTCGGTGACCGTCTGGGCGGCTACCTCGAAGTCGACCTCGGCCAGCGGCAGGATGCGCTGGTAGCCGTCGCCTTCGACCTCGGGGTAGATGGTGCGCAGCGACTCGTGACGCGCCAGCACATCGCCGATGGCGGCGGTGAAGGCGTCCAGATCCACTGCGCCGGTGAGCTTCAGCGCCACCGGGATGTTGTTGACCGCGGTGCGGTTGTCGAAGCGGTTCAGGAACCACATGCGCTGCTGCGCCAGCGACAGCGGCACCAGCTCCGGGCGCTCCTGGGCGACCAGCGCCGCGCGGGCGCCGGTACCGACGCGCGATTCCAGCTGCGCGGCAAGCGAAGCCACGGTGGTGGCCTCGAACAGCGTGCGCAGCGGGATGTCGGCGTCGAGGGCGGCCGACAGGCGCGCGATCACCTGGGTGGCGATCAGCGAGTTGCCGCCGAGCTCGAAGAAGTCGTCGTCCAGGCCGACCCGGTCCAGGCCGAGCACATCGGCGATGGTGCCGGCGACGGTCTGCTGCACCGGGGTCTCCGGCGCGCGGAAGGCGCGCACGGCGAAGGTCGGGGCGGGCAGCTGCTTGCGGTCCAGCTTGCCGGAGGCGTTGAGCGGGAAGGCGTCCAGCACCATGAACGCGGCCGGGACCATGTAGGCCGGAAGCTGTTCGGCGACAGCGTCCCGCACCTCATCGACATCTACCCAGCCATCCGCCGCGATGAGGTAGCCGACCAGCTGATCCCCGGTGCGCTCGTCGTGTCGAACGACCACGACGGCCTGGGCGACCGACGGCAGCGCGACGAGCGCCGACTCGATCTCGCCCAGCTCGATGCGCAGACCGCGCAGCTTCACCTGGAAGTCGGTGCGGCCCAGGTACTCCAGCTCGCCATTGCCCGTCCAGGTGACGAGGTCACCGGTGCGGTACATGCGCTTGCCGTCGCCGAACGGGTTGGCCACGAAGCGATCCGCGGTCAGGTCGGGGCGGGCCACGTACCCGGTGGCGAGCTGATCGCCCGCCAGGTAGAGCTCACCCGCGACACCCACCGGAACCGGCTTCAGACGCGAATCCAGCACGTACACCTGGGTGTTGAAGACCGGCGCACCGATCGGCACCGAGGTGATGTCGGCATCGGTGACCTCGTGGAAGGTCACGTCGACCGCGGCCTCGGTGGGGCCGTACAGGTTGTGCAGGCGCGCACCGGTCAGCTGCCGCAGCTTCTGCGCGGTCGGCGCGGGCAGACCCTCACCGGAGGCGAAGACATTGGTGAGGCTGACGCATTCGGCCGCCGCGGGCTCGGCCACGAAGACCGCCAGCATGGACGGCACGAAGTGGGTGACCGTGACGCCCTCGCGCACGATGATTTCGGCCAAGTAGGCCGGATCGCGGTGGCCGTCCGGCTTGGCGACCACCAGGCGCGCGCCGACCTGCAACGGCCAGAAGAACTCCCACACCGACACGTCGAAGGTGGCCGGGGTCTTCTGCAGCACCACGTCGTAGGCGGCCAGCCCGTACTGGGCGTGCATCCACACCAGGCGGTTCACGATGGCCGCGTGCGAGACCGCGACGCCCTTGGGGCGGCCGGTCGAACCCGACGTGAAGATCACGTACGCGGTGTTCTCCGGACGCAGCGGGGCGCGCCGGTCGACGTCGGTGATCACCGCATCGGAATAGTGGGACACGTCCAACTCATCGAGCAGCAGCACCCCCGTCATTCCGGCGTGCTTTTGGCCGGAATCCACCTCGCCGTGTGGATCCCGGCCAAGAAGCGCGCCGGGATGACGAGGGATTGCGACCTCGAAAGCATCGCGCGAGGTGGTGAGCACGCACACCGGCTGGGCGGTCTCGAGCACGTACTGGTTGCGCTCGACCGGGTGGTCCGGGTCCAGCGGCACGTACGCGCCGCCTGCCAGCGTGACGGCGTACATGCCGACCAGTAGCTCGAGCGAACGGCGCATGCCAAGGGCCACATAGGAATCCGGGCCGACACCCTCGACGATGAGGTGGCGAGCCAGCTGCCGCGCCTGCGCCGCGAACTCGGCGTAGGACAGACTTGTCCCCTCGAACGTGACTGCGGTCGCTTCGGGAGTCAGCGCGACCTGCGCCTCGAACAGCGAAACCAGCGTCGCCGCGGCGCCTTCCGTCGCCTCCGGCAGCGCGGTGTCCAGCTCGAACGCGGTCTCGTTCCAGCCGAGCAGCAGCTTGCGGCGCTCGCAGTCGCTGAGCAGCTCGACCTCGCCGACCAGCTGGGTCGGATCGGCCGCCACGGCGGTGAGCATGGCGACGAAGCGCTGGGCGAAGACATCGGCGAACTGGGCGTCGAAAAGGTCTGTCGTGTAGACGAGTTCGGCATCCATGGCCGAGTCCCCGTCCACAACCTCGCTCAACGTCATCTGCAGATCGAACTTGGCCGACTGCTGATCGATGGCCAGCTCGGACACGCTCAGACCCGGCAGTTCCAGCGAGGTGCGGCCGAGGTTCTGGAACGACAGCATGACCTGGAACAGCGGGTGCCGCG
Source organism: Nocardia concava NBRC 100430 (assembly GCF_000308815.1). Classification (GTDB taxonomy): domain Bacteria; phylum Actinomycetota; class Actinomycetes; order Mycobacteriales; family Mycobacteriaceae; genus Nocardia; species Nocardia concava. Next base: position 16,414 of record NZ_BAFX01000126.1, read on the forward strand.
CCTGCGAACGCGCCGGGTTGAGCACCTCGACGAGCCGCTCGAACGGGACATCCGCGTGAGCGAAGGCCTGAAGGTCGCGCTCGCGCACCGACTTCAGCAGTTCGGTGAAGCTCGCGCCGGTGTCCACGGACGCCCGCAGCACCAGGGTATTGACGAACATGCCGACGAGATCGTCGAGCGCCTGCTCACCACGACCGGCCACCGGAATACCGACGGCGATGTCGTCGGTGCCGCTCAGGCGGGCCAGCAGCGCGGCAAAAGCGCTGTGCACCACCATGAACAGGGTGGTGCCGTTGGTCTGCGCCACTCGGTTCAGCCCGGCGATGAGCTCGCCCGGGACCTGGAAGCGGTGGGTGCCCGCGTCGTAGGACGCAACGGCCGGACGTGGCTTGGCCGAGAGCCGCAGCTCATCCGGCAGTCCGGACAGCGTCTCTCGCCAGTAGTCCAGCTGCTCGGTGATGAGCGAGCGCGGATCCTCTTCGGAGCCCAGCGTTTCCCGCTGCCACAGCGCGTAATCCGCGTACTGCACCGGCAGGTCGGTCCAGCCCGGGGTCTCGCCGTGGCTGCGCGCGATGTAGGCGGCCATGAGGTCGCGCACCAGCGGGTTCATCGAGAAACCGTCGGCGGCGATGTGGTGGGCCACCAGCACCAGCACGTGGTCGTCCGCGGCCAGACGGTAGGCGCGCAGGCGCACCGCGGTTTCCGCGGTGACGTCGAAGCCCTGCGCCGCGAAGGCGTAGACCGCGGCGTACAGCTCGCCCTCGGTCACGTCCATGACCTCGAGCTCGGGCACGGCGCGGCCGGTGGGCAGCACCTTCTGGTAGGCGACGCCCTCGTGCGACGGGTAGATGGTGCGCAGCGATTCGTGGCGCGCGATCACATCGGCGATGGCGCCGCGCATGGCGTCGAGATCCAGGGCGCCGGTGAGCCTTACAGCGGCGGGGATGTTGTTGGCGGCCGACTCCGGATCGAACCGGTTGAGGAACCACATGCGCTGCTGTGCGAGCGATAGCGGCGGGTACTCGGGCCGGGTCTGCACCGTGAGCGCCTGGCGCACACCGGTTCCCGCGTGCGATTCCACGCGGGCGGCCAGCGCCGCCACGGTCGGGGCCTCGAACAGGGCGCGCACGCCGATCTCGGCGGACAGCGCCGCCGACAGCCGCGCCACCACCTGGGTGGCGACCAGCGAGTTGCCGCCCAGCTCGAAGAAGTCGTCGTCCACGCCCACGCGCCCGGTGCCATTCTCCGATCCGGAGATACCGAGCAGATCGGCGAAGATCTGCGCGATGATCTCCTCGATCGGGGTCGAGGGTGCGCGGAACCGCTTGGCCTCGAACACCGGAGCTGGCAGGGCCTTGCGGTCCAGCTTGCCGGAGGCGTTCACCGGGAAGGCGTCCAGCACGACGATCGCGGCCGGAACCATGTAGGCGGGCAGCGAGCTGGCCAAGGAGCTCTTCACCGCATCGATGTCGACGACCGAATCCGTTTCGCGGACAACGTAACCCACGAGCTGATCACCGGCATGGGCGTCGGTGCGGACCACCACAACCGACTGGGCCACCGACGGCTGCGCCAGCAGTGCCGCCTCGATCTCACCCAGCTCGATGCGCAGACCACGCAGCTTCACCTGGAAGTCCGTGCGGCCCAGGTAGTTCAGCTCGCCATCGGCGGTCCAGGAGACGAGGTCACCCGTGCGGTACATGCGCTCGCCCACGGCGAACGGGTTCGCCACGAAGCGATCGGCGGACAGGTCCGGACGGCCCAGGTAGCCGCGGGCCAGCTGATCGCCCGCCAGATAGAGCTCACCCGCGACACCCGGCGCGACCGCGTTCAGGCGCGAGTCGAGCACGTAGGTCCGGGTGTTCCACACCGGACGGCCGATCGGCACGAACACGGTGTCGGCGTCGACGACCTCGTGGTAGGTGACGTCGACGGCGGCCTCGGTGGGGCCGTACAGGTTGTGCAGCCGCGCGCCGGTCAGCTCACGCAGCTTCTGCGCGGTCGGCGCGGGCAGCGCCTCACCGGAGGCGAAGACCTGCCGCAAACGCGTTGCGGCAACCGCGGAGTCACCGTTCTCGTTGCCGAGCGTGGCCACGAACACCGACAGCATCGACGGCACGAAGTGCGCGGTGGTGATGCCGGCGTCGGCGATGATCTGCGCCAGGTACACCGGATCGCGGTGCCCGTCCGGCTTGGCGACCACCAGCCGCGCACCGGTCTGCAAGGGCCAGAAGAACTCCCACACCGACACGTCGAAGGTCGCCGGAGTCTTCTGCAGCACAGCGTCGTTCGCGTCGATCGGGTACTCGTGCTGCATCCACAGCAGGCGGTTCACGATCGCGCCGTGCTCGACGGCGACACCCTTGGGGCGGCCGGTCGAACCGGAGGTGAAGATGACGTACGCGGTGTGCTCGGGCCGGATCGCCTGTCCCCGTTCGGCATCCGCGATCGGAGCGTCGGAGTAGGCGTCCAGGTTGAGGGTGTCGACCTCGAGGACCGGCACATTGCGGCCGGTGACGAAGTCGTCGCGGCTGGTCGTCAGGATGGCGGCCGGGCGCGCGGTGTCGAGCACGTAGTCGATGCGCTCATCGGGCTGATCGGGATCCAGCGGCACGTACGCGCCACCGGCCTCCAGCACGGCGTACATGGCGACGACCAGATCCAGCGAGCGCCGGATGGCCAGCGCCACATGCGATTCCGCGCCGACGCCTTGCGCGATGAGCTTGCGGGCCAGCTTGTGCACCCGCGCCGAGAACTCGGCGTAGGACAGACTTGTCCCCTCGAACTCCACGGCGGGCGCATCGGGGCTGGTCAGAGCCTGCGCCTCGAACAGCGACACCAGCGTGCCCGGTTCGATCTCGTGCGCGGTGTCGTTCCAGTCGCGCAGAACGCGCGTGCCCTCATCGCCGACGAGCAGGTCGATATCCCCGAGCGGCAGCTCCGGGTTCTCGATGACGGCGGCCAGGATCAGATCCAGTCGCCGCGCGAACGCCTCGATGGTCGGCTCGTCGAAAAGGTCCAGCGCGTAGGAGATCTCGGCGGACATGCCCGCGTTCTCGCCATGGTCGTCCTGGGCCTCCTGCAGGGTCAGCTGCAGGTCGAACTTGGCCAGGCGGGCGTCGTAGTCGATGCCGTTGACCGACAGGCCGGGCAGTTCCAGACTGGCCTGCCGGGTGTTCTGGAAGGTCAGCATGACCTGGAACAGCGGGTGCCGGGACTGCGAACGCGCCGGGTTGATGACCTCGACCAGCCGCTCGAACGGCACGTCCGCGTGCGCGAAGGCGTGCAGGTCGGCATCGCGGGAGCGGGCCAGCAGATCGGCGAAGGTCTCCGCGCCGTCCACCTCGGTGCGCAGCACCAGGGTGTTGACAAACATGCCGATCAGATCGTCGAGGGCGGCCTCACCGCGGCCGTGCACCGGAGTGCCGATCGCGATATCGGAGGTCCCCGAGAGCCGGGCCAGCAGCACCGCCAGCGCACTGTGCATGACCATGAACAGCGAGGCATTGTGGCTGCGGCCCAACTCCACCAGCGCCTGCTGGGTCTCGGCGGAGATGGCGAACGGGTAGGTCCCGCCCTGGTAGCTGGCCACCGCCGGACGCGGCCGGTCCGAGGGCAGCACCAGCTCGTCGGGCAGATCGGCCAGCGCGTCGGTCCAGTACCGGATCTGCTTGGCGATCAACGACTCCGGATCGTTCTCCGAACCCAGCACCTCGCGCTGCCACAGCGCGTAGTCGGCGTACTGCACCGGCAGTTCCGCCCAGGCCGGAGCCTCCCACGAGGTGCGGGCGGCGTAGGCGACCATGACATCGCGGGCCAGCGGGCCCATGGACCAGCCGTCCGCGCTGATGTGGTGGACCACCATGCCGAGGATGTACTCGGACTCGCTGATCTCGAAAAGCGCCGCGTGCAAAGGCACTTCGTCGGTGACGTCGAAAGCCGTGGTGGCCAACTCGACCAAGTGGTCGATGAGGTTGGCCTCGGTGACCGGCACCGGCGTCAGGTCGGGCACGATCTGCGCGGCGTCCAGGATCTGCTGGACCGGGCCGTGCGCCGTCTCCGGGAAGACGGTGCGCAGCGACTCGTGGCGATCGATCACGTCGATGACCGCGACCTGCAGGGCCGCGATATCCAGCTCACCGGTCAACCGGATGGCGACCGGGATGTTGTTCACCGCCGAGGCGGTGTCGAAGCGGTTGAGGAACCACATGCGCTGCTGCGCAAGGGAAAGCGGCACATCGGCCGGCCGGTCGCGGGCCACCAGGGCCTTGCGCGCGCCCGCACCGACCTGCGACTCCACCCGCGCGGCCAGGCCCGCGACGGTCGGGGCCTCGAACAGCGCGCGCACCGGCACCTTGGTGTCGAGCGCGGTACCCAGCCGGGCCGCCACCTGGGTGGCGATCAGCGAGTTGCCGCCGAGGGTGAAGAAGTCGTCGTGCGCACCGACGCGGTGGTCGGAACCCAGCTCCAGCACATCGGCGAAGACCTCGGCGACGATCTCCTCGATGGGAGTGGCCGGGGCCTGGAACTCGCGCACCTCGAAGGCGGGCGCGGGCAGGGCGCGGCGATCCAGCTTGCCGTTCGGGGTCAGCGGGATCTCGTGCAGCACAACGTAAGCCGACGGCACCATATAGGCCGGAAGGTTGCGTTGCACACCGGCCTTCACCGCGTCCAGATCGATCACGCCGCTGGCCGGAACCAGGTACGCCACGATCTGATCGCCGAGCCGGTCGTCCGAGCGCACGATCACCGCGGCCTGGCTGACCTGCGGGCGCGCCAGCACGGCCGCCTCGATCTCGCCGAGCTCGATGCGGAAGCCGCGCACCTTGACCTGGTCGTCGGCGCGGCCGAGGTAGACCAGATCGCCCTCGGCGCTCCACTTGGCCATATCGCCGGAGCGGTACAGCCGGGCGCCGGACTCGCCGTCGAACGGGCTGGCCACGAAGCGGGCCGCGGACAGATCCGGGCGACCCAGGTAGCCGCGCGCCAATTGCTCACCGGCGACATAGATCTCACCCGGCACGCCCACCGGCACCGGGCGCAGGCGGGTGTCGAGCAGGTAGACCCGCAGGCCCGGGATGGCCTGGCCGATGAGGCTGCCGTTGGCGGCGGCCACCGCGGCCTTGTCGAGCGCACGGTAGGTGACGTGCACCGTGGTCTCGGTGATGCCGTACATGTTGATCAGGCGCGGCGCGTCGTCCTCGTGCCGCTTGTACCAGTCGTTGAGGCGGCGGAGCTCCAGCGCCTCACCGCCGTACACGACATAGCGCAGCGACAGCGGATCCGCGGACTTGCCGGCGATCCGGTCCATCTCGGCCAGCTGGTAGAACGCCGACGGGGTCTGGTTGAGCACCGTCACGCGCTCTTCGCGCAGCAGCTCCAGGAACTGCTCGGGCGAGCGCGAGGTGAAGTAGTCGACCACGACCAGGGTGCCGCCGAACAGCAGCGGGCCCCACAGCTCCCACACCGAGAAGTCGAACGCGTAGGAGTGGAACATGGTCCACACGTCGTTCTCGTCGAAGTGGAACCAGGCATCGGTGTTGTCGAAGAGCCGCACCACATTTCGGTGCGGGATCAGCACACCCTTGGGGCGGCCGGTGGAGCCCGAGGTGTAGATGACGTACGCGATATCGGCCGGGCGCAGGGTGCCGCGGCGATCGGCGTCGGTCAGCGGTGACGAATCCAGCTCCGCGACAGCCGGATCGTCCACGGTCAGCACGGGAACCGCTGCGGGCAGCTGCAATTCGTGCCGGGCGGTGGTCACCACGCAGATCGGATCGGCGTCGGAGAGCATGAAGGCGATGCGCTCGGCCGGATAGGTCGGGTCGACCGGCAGGTAGCCCGCGCCCGCCTTGAGCACCGCCAGCAGCGCCACGACCAGATCGGCCGAGCGCGGCAGGGCCACCGCGACCAGGGTGTCGGGGCGTGCCCCGGCCTCGATCAGGGCGCGCGCCAACTGATTCGCGCGCTCGTCGAGCTCGCTGTAGGTCAGGCGCTCGCCGTCGAAGACGACGGCGGTGCGGTCGGCGTGCTCGGCCACCGCGGTCTCGAACAGGTCGACCAGGGTGAGCTCGCGGCCGGAATCCGGTCCCGCCGAGATCCATTCGCCGGTGACCAGCGCAAGTTCGGCGTCGTCGAGCAGGTCGATATCGCCGATGACGGCTTCCGGATCGGCGGTGACCGTCTCCAGGATGCGCAGCAGTCGCGTCGTGAAGGACTCGACGGTGGCCTTGTCGAACAGATCGCTCGCGTACTGTGCGACGGCCTCGATGCCGCGCAGATCGCCCTGGGCGCCGCGCTTCTCGGTGAGCGTCCACTGCAGGTCGAACTTGGCGATGTCGACGTCGACCTCGTCGGCGCTGACCGACAGGCCCGGCAGTTCGACCGCGGCGTGCGACATCTCCTGGAACGACAGCATGACCTGGAACAGCGGGTGCCGCGACTGCGAGCGCGCCGGGTTGAGCACCTCGACCAGTCGCTCGAAGGGAACGTCCGCGTGCGCGAAGGCCGAGAGATCGGATTCCCGTGTGCGGCGCAGGAAGTCGGCGAAGCGCTCGTCGCCGTCCACCTCGGAGCGCAGCACCAGGGTGTTGACGAACATGCCGATCAGATCGTCGAGCGCCTGCTCGCCGCGGCCCGCGATCGGGGTGCCCATCGAGATGTCGGTGGACCCGCTCAGCCGGGCCAGCAGCACCGCGATCGAGGCGTGCATGACCATGAAGAGGCTGACGCCGTTGGCGCGGGCCAGCTCGACCAGGCGGCGGTGCAGATCGGCGTCGATCTCGAAGCGCACCCGATCACCGGCGAACGTCGGTTCGGCCGGGCGCGGGCGGTCCGAGGGCAGGTCCAGCTGGTCCGGCAGGCCCGCCAAAGTCTCACGCCAGTAGGCGATCTGGCGGGCGGCCATGGATTCGGCATCCGACTCCGAGCCCAGCAGCTCGCGCTGCCAGATGCTGAAGTCCTGGTACTGCACCGGCAGCGGCGTCCAGGCCGGCTCCTGGCCGGACATGCGGGCCAGGTAGGCCGCGGTCATATCGCGCGAGAGCGGGCCGAACGAGAAGCCGTCGGCGGCGATGTGGTGCACGACGAAGGCGACGGCCAGATCGACGTCGTCGGGTTCGTCGGCGACGCGGAACACCCGCACGCGGATCGGCAGCTGGGTCGACACGTCGAAGCCCGCCGAGGCGAATTCCGCCAGCGCCGACGGTAGTTCGGCCTCGGCGAGGTCGACGATGTCGATGCCCAGATCCACCTCGTCGACCGGCAGCACCCGCTGGAAGCCGCCGTCACCGGACTCGGGGAAGATGGTGCGCAGCGATTCCTGGCGCGCCACCACATCGCCCAGCGCCAGCTGCAGCGCCTCGATATCGACCTGCCCGCGCATCCGCACCACGAACGGCAGGTTGTAGGTCGGGACGGTCGGGTCGAACTGGTTGAGGAACCACATGCGCTGCTGCGCCAGCGACAGCGGCACCCGCTCCGGGCGCTCCTGCGCGACCAGCGGCGGACGCGAAAGATCGGACGGGCCGGCGGCTTCCACGCGCGCGGCCAGACCGGCGACCGTCGGGGTCTCGAACAGCGCGCGCACGCCCAGCCGCGTCGAGAACGCGGCCGAGATGCGGGCGACCACCTGGGTGGCGACCAGCGAGTTGCCGCCCAGATCGAAGAAGTTGTCGTCCACGCCGACGCGTTCGTGGCCGAGCACATCGGCGAACACGCCCGCCACGATCTCCTCGGCGGCGGTGCGGGGCGCACGGTAACCGGCGGCGTCCGCGCTGAACACCGGCTCCGGCAGGGCCTTGCGGTCCAGCTTGCCGGAGGTGTTGAGCGGGAACGCATCCAGCACCATGATCGCCGCCGGGACCATGTAGGTCGGCAGCTTCTCGGCGACGAAGCGGGTCAGCTCGGCCGGGTCCACGGTCAGGCCCGGCATCGGTACCACGTAGGCGACCAGCTGCTGACCGGTCGCGGTGTCCATGACCAGCACGGCGGCCTGGCTCACGGCCGGGTGCGCGAGCAGATCGGTCTCGATCTCGCCCAGCTCGATGCGCTGGCCGCGGAACTTGACCTGGAAGTCGGTGCGGCCGATGTACTCCAGCGCGCCGGACTCGTTCCAGCGCACCAGGTCACCGGTGCGATACATGCGCTCGGAAGTCCCGAACGGGTTGGCCACGAAGCGATCCGAGGTCAGATCCGGGCGACCCTTGTAGCCGCGCGCCAGCTGGCGGCCCGCGAGATAGAGCTCACCCGAAGCACCGATCGCGGCCGGGCGCAGACGCGAATCCAGTACGTAGACTTCGACATTCCACTCGGGCAGACCGATCGGCACCGTGACGGTGTCGGCCTCGGTGTTCTCCCAGTAGGTGACCGAGACCGCGGCCTCGGTGGGGCCGTACAGGTTGTGCAGGCCCGCGTCCGAGATCGCGCGGAAGCCCGCGCCGGTCTCCGGCGGCAGCGCCTCACCGATCACGAAAACGTAGCGCAGCGAGGCACATTGGGCGCGCGTCGCGTGCGAGACGAAGACCGTCAGCATGGACGGCACGAAGTCGGTGACCGTCACGCCGTGGCGCTCGATCATGTCGGCCACGTACAGCGGATCGCGGTGGCCGTCGGGGGTGGCCACGATCAGCTTCGCGCCGACCAGCAGCGGCATGAAGTAGCCCCACAGCGACACGTCGAAGGTGGTGGCGGTCTTCTGCAGGTAGACGTCGTCCGCGGTCATCGGATACTCGTCGAGCATCCAGAGTTCCTGGTTGACGATGGCGTGGTGGGTGACCGCGACGCCCTTGGGGCGGCCGGTGGAGCCCGAGGTGTAGATGACGTAGGCGGTGTTGTCCGGGCGCAGCGGGGCGATGCGGTCGGCATCGGTCACCGGCTCAGCGGAGTACGCCGACACGTCCAGGGTGTCGATCTCCAAGCGCCGCACCGACTCCGGCAGCTCGAGCTCGTCGCGGGCGGTGGTCAATACGCAGACCGGTCCCGCGGATTCCAGGATGTAGGCGGTGCGATCGGCCGGGTGATCCGGATCGATCGGCACGTACGCACCACCGGCGCGCAGCACCGCGTGCATGCCGACCACCAGGTCCAGCGAACGCCGCATGCCCAGGGCCACCAGCGATTCCGGCCCGACGCCGTCCGCGATCAGGAAGTGCGCCAGGCGGTTGACGCGCTCACCGAACTCGGCGTACGTGAGCTGCTCGCCCTCGAACTCGACGGCGACCCGATCGGCGTTCAGCGGAATCTGCTTGTCCAGCAACGCCGGAAGCGTCGTGACCGGCACCTCGTGCGCGGACTCGTTCCACTCGACCAGCGTGCGGGTGCGCTCGGAGGCGGTGGTGATGGGCAGGCCCCAGACGGCCTGGCCCTCCCCCGCCGCCAGGAAGCGATCGAAGAACTCCAGGAACCGCGCGTGATGGCGCTGGGTCTCGTCCTCGGAGTACAGGTTCGGGTTGGTCTCGAAGTCGATGTGGTTCCGGGTGCCCTTCACCGACTGGTAGAAGTTGACGCCCAGGTCCTCAATGGAACCCGTTGAGAGCACGCTGTATTCACCGGTGATGTCACCGAGCACGACCTCGTTGTGGAACAACATGATGTTGACCCACGGGCCGAAGAACTGCGCGCCCACGTCGCCGCCGGTGAAATCGCCCGCGCTGTCGCGGCGAATGTCCTCGGCCCGGTAGCGCTGGTGGCGCAGCGCGCCGGAGACCTCGACCGTCACCTGCTTGAGCAGTTCGGACACGGTGGTGCCGTGGCCGATACGCAGGCGCAGCGGCACGATATTCGACGCGGCGCCACCGGAGCGGCGCATGATCGCGGTGGTACGAGCGGTCACCGGCAGCGAGAGGATGACGTCCTCATTGCCGGTCCACTGCGCGAGGTAGGCGGCGAACGCGGCGATGAGCAGGCCCGCGGGCGAGGACTCGTGGCGGGCGATGGCCTCGTCCAGCAGGGTGTTCTGATCGCCGGTGAGCGCACCGGTGGCGATCCGGTTGACGGCGGCCGGCGGCGCGGAACGGCCGACCAGGCTGGTGCCGTCCTCGAGCCCGGCGACCCGCTCGGCCCAGTACTCCTTGTCGGACTTGAAGCGACTGGAATCGCGGTAGGCGAATTCCTGCTCGACCAGGGTGGGCAGATCGGTGAGCTTGTGCGGCGCGGGCTCGACGCCCTTGACGAACGCGGTGTACAGCTCGGCGACGCGGGTCAGGTAGGTCACCGCGCCGAAGCCGTCCAGCACGATGTGGTGGATGCGGGCGTACCAGTAGTAATGGCCGTCGGCCAGCTTCAACATGGCCGTCTTGATCAGACGGTCGCGGGTCAGCTCCAGCGGGGCGCTGTAGTCGGCGCGCATCCAGGCGTGGGCGGCCGCGGCGGGATCGGCCTCGGCGGTGAAGTCGACGTGGTAGATGGTGCGGTCCAGCGAGTGGTCCACCATCTGCATGGGCTCGCCGTCACGTTCGACGATGCGCAGGAAGCCCGAGCCGAACTCCTCCGAGCCGTGCACCATGGCGCGTTCGAGCAACTCGATGTCGAGTTCGCCGCGCAGCTCCACGTACTGGGCGATATTGATCGGTACCTGCGGGTCCAGGTGCTGGGAGTACCAGATACCGAGCTGCGCGGGCGACAACGGGAAAAGCTCGCCCGTTCCCGGTGCGATTTCGCTGCCAGCGTCGCCGTTGCCGCCGAAATCCAGCCGGTTCAACCCAAACCTCGCTTCCGGAACACCGCACGCGGCAGCGTTCCCCGCCATAAACCCGAACAGGACGCCAACCGCTTCAGCGTGGCGTCCAGTGCTCGGGGCTCACTTCACCGTAAATTGAGACTCCCTGGGGTATCCCCCCAGCTGGCCGATCTTGTTACATGGGCGCGACCACACCCACCGGCGTTTGCCGGGCCACAGTCGCAATCTTGGTGACGGACACTCGGTCCAATCTACCGTCAGGGTGCAAGCCGCAACCAGAAAGGGCCATAGCCCTTAGCTATCATCGCATTTCGGCCGTTCAGCCAGTGATATGCGACCTATCGCGAGCAGGATCGTACAGGTGCGACTGCGCGCAGTTGACCGATTCGGCCAGTGCTCCGCCCACCAGAATCACCGCCGCCTGCCGCAGTCCGGCGGCCTCCACGCGGTCGGCGATATCGGCCAGGGTGCCGCGCAGAACCTGCTGTTCGGGCTGGGTCGCGCGGTAGACGACGGCCACCGGGCAGTCGGCTCCGTAGTCCGGTGTCAACTCCTCTGCCAGGGTCCGGATCCGGGTGATGGCCAGATGCAGGATCAGGGTCGCCCGGGTCCGCGCGAAGTTGGCCAGCGACTCCGATTCGGGCATAACGGTCGAGCGGGCATGTGTCCGAGTCAACACCACCGACTGCACCTGCTCCGGCACGGTCAGCTCCGCGCCCAGCAGGGCCGCGGCCGCCGCGTAGGCGGGCACGCCCGGCGTCACGTCCCACGGAATACCCAGGGCGTCGAGCCGGGCCTTCTGCTCGGTGAGCGCTGAATATAAGGAGGGATCCCCCGAACACAGCCGGGCGACGTCCTTGCCCTGCGCCTGCGCCCGCGCGCAATGCGCGATGATCTCGTCCAGATCCAGCTTCTGGGTATCGATCAGCTCGGCATCCGGCGCACAGTGCGCCAGCACCTCGGGATCCAGATAGGTCCCCGCGTACAAACACACCGGCGACCGCCGCAGCAGCTCGACCGCCCGCAAGGTCAGCAGATCCGCCGCCCCCGGCCCGGCCCCGATGAAGTGCACTGTCACCGGCCGAGTCTCGCACACGGCCTCAGAACCGCCCGGCGGCCACCAGCACGGCGATGACGAAGAGCACCACGCTGACTGCCACTGTCGCGATATCAGCCGCTGACCTTGAAGTCCGCGATCACCTTCGTCGGCCGCAAACGGACGACGAGCTCACCCGGGACGCCGTTGCGCTTCCCGAACTCCTCCGCCCGGTCCGCACCCATATAGCGAGCCCCGATCTCGGTAGCGGTCCGCACCAACTCATCCAGATCCTCCGAAACCTCGGCCACCCCCTGAACCTGAACAAAGGCATACGGCGGCTCAGCAACATCCACCACCAGACTCAACCGCCCATCCCGCAAAATAGACCGCCCCTTGGCAGTCCCCTTCCCGGTATTGAAAACAATCTCGTCCCCCTCGAGCACAAACCAGATAGGCGCCACCAACGGCCGCCCATCCGCCGCAACGAACGCCAACTTCCCGGTCCGGGTTCCCTCAGTCAGGAACTCGCGTACACGTGGGTCGGAGAGTGTCGCCATCCCGCCACCGTAACGGCTCCGAATACCGAACAACCGCACACCACACCGGCAACGACCGGAGTAGCGAGGCAGGGTAGCTCGTAGAATCGACCCAGGAGGCAGGCCATGACAGCCGTCGATCGGGAGCCCGATATCGATACCGATGAATTCGAAACCCTCGCACGTTTGACAGAGCGCGAAACCGAAGGTGTGCAGCTCGAATACCTCGGCGGGCGAATGGGGGTCAAGGCCGTGCCGGACGGCGATCACAATCGCATCATCCTCTGGCTGATGATGCTGCTGCTCCCCCTCAGCCCAGGATTGGTGCTCCACCAGAACCAAGGGTTGACCGTCGAGTCCTACCGCAAGGGCCGCGCCCGACCAGACGGTGTACTTGCACCACTCGAAGCGTTCGTAGGTACCGGCGAATGGGCGCCCTCGGATCAAGTGGTTATGGCGGTAGAAGTCACCTCACGCGATTCCGATACCAACCGGCGAGATCGCATCGAGAAGCCGCGCGCCTTCGCACAGAGCGAAATCCCCCTCTACTTGCTCATCGATCGTGACAATGCCGAGGTCGTCGTGTACGCCGAGCCGAACGGCAAGGCCTACCAACAGATTTGCAAATATGCGTTCGGCCAGCAGGTGCCGGTGCCGGCACCGCTGGACCTGATCATCGACACCACACCGCTGCAAGACTGGGTCCGCTGACGCCCAAGTGAGTCACGGCTCAGATGGCGCCGCGTTCGCGGGCCCGGGCCACGGCGGAGGTTCGGGATTTGACACCGAGTTTCGAGTAGATGTGGACCAGGTGGGATTTGACGGTGGTTTCGGAGAGGAAGAGGCGTTTGCCTATTTCTCGGTTGGAGTGGCCGTCGGCTACCAGGCGGAGGACTTCGATTTCGCGGGGGCTCAATGTGGTGTCGGGCTTGCGGACTCGGGTCATGAGGCGGGAAGCCACCGACGGGGAGAGGACGCTTTCGCCTTCGGCGGCCGATCGGACCGCTGCGAGGAGTTCGGCGGGTGGGGTGTCCTTGAGGATGTAGCCGACCGCGCCCGCTTCGATGGCGCCGAGGATGTCGGCGTCGGTGTCGTAGTTGGTGACTACCAAGACATTCGGCGGGTTGGGGAGGGCGCGGAGGGCGGCGGTGGCTTCGGCGCCGGACTTGCCGGGGCCGAAGCGAAGGTCCATGAGGACCAGGTCGACCGGCGTGGTGGAGCAGAAGGACACGGAGTCTTCGGCGGTCGCGACCTCGCCGACGACTTCGATGTCGTCGGAATCGGTTTCGGCGAGCCCGGAGTCGAGCAGGGCGCGCAGGCCCGCGCGGACGATGGCGTGGTCGTCGGCGAGGAGGATGCGGATCACTGGTCCTCCAAGGGGAACGAGACGGTGACGGCTGTGTGGCCGGGTTCGGATTCGACGTCCATGGTGCCGCCCTGTTGCTCCACACGATTGCGCATGGCATTGAGACCGAAACTGCCGGAAGGTGATTCGGCCAACACGGCGGGAGCGATACCGACACCGTCGTCGACCACGTCCAGGTGCACCGCGTCATCGGCGTAGGTGAGGGTGATCCGCATGCGCTGAGCCTGCGCGTGCCGCACCACATTCGAGACCGCGCCCTGGGTGATGCGCACCAGCGCGGCCTCGATGGGCATGGGCAGCCGCTGCGGGTCACCCTCCACGAGCACCTGGGCGTCGAGGCCGGGCGCTGCGGCCCGCTCGGCGACGCGGGTGAGCGCGCCCGCGAGGGACTGGCCCTCCAGCGGCGCAGGCGTGAGTTCGGCTATGAGATGGCGGGTTTCGACGAGGCTGTCGGCGGCGGTCTCGCGCGCCAGCCGGATCTTCTCCAGCGCCGGATGATCCGGTGCGGCGCGCTCCACGGCGTGCAGCAGCAGCTGAATGCTGCTGAGCCCCTGGGCAACCGTGTCGTGGATCTCCTGGGCGAGTCGCTCCCGCTCGGCCATCTTGCCCGCGGTGCGCTCCTGCTCGGCGAGAGTGTTTCTGGTGGCGAGCAATTCGTCGATGAGCCGCTGCCGCTCGGCCGCCTCCCGGAACAGTGCACCGTACCCGAGCCCGATGGCGACCGCGACCAGTGCGCCCAGCATGGGCCCGATCACCCCGGCGACCGTCCAGCCGCGGTGCGCGGCGAAACCGACCACCGCGACGACGGTGGCGGCTGTCACCGCCACCAGGCCCCAATAGTGCGGCAGCAGGTGCAAATAGAGGAAGAACAGCCCGAAGACCAGATAGACGGCCAGGGGCGCGACGGTCACCAACCCCAGCCAGAGGACCGTCAGCAGCGCCAGCCACACCCGCGCGCCGACCAGATCGTGCCGGAAGCGGCCGCCCGCGAAATAGACACCGAGGAAGAGCCCGGCCAGCACGATGACCACCGCCGTGTGCGACCCGGCGACAACCTCCTGCACGGCCACGACCACGGTCAATGCCACCACCAACGCGTGCAGCCCAAGCTGCAGGGCGGAGAACACAGGGGTGAGTGGCGAGCGATGCACGCGACCAGCTTATGCCCGGCTATTGCCCCGGCATCCATCGAAAGTAGGAAACGCCGCCGTGCCGTTGGCGGAGCGGGATTCGTTCGGCGGCGCGATGGCCGGAAGCGGTTTCGGCGACAGGCTGTATGTATGTTCGTCGCACTCCGAGATCTGCGGGCCGCCCGCGGCCGCTTCCTCCTCATTTCCCTGGTGGTCACGCTGGTCGCGCTGCTGGTCAGCTTTCTCAGCGGCCTGACGGCGGGCCTGGCGCACCAGAACATTTCCGCCATCCAGGCCTTGAACACCGACACGGTCGTCTTCTCCGACACCGGCTCGTCACCGTCCTTCGACGCCTCGACCCTGACCCAGGAGCAGGTGCAGACCTGGCAGCGAGCCGGCGGCACCGTCGACCCGATCGGCATCAGCCGCACCCGCGCCACCCTCGACGGCGCGTCGCCCACCCAGGTGGCGTTGTTCGGCGTCCAGGGAACCCCATTCGGCAAGCGTGTGGCTACCGATTCGGGCTCGGTCATTCTGTCCAAGGCGGCCGCCAAGGATCTGAATGCCAAGACCGGCGACACCGTCGAACTGGGCTCGGCCAGCTACACCGTGCAGGGTGTCACCGACGACGACTGGTACGCGCACACCCCCGTGGTGTGGATGACCCTGTCCGACTGGCAAACCCTCAATCCGCACTCGGGTGCGGCCACCATCCTCGCCGTCTCCGGCGTGAGCGATGAGAAGGCGGTCAACGCCTCCGCGCACACGACGACGACCAGTTCCAAGGACTCGCTCTCCGCCATGGCCTCCTACCAGGCCGAGAATGGTTCGCTGACGCTCATGACCGTCATGCTGTTCGCCATCTCGGCCCTGGTGATCGGCGCGTTCTTCACGGTGTGGACCGTGCAGCGGCAGCCGGACATCGCGACCCTGAAGGCGCTCGGCGCGACCACCGGCTCGCTGATCCGAGATGCCTTGAGCCAGGCCCTGATCGTGCTGCTGCTCGGAGTCGGTGTGGGCGTTGGCATCACGGTCATCGCCGGGCTGTTCATGGGTGGCGCGGTGCCCTTCATCCTCAGCGTGAGCACCACCCTGTTCCCCGCCGCGGCCCTGATCGTCCTCGGCTTGCTGGGCGCGGCCTTCGCCCTGCGCTTCCTGGTCACCACCGACCCGCTGACCGCCCTCAACCAAGCCCGCTGATGACCACCACAGTTCCCTTGTCTCCCAGGAGCATTGCGATGACCAACGCACTCACCGTCTCCGACCTGACCCTCACCTTCCCCGACGGAGCGGAGCGCATCACCGCCCTCGATCACGTGAATCTGCGCGTGGCGGGCGGCGAGATCGCGGCCATCACCGGCCCTTCCGGCTCCGGTAAGTCGACCCTGCTGGCCACCGTCTCGACCTTGCTGCGCCCGGACTCGGGCCGGGTGGAACTCGAAACCGCCACCGGCACGGTCGATCTCACCTCGCTGAGCCGCGGCGACGCCGCGACCCTGCGCCGTGATTCGATCGGAATCGTCTTCCAGCAGTCCAACCTGGTTCCGGCCCTGACCGCCCTCGAACAGCTCGAGGCCATGGTCCACCTCGGCCAGAGCTGGTTCGTCTCCCCCGGTAAGCGCCGCGAAGCCCGTTCCCGCGCACGGGATCTGCTCGCGGCGGTCGGTCTGACCGGTCACGAGAACAAGCGCCCCGCCCAACTCTCCGGCGGCCAGCGCCAGCGCGTCAACATCGCCCGCGCCCTCATGAACGATCCATCCCTGCTGGTCATCGACGAGCCCACCAGTGCCCTCGACCAGGAACGCGGCGCCGCCATCATCGACCTGATCGTCGGCATAGTCCGCGACCACGGCGCCTCCACCCTCCTGGTTACCCACGACCTGTCCCACCTGGACCAAATGGACTCCGTCTACCGCATGGTCGACGGCGTCCTCACCCAGCAATCCACGGCCTTGGCCGCCTAGCCCTCGACGGCTCGCCGGGCTCGGTCGGCGATCTTGCGGATCTCGTCGGCCAGCTCGGTGGGGGCGTGGACGTGGATGTCGAATCCCAGCTCGAGCAGGCGGTGGGCCACCCAGAAGGGGTCGTCGTCACGGTGCATGTCCAGGACGCAGGCGTCGTCGCCGCGGGGCACCACGTCGCCCGGGGCCTCGCCCAGTCGGCCGATTACTTTTTCGGCCGGTCCGTCGATGTCGACCAGGTAGTGCAAGGTCGGTGTGCCCCAGTCGGTTCGGGCCCCGACGACGTAGGCGGCCGGGTCGGCGGCGGGGAGCTCACGCGGGGCGAAGCGGGCGCCGGTGGCGTGGACGCGGTCGATGCGGTCGGCGCGGAAGCTGCGCCAGTCGGCGCGGTCGAGGTCGTAGCCGACCAGGTACCAGCGTTGTTTGTAGGGGACCAGGCCGACCGGCTCGATATTGCGGCGGGATTCGGATCCGCTGGCGGACTGATAGGCGAAACGGACTCGCTCCCTGTTGGTTACGGCCGCGGCGAGGGCGGTGAGGAGTTCCGGGTCTATCGGGGTACTGGCGGCGCCGGGGGCGGTGGTGGCGGCGCCCAACACCCGGACGCGGCGGCGGAGTTTGGTGGGGAGGACCTGTTCGAGTTTGGTGAGGGCCCGGACCGAGGCCTCCTCGATGCCCGCGATGGACGAGCCCGCGGCGGCGCGCAGGCCGACGGCGATGGCGACGGCCTCCTCGTCGTCGACCAGCAGCGGCGGCATGGCGGCCCCGGCGACCAGGCGGTACCCGCCGGTGGCGCCCATGGTGGCCTCGACGGGATAGCCGAGCTCCCGCAGGCGGTCGATATCGCGGCGAACGGTGCGGTCGGTGACGCCGAGGCGTTCGGCCAGTTCACTGCCCGGCCATTCGCGCGGTGTCTGCAGCAGGGACAGCAGCCGGAGCAGCCGGGCGGGTGTATCGCTCATGTCCTCCATCCTCCGCCGGAAATAGGACGAGAGTAGTCCTAGATGGTTCGTACGGTGGACATATGAACAGCACAGCGATTCGCCCGTTTCGCATCGATATCCCGCAGTCCGATCTGGACGACCTGCACGATCGCCTGGCCCGCGCCCGCTGGTCGGCGCAGCTACCCGGCCAGGACTGGGAGCGCGGGGTGCCGGTGGCCTATCTGCGCGAACTCGCGGAGTACTGGCGCACCGAATTCGACTGGCGCGCACAGGAAGCGGCACTCAATGCCCACCCGCAGTTCCTGACCGAGATCGACGGCCTGGATGTGCACTTTCTCCACATCCGTTCACAGGACCCGGACGCGCTGCCCCTCATCCTCACTCACGGCTGGCCGAACAGCTTCGTCGAATTCACCAAAACCATTCCGCTGCTGACGAAGTCGTTCCACCTGGTGATCCCGTCCGTCCCCGGCTTCGGATTCTCGCAGGCGCCTGGCAAATCAGGGATGAAGCCGAAACGCGTGGCCCGCATGTGGGTGGAGCTCATGGCCCGGCTCGGCTACGACCGCTACGGCGTGCAGGGCGGCGATCTGGGTGCGTACGTGGTCCAGGAAATGGCGATCGCCGATCCGGAACACATTGTGGGCGTTCATATCGACGGCGGCATCGGCCTGCCCACCGCGGCCGACGTCCCCACCATGACCGCCGAGGAACTCGCCGAATGGGACCTCATGCAGAAATGGCAGTCCGGCGTGAACCACCATGTCCTGCTGCGCCAGGCCCCGCAGACCTTCGCCCACGCCTGGACCGACTCCCCCGTCGGCCTGCTCGCCTGGCTGGTCCACAAGTTCAACGAATTCTCGCCGCTGGCAGCGCATCTCGAGGAAGCCGTCGACCGCGATCACCTGCTCGCCAACGTCGCCGTCTACTGGTTCACCAATACCGCCGCCACCTCGTCCTGGCCCATGTACAACGGCCTGGGCGACGACGGTTTCACCTGGCCCGCCGGCCAGAAACTGGTCCCGGTGGGCGTGTACGCGGGCGGCTCCGCGCTCATGCGCCGCCTGGCCGACCGGGACAACACCATCGTCCACTGGCCCGAGGGCAATACCGGCAACCACTTCCTGGCCATGGACGTCCCGGAGGCCCACGCCGCCGATATCCAGACTTTCTTCGCGAAGCTCCGCTAGCTCCCATTCTTGACCAATCGGTCTAGATAGACGTAAGGTTCTCGCCATGGCAAGGACCAAGGAGTTCGATCCCGACACCGTCCTGCGCCGCGCTCTCGAATTGTTCTGGGAGCGCGGCTACGAGGCGACGTCGATGTCGGATCTCGTTGCGCATCTTGGGATTGCCAAGGCGAGCATCTACGCCACCTTCGGCGGCAAGCGCGAGCTGTACCTGAAGGCCCTGCAGCGCTACCTCGACAGCACCGATCCGGTGATCATGGCCGAGTTGTCGCAGCCGGGCCCGGTACTGCCCGCGGTGCGCGCGTTGGTGGAGCGGTTCATTCGCGAAGCCTCCAGTCCCGATAGCTATTTGGGCTGCATGGTCGTCAACAGCGCCGTCGAGATGGCGCGTTGCGACGAGGCCGTCGCGAGGCTGGTCGAGTCCAGCTGGACCCACTTCGAAACGACTCTCACATCGGCCCTGCTGCGCGCCCGCGCGCAGGGTGAATTGTCCGCGGATTCCGATCCGCGCGCACTCGCCCGTTTCCTGCTGGTCTTCTTCCAGGGTGTCCGAGTTCTCGAGCGCACGCCGGATTCCGCTGCGCGCCTGCGTGATGCGGCCCGAACCGCCGTATCCCTGCTCGCCTGAACGTCTTTGCGATTCATCCACAGTCATCCCGGCCGTCCGAATTCAAGACCGATCGTTCTACATAGGAGTTGCTGATTCACATGAGCGCCCGATTCGACGAAAAAGTTGTCCTCATCACCGGTGGCGCCGGCACGATCGCGACGGCAACCGCGCAGGCCTTCGCCGACCGTGGAGCCACCGTGGTCCTCGCGGGCCGGAATGCCGAGCAACTCGCGAAGACCGCCGCGGAAATCAGTGCCGACGGCGGCAAGCTGGACTGGGTGGTCGCCGACGTCACCGACGCCTACCAGGTCGCGGCCGTGGTCGAGGAGGTGGTGCGCCGCCACGGCGGCCTGCACGTGGCCTTCAACAATGCCGGAATCCTGGGCACACCCGCACCGGTCGGCGATATGGACGACAATGACTGGCATCGGGTCCTCGATGTCAATCTGAACGGCGTTTTCCTGTCCATGAAGCACGAGATCTCTCATATGCGCGGCAATGGCGGCGGTGTCATCGTGAATATGGCGTCGAATATCGGCTCGCACGGCCGCCGCCCGGGATTGGCCGCCTATGCCGCCTCCAAGGCCGCCGTGAGCGTGCTGACCCAGACCGCCGCCCGCGACCATATCGGCGAAGGCATTCGCATCAATGCGGTGAGTCCGGGCGCGACCGATACCCGAATGTCCTTCCGCCCCGGTGAAACTCGCGAGGATCGTGATGCCCGCATGGCCACCGCGAATCCGCTCGGCCGAGTCGGCGATCCCGCGGAGATCGCGGCCGCGGTGGTGTGGCTGGCCTCCCCCGAATCCAGTTTCGTCATCGGCCACGATCTCGTCATCGACGGCGGCGCCACCGCCTGATCCCGCGATCTCACAGTCGACTGCCGGGCGCTGCGAACTTTCAATAGCAAATTGGAAGTAGGTTGTTGAACCGGCAGTCATCCCCCTGTCATCTGCGCTGTCTAATGTGCTGGGAATTCGCAGTTCGCGGTATTAGGAGCAGTCGCGATGAGGGACACACTGCCTTCCAAGAACCAAGTCCTTCAGGCTTGTCGAGGGACCGGTCAGCCCAGGCATCCACTACTACGCGCCGCTCACGATCTGACCGCGCTACACGAGCGACTATTGGCCGCCGAACCGGATGAAATGGTCAAACTCGACACGATCCGAACGGATTTGGTGCACGAGATCGACTGCTGGGTGACCGCGCAACTGCCGCCGTCGCACGGCGCGGCCCGGGTCCACACCGAAACCCTGGGCGCGGTCATCGACCGATTGGCCCGGCTCACCGCCGCCGCCTATGCCGCGCTCGCCCGCGAATCCGGCGTGGAACTCACCATGGCGTGGGAGCACCTGGCCGAATTGGCGGTCGGCTACGAGGATTTGGCGTCGGAAGTGAGTACCGGGCGTCGCCGGCTACCGGGCACCCACTGACATCCGTTCGGCCACCGCACCCCGCAGTGCGGCCTTGTCGGTCTCGTCGAGCCAGCACCCTTCCACCGCCGCAAGGGTGAAGGCCGTCAACTGTTCGGCGTCATAACCGAGCGCCTCGTGCAGCACCCGGAAATCATTGGTCGGGTCGGTGCCGAACATCGGCGGATCGTCGGAGTCGATGGTGACCGCCAGCCCCGCCTCGACCATGGCGGCGATCTTCTCGTGCTTACCGTTTCCGCTGCCGGAATAGCGGCCGATATCGGAACTGACCGGCGTGCAGGTGAACACGATCCCCTGGTCCCGGCAGCGCGCCGTGAGCGCCGGATCGTCCACGACGTGATAGCCGTGGTCGACACGGGTGCAGCCGAGAATGTCCAGCAGAATCTCGATATTCCCGGGCGGACCCGATTCCGAATGCGCGGTGCGATGCAATCCGGCTCGACCGGCCAGCCGGAACGCCTCGTGGAACAGCCCTGGCGGACCGTGGATCTCGGCATAGTCCAGCCCGATTCCGACCACCTCGTCGCGCCGGTGCTCGATGACCTGCTCGACGAGTTCGATCGCGGCGGCGGGCGTGTCCTCGCGATTGATCGCGACAATCATCCTGCTGCCGATTCCGGTGTCCTGCTCGGCTTCTCGCATTCCCGCCAGCACACCGTCGAGCACCGTCCGATACTCGACACCGGGATGTGACTGCGGGCTGACGAAGATCTCCCGGTAGAGCACGCCGTGTTCGGCGCCCAGCACCGTCAGCGATTCATAGGTGGTGCGCCGGAAGTCGTCGGCGTCGCGCATCACCCGGCCCACCATGTCGTAGACCCGCAGGAATTCGTCCAGATCCTCGTGACTGTCGATGTCGTACAGATCATCCGCGCCGCGCCCGCCGGGCGGGGAGACCCCGTATTTGCGAGCCAGATCGAGCACCGTCTCCGGCAGCACGGAACCGGTCAGATGGCAGTGCAGGCTGACCTTCGGCAACATGCGGTAGGGAATGCTCACGCCCGCTCCCCCTGCTGCGCCGCCAGCACCCGCGCCGCTTCTCGCGGTGCGTTCGTATTCGGTTGCAGGTAACGCGAACCCGCCAGTTTGACGCGCAGATGCTCGGCCACCGTGACCGGCTCGTACTTGCTGCCCTCGCCGATGCACGACGGCAGCGTCTCGATTACGGCGTCGGCATTTCCGTCGCAGAAGTAGGCCGCGCTGCGCCGACGCCGAATGGTTCCGTCCACCACCGGCGGCTTCACCCGATGCAGCGTGGACAGCCAGCGTTCATTGGTCCAACGGGCCATGAGATCACCGAGATTGACCAGGAGCGCCCCGTCCGCGGGTGCGACATCGTGCCACACTCCATCCGCGCCGAGCACCTGCAAGCCCGCGACCTGGTCGGCCCACAGCACGGTGAGGATGCCGTAGTCGGTGTGCTCGCCCATGCCGGTGAGATCGCCGTCGAGGTCCACCGTGCCCGGCGGCAGCGCATAGTTGTTCATGCGCAGGACATCCTGCGAGTGGTCGATGAACGGTTCGAAGTATCCGTCGGGCAACTCCAACGCCCGGGCGAAGGCCGTCGCCAGCGTCCGCGCGACCCGCGCCGCCTCGGCGAAATACGCTTCCACCGGTTCCCGGAATCCCGGAATCTCTTCCGGCCACACGTTTTCGGCGTAGTCGAGGATGGACAGATCCAGCCCCGGATGCTCGGAGGCCGCGACACCGATATTGAACGCCTCGAAGAAGTCGTTCATGCGCGACGCCGACTCCACGCCCAGACTCAGGCTCAAGCTCTCGCTCTTGGGCGGAGAGTAGCCCCGGTTGATCGGCGGTGGCACCCGATACTGCTTCTTCACCGTCAATTCCAGACCGAAGAAGCGGTCGAGGGCGGCGGCGAAATCGTCCAGGATCGCCTGCGGCACACCGTGTCCGACGACCTGCATGAATCCGACCGTACTGGCGGCCTCGTCGATCGCGCGCGCCACCGCATCGCGGGCTGCGGCGTCGCCGTCGGTGACGAAGGCGGTGATATCGATGATCGGTACTTCGAATGTCATAGTTCATCCTTCCGAGTGGAAACAGCCAGGTAATAGGTGAGCCCGCCGACCAGCAGCCCCGCCGGGACACTCAAATCGGCTCCGCCGCACAGCTTCGCGATCGGCCCGGTGAAGACGGTGGTCTCGATGCACAGCAGGGCGGCGATCATGCCCGCGGCCTGGGCCAGCACGCCGGGCAGGTGCCAGCCGCGCGCCGACTCGAGCCGGTAGCGGCCGCGTCGCAGCAGGTAGTCGACGATGTAGATGGCGGCCCAGGGCGCGAACCAGACGATCATGAACAGCAGGAAGTTGCTGACGAAGGTGTTGAAGTTCGCCGAGAACACCACGATCGCGCCGATGATCGCGCAGATCACCCCGTCCAGCACCACCGCCTGCCAGCGCCCGATCCGAAGTCCGATGGCCTGCAAGGTGACTCCGGAGGAGTACAGGTCGATGGCGTTGAGCGAGATCATCTGGGCGATCACCAGCACCAGGTACGGGGCCAGGAACCAGCCGGGGTACACACTGGGCAGTCCGCTGATCGGATCGGTCGCGTCCTGGGTGAGCATGGCCACGCCGATGCCCAGCACCATGAGCAGCGCCTGCGGGATCGCGCCGCCCAGGGTCACCGCCGCCACGATGCCGCGGCGCGAGGTGCGGCTGGGCAGATAGCGTGAGTAATCGGTGGCATTGGGGGTCCAGCCCAGTCCGCTGGCACTGGACGCGAGCGCCACACCGCCCAGGAAGGCCGCCCACCCGGCCGGATGCCCCACGGCCACATGCCATTTGTCGGCGGTCAGCCAGGCCATCACCAGGAACAGCGCCGCGAACGGCACGACCAGCAGATTCAGCACCCGGGTGATGGCCGCGTGCCCGAGACTGGGCAACAAGCTCTGCGCGATCGAGAACACCACCAGCAGTGCGACTTTCAGCCCGGTGGAGGTGTGCACACCGGCCAGATCCAGCAGCGCCGATCCGGCGAGCACCAGGATCACCAGATCGAGCACCTCGTACCCGATCTGCATAATCCAGTTGCAGAAGGCGATGGGCCGCATGCCGTTTCGGCCGAACGCGGCCCGGCTGACCGCGAAGGTCGTCGTCCCCGCGGCAGGCCCCGGCAGACTGGCCAGCCCGGTGAGCACCCAGGTGGCGGTGCCGATGGCCACCGCCGCCAGCGCCTGCCAGAGGTTCAGGCCGATGGCGACGAGCAGCGTGCCGTACACCACCACCTGAACATTGAGAATGACCCCGCTCCACATGAATCCGAGCCGTCGCACGGTGCCCGTGCGCTCGGCCTCCGGAATATGGTCGATGCCGCGCTGTTCGACCAGGCGCGGGACGGGCTGGGTAGTGGTGGTGACTGGTGGGTCGCCATCGATGACCGACATCGGGCACGCTCCGAGTAAAGCAGGAGTGATAAGTGACAGCAATCAGATTGGCGTTCTTGTATGGCGTGGACGTTCACTCGCGTCACGATTGTGTTAACGCCCGCCCGCTCGCGCGAAACCCGGATCGGGCACACTGGCCTGTGTGAACGACACTGCTGCCACTCCCCGAGACCCCGATGAGGCCACCCTGGCCGAACTGGTCGGGAGCATGGTCCGGGACCTGCGCGAGAAGTCAGGGCTGTCGATGCGGGAGCTGGCCAAGCGCGCGGGCATCAGCCAGCCGTTCCTGAGTCAGATCGAGCGCGGGGTCAGCGCGCCCTCGATGGTCACCACCTATCGCCTGGCCACCGCGCTCGGGGTGACGCCCGGCGATCTACTGCCCGCGCCCGAGTCCGAGCGGGTCACGGTGGTGCGGGCCGATGAGGGCCTGCGGCTCCCCGTCGGCGACCGCCCCGACGCCGCGGTGGGCCGGGCGCTGCACATGCGCCCGAACAGTCCGCTGGAGGTCATCGAATACCTGGTGGAACCGGGCCAGTTCATAGGCGGCTGGTTCGAATCCACCGGCGTGACCGGGGTTTACGTGGTGTCGGGCCAGCTGGAGGTGGAGCTGATCGGCGTGGGCCGAATTCGCCTGGGCCCCAGGGATTTCGTCGACTTTCCCTCGACCATCCGGGACCGCTGGCACCTGGTCGACGACCAGCCGGCGCATGTCCTGCTGGTCATCGCCCAGCCCCGCTGAGCCCCGGCCGCTATCGCTTGCGGGCGGCGTACCAGTCCAGCAGCGCCGGATCGTCGACGGCCGTCGGGGCCACCACCCGGCTCAGGTCCGCGCCCTGGAGCAGCTTCTTGATCGGCACTTCGAGCTTCTTACCGGTGCGGGTGTGCGGAATGCCCGGCGCCTCGATGATCTCGTCGGGCACATGGCGCGGCGACACCTCGGCGCGGATGGCCGCGTTGACCCGCTGCTTCACCTCGTCGGTGAGTTCGACACCGGGTGCGAGGGTGACGAAAAGCGGCATCCAGTAGGCGCCTTCGGGCAGTTCGACGCCGATAACGAGGGCCTCGGCGATCTCCGGGAGCGCCTCCACGGCCTGGTAGATGTCGGCGCTGCCCATTCGAATGCCCTGACGGTTCAGGGTGGAATCCGAGCGGCCGTGCACGACGATGCTGCCGTGCTCGGTGATGGTGATCCAGTCGCCGTGCCGCCAGACACCGGGGAACATCTCGAAGTAGGCGTCCCGGTACCGCGACCCGTCCGGGTCGTTCCAGAACGACACCGGCATGGACGGCATCGGCTTCGTGATGACCAGCTCGCCGACCTCCCCGCGCACCGGATTGCCCTGCTCGTCCCAGGCATCCAGCGCCACACCGAGATACGGCGCGGAGAGCTCGCCCGGCCAGACCGGCACCGTGCGAACCCCGCCGATGAACGCCGACACCACATCGGTGCCGCCGCTGATCGAGGCCACCGGCACGTCCGCGCCGACATTGTCACGCAGCCACAGCGAGGACGACGGCGGCAGCGACGAACCGGTGATGCCGACCAGCCGCAGCGCCGACAGATCGTGATCGGTGCGCGGCACCGCGCCCGCCTTGGCGCTGGCCAGCACGTAGCCGGGACTGGTCCCGAGGACCGTCGCGCCGGTCCGGGAGGCCAACTGCCACAGCGCATCCGGTGTCGGGGCGGCCGGGCTGCCGTCGTAGCAGACGATGCTCGCACCCACCAGCAGACCGGCGATCTGGAAGTTCCACATCATCCAGCTCGGGCTGGTGTACCAGAAGAAGGTGTCGTCCGGACCGATATCGGACTGCAGCGCAACGGCTTTCAGATGCTCGAGCAGCACGCCGCCGTGCCCGTGCACGATGCCCTTGGGTTTGCCGGTGGTGCCGGAGGAGTACAGCACCCACAGCGGATGCGCGAAATCGACTGCGGTGGTGTCGATATCGACATCGCCATCACCCGGCTCGACGTGCCGCCAGGCCAACGTATCGGGAACCGAACCACCGATCCGCGGCACCAGCACGGTCGCCGCCAGCGACGGCAGCCCGGCCCGCAGCGCCTCGATATCGGCCGTCTTGTCGTGCACCTTCCCGCCGAACCGGTAGCCGTCGGCGGTGACGAGCACCTTGGGCTCCAGTTGCCCGAGCCGGTCCAGCGCCGCCTGCGCGGAATAGTCCTGGCCGCAAGCACTCCAGATGGCTCCGATGCTGGCGGTACCCAGGAAGGCGATCACGGCCTCGGGGATGTTCGGCAGGTATCCGGCAACCCGGTCGCCCGGCCCGACACCGAGCCCGCGCAAGGTCTCGGCGAAGGCGGCCGCGGTGGCGATCAGTGCGGCCCAAGAGATTTCGGTGATCTCACCGGTCTCGTCGACGGACAGGATCGCGGGCCGGTCGTCGCGGACCTGGCGCACGATCTGATCCACATAGTTCAGCGTCGTCCCCGGAAACCACTGCGCGCCGGGCATATCCGTGGACCCGAGCACCTCGTCGGACCGCTCGCCCACATCGAAGTAGTCCCAGACCGCACCCCAGAACCCGGCCAGATCCTCGATCGACCACTGCCACAAGGCCCGATAGTCCGGCAGCGACAGCCCCGTCCGCTTCTCGACGAACAGCGCGAAGCTGGTCACCTGTGCCTCGGCGATATCCGCCTCGTCCGGCACCCACTGTGGTTCCACGCTATACCCCATCTACTGCGCGAATCCCGCGCTGCCGGCCGTGGCCGCGCGCTGCACGATTCGCTCGGCATGCCGGATGACCGGCATATCCACCATGCGACCCTCGAAGGTGAAGACACCCCGATGATTCGGCGCTTCCGCCAATAGTCTGCGCGCCCAGTCGACCTCGTCGACGCCCGGCGCGTACGCGGTCCGGATCACCGGAACCTGGCTGGGATGAATGGCCACCTTGGCATCGAATCCGATGGCCACGGCGTCCAGCGACTCGACCGCCAGCCCCTCCAGATCCTTGATATCCAGATACACCGAATCCAGCGCGAACTTCCCGTACGCCTTGGCCGCCAGCAGCGACTGCGAGCGCACGTGCCGCGCCACATCCCGATACCCGCCGTCGGCGTGCCGGGAGGAGTTCCCGCCCAGCGCGGCGACCAGATCCTCCGCACCCCACATGACGCCGATGGCATTGCGCACCATGACCGCCCGGCCGACCGCGAGCGCGCCCAGCGGCGATTCGACGAGCGCGATCACCTCGTAGTCGGCCAGCCGCGTGATCTGTTCGGCCGATTCGCATTTCGGCAGCATGATGCGCCGGTACTCGGTGCGCACCAGCGCGTCCAGATCGAGCATGTGCTCGAGCGTGCCCGCCGCATTGACCCGGACGACGGTGCGTTCGGGATCGAGCGGCGTCGAGATCAGCGCCTCGCGCGCCACCGCCTTGTCCGACTCGGCGACACCGTCTTCCAGATCGATGATCACCACATCGGCGGCGGCGAGCGCCTTGGCGTACCGCTCGGGCCGGTCGGCCGGGCAGAAAAGCCAAGCGGGACCGGGCATTTCCCAACTCATACCGGTTTCTTCCTGACGAGGGTTTTCCGGACGGCGGTGGCCACGACATCACCACTCTGATTGCGCCCGGTGTGCGCGAAGGTCACAATCCCCTCGCCCGGACGGCTCTTGGATTCCCGCAGGTCGGTGACCACGGTCTCCGCGTACAGCGTGTCACCGTGGAAAAGCGGTTTGGGGAAGGCGATATCGGAGAACCCCAGATTCGCGACGATGGTGCCCTGGGTCAGCTGCGCCACCGACAGGCCCACCAGGGTGGACAGTGTGAACATCGAATTCACCAGCCGCTGATGGAAAGGCGGCAGCGCCTCCGAGAACGCGGCATCCAGATGCAGGGCCTGGGTGTTCATGGTCAGCGTCGTGAACAGCACATTGTCGGCCTCGGTGATGGTGCGGCCCGGCCGGTGCTCGTACACCACACCGGTCTCGAACTCCTCGAACCACAAGCCGCGCTGGACGACCCGCTTCACAGAGCTCACAGGCCGAGCTCCCGCCCGATCAGCATCAACTGCACCTCCGTGGTGCCCTCACCGATTTCCAGGATCTTGCTGTCGCGATAGTGCCGGGCCACAGCATATTCGTTCATGAAGCCGTAGCCGCCGAAGATCTGCGTGGCGTCGCGGGCATTGTCCATGGCGGCCTCGCTGGCGACCAGCTTGGCGATGGCGGCTTCCTTCTTGAAGGGCTTGCCGGACAGCATGAGCGCGGCCGCGTCGTAGTAGGCGGTGCGGGCGGCATGGGCGCGCGCCTCCATGCGAGCGATCTTGAACGCGATGGCCTGATTGCTGCCGATGGCCCGCCCGAACGCCTGCCGATCATGCGCGTACCGCACGCTCTCGTCGACACAGCCCTGCGCCGCGCCGACGGACAGCGCCGCGATGGCGATTCGGCCCTCGTCGAGGATCCGCAGGAAGTTGGCGTAGCCGCGACCCCGCTCGCCCAGCAGATTCTCGGCAGGCACCCGCACGTCGTCGAACGACAGCGGATGGGTATCCGACGCATTCCACCCGACCTTGTTGTAGGCCGGCTCGGCGGTGAAGCCGGGAGTGTCGGTCGGCACGATGATCGTGGAGATCTCCTTCTTGCCGTCCACGCCGCCGGTCACCGCGGTCACGGTCACCAGCCGGGTGATATCGGTGCCCGAGTTGGTGATGAACTGCTTGGAGCCGTTGATGATCCAGCTGTCGCCGTCCAGCACCGCCGTGGTCCGGGTGCCGCCCGCATCGCTGCCCGCGCCCGGCTCGGTCAGCCCGAACGCACCCAGCGCACGACCGGAGGCCAGCAGCGGCAGCCACTCCGCCTTCTGCTTGTCATTGCCGAACCGGTAGATCGGCATGGCGCCCAGCGAGACACCCGCCTCCAGCGTGATGGCCACGCTCTGGTCGACCTTGCCCAGTTCCTCGAGCGCCAGGCACAGCGCGAAGTAATCCCCGCCCATGCCGCCGAATTCCTCCGGGAACGGCAGGCCGAACAGGCCCATATCGGCCATGCCCGCGACGACCTCGTACGGGAAGCTGTGCTCGGCATCGTGCTTGGCGGCGACCGGGGCCACTACCTGATTGGCGAAATCACGCACGGTGAGCGCGAGCTGGCGGTACTCGTCGGGCAAAGTTCCGGTGGACAGGAAATCGGTCATGACTGAATGTTCTCCTCGGCGATGATGCGGGCCAGCGGCTGTTCGAGTTTCACTTGCGCACCCGCTTCGACCAGCAGCTCGACGCGGCCGGCAATGGGTGCGGTGAGGGCGTGCTCCATCTTCATGGCCTCCACCACCACGATGGGCGTCCCCGCCTCGACGTGCGCGCCATCGGCGACGGGGGTGGCGATGACGGAACCCGGCATGGGGCTTTGGATTTCGGCGTCACCGACGTGCGCGTCACCGGCGCGGACGTCGAGTTCGGCGACCTCGCGGAGCAGCGCGGTGCCGGTCCGGTCGGCGACCCAGATCTGGCCCGGCTGGGTGGCGACGCGGAAGGCGGTGCGAAGGCCGTCAAGGGTCACCGTCAGCGAGGAACCCTCGGAAAGGACGGCCAGCGAGCGCTTTTCGCCCTCCTCAACCCAGGCGGTGGCTTGCGACGGGGTCCCTTCGATGTACACATGCGCCGTCCGATCGCCTCCGATCAGCCGAACCCCAACGGGCGCATGTTCCCCGACTCGCCAACCGCTGGGCTGCAGCCACGGATCGGCGGGCCCATCCGGGAACCGCCCCACCCACAACTGCGCGGCAGCAGCGATGAACTGCTCGTCCGTGACAGCGGCAGGTGTGAAATCCACGGCCCGCCGATCCAGCAGACCCGTATCCAGCCGCCCCGCCAGCACATCCGAATCCGCGAGCAGGAACCGCGCGAAGTCGATATTCGTCCGCACCCCGAGAATCTGCGTATCCCGCAGCGCCCCATCCAGTTTGGCGATCGCAGCGGCCCGATCCGAGGCATGCGCGATGACCTTCGACAGCATCGGGTCGTAATCGGTCCCGACCACGGTCCCCGCCCGCAGCCCCGAATCCACCCGCACGCCGGGCCCTTCCGGCTCCGACAAGGCCAGCACGGTGCCACCGGTCGGCAGGAAATCGCGCCCCGGATCCTCCGCGTACACCCGCGCCTCGATGGCGTGCCCGGTGAGCCGGATGTCCTCCTGCGCGGCCGCCAGCTTCTGCCCGGCCGCGATGCGCACCTGGCATTCCACCAGATCGACGCCGGTCACCAGCTCGGTCACCGGATGCTCGACCTGGAGCCGGGTATTCATCTCCATGAAGAAGAACTCGTCCGGAGCATCCGCGGAAACAATGAATTCCACGGTCCCCGCGCCCACGTAATCCACACTGCGCGCGGTATTGCAGGCCGCCGCACCGATCCGGGCCCGGGTCCTCGCGTCCAGCAATGGCGACGGTGCTTCCTCGATCACCTTCTGATGCCGCCGCTGCAGGCTGCATTCGCGCTCGCCCAGATGCAGCACATGCCCGAACTGGTCGGCCAGAATCTGCACCTCGATATGCCGGGGCCGGGTGACGAAGCGTTCCAGGAACAGCGTGTCGTCCCCGAACGCTGCCCCGGCCTCACGACGCGCACTCACCAGTGCGGCAGGCAGATCGGCCGGGTCGTCCACCCGCCGCATCCCCTTACCGCCGCCACCGGCCGACGGCTTGACCAGCACCGGATACCCGATTTCGGTTGCGGCGTCGATCAATTCGGCATCGGTGAGCCCGGGCTTGGCGATGCCGGGCACCACCGGCACCCCGTATTCGGCCACCGCGTTCTTGGCGGTGATCTTGTCGCCCATGACCTCGATGGCCCGCGCCGACGGGCCGAGGAACGCGATCCCCGCATCCTCGAGCGTCGCCGCGAAGGCCGAATTCTCCGACAGGAAGCCGTATCCCGGATGCACGGCCTGCGCACCGGACCGCACGGCGGCCGAAACGACTTTCTCGATGCTCAGGTACGACTCCCGAGCCGGTGCCGGTCCCAGCCGCACGGCCGTATCCGCCTCCCGCACGTGACGGGCACCCG
>NZ_BAFX01000125.1 GCF_000308815.1 Nocardia concava NBRC 100430
ACGGTCGCGCCGTCGAACAGCAGGTGCACCGGAACCCGCACGCCCAGTGCGGAACCGATGCGCGCGGCGGCCTGCGCGGCCAGCAGCGAGTTGCCGCCGAGTTCGAAGAAGTCGTCGTCCGCGCCGACCCGGGCCTCCGGGTTGTCCGGAATCAGCAGGGCCGCGAAGACCTCCGCGACGATCTCCTCGGCGCGGGTCGAGGGCGCACGGAACTCGCGCGCCGCGAACACGGGCTCGGGCAAGGCATTTCGGTCCAGCTTGCCGACCGGGGTCAGCGGGATCTCGTCGAGCACCACGATGGCCGTGGGCACCATGTACGCGGGCAGCGACTCGCCGACGTGCGCGGCCAGCGCCGCGGTGTCCAGGCGCGCGCCCGGCCGGGGCAGCACGTACGACACCAGCGCGGTCGCGCCCGAGGGCAGCGACTTGCCCAGGGTGGCAGCGAAATCCACGTCCGGATGCGCGCTCAGCGCATTGTCGATCTCACCCAGTTCGATGCGCAGGCCGCGGATCTTCACCTGGAAGTCGGAGCGGCCCAGATACTCGATGACGCCCGGGTTCTCGGCATCGAGCGGGGTGCGGCGCACCAGGTCGCCGGTGCGGTACAGCCGCGCCCCCGGGCTGCCCGCGGCCTCGCCGAACGGGCTGGCCACGAAGCGTTCCGAGGTCAGGCCCGGCCGCCGGTTGTAGCCCTGCGCCAGCGCCGGACCCGACAGGTACAGCTCGCCGACCACGCCGTCCGGCACCGGCCGCAGCCGCGAATCCAGCACGTACGCACCGACTCCCGGAATGGCCGAGCCGATGGTGATGGCCTCGCCCGCCCGCAGCGGCGCGCTCGAGGTGGCCAGAATGGTGGCCTCGGTCGGCCCGTAGCCGTTGTAGAAGGACCGGGTCTCGCTCGCCCAGCGCGACACCAGTTCGGGCCCGAACTTGTCGCCCGCGACCACCACGGTGTGCAGTTCGTCCAGCCCGGCCGGATCCACCGATTCCAGCGCGCCCGGCGTGATCAGCACGTGGGTGACCCGCTCGCGGCCCAGCAGTTCGGCCAGTTCCACGCCGCCGAAGACCCCGGCCGGCGCGATGACGAGGGTCGCGCCCGCGGTGAAGGTCAGCAGCAGTTCCAGCACCGAGACGTCGAAGCTGGGCGAACAGACGTGCAGCACACGCGAATCCGCGGCGACCGCGTAGTGCTCACGCTCGGCGGCGACCAGCCCGGCCAGGCCGGAGTGGGTGACCACCACGCCCTTGGGCTTACCGGTCGATCCGGAGGTGTAGATGACGTAGGCCGGATGCTGTTCGGTCAGCGTGCCCAGCCGGTCGGCGTAGGAGACGGGGTGATCGGGCTGCGCGGCGATCCGCTGCGCCTGCGCGGGATCGTCGAGTTCGAGCCATTCGGCGGCGGTGCCCAGCGCGCCGCGGTACTCCCGCGTCGTCAGACCCAGCACCGCGCCGGAGTCGGTGAGCAGGTGTTCGATGCGGTCCGGCGGGTAGGCGGGGTCCACCGGCACGTACGCCGCGCCGGTCTTGGCGATGGCCCACACCGACAGCACGGACTCGATCGATCGGGTGATGCCGATGGCGACCATATCGCCGGGCCCGACGCCGCGGCCGATGAGCTCCCGGGCCAGCTGCGAGGACCGCGCGTCGAGATCGCGATAACTGATCTCACGCTGATCGGCCGGAAGTCCGGTAGGATTGAAACGAATCGCAGTCACATCTGCGGCCGATTCCACGGCCGAAGTGAGCAGCTGTCCGAAGAGTGGACTGCCGGACCGGCGCCGACGAGTACCGCGAGCAGAACGTCGGGCAGTATCCATACGCGTTCGATCACCTCTCGAGTCCGTCTTTCCGCAGGCCGAAGGCACTCGGCAGCACCCACGAAAACTGACGTCTTGTCCCGGGACGTCGAAAGGGTCAGCGGATGAGATCAATCATATCGATGCCCTCGAGTACTCCCGAGCGGCCATCCGCTTCGACTATCGCTGAGCTGCGACGATTGTTGCTGTGAAGTGACTTGCCCCACAATTTGTTTGACTCGGGGCCGCTTGTTCAGAGCCAGCCGCGGCGTGTCGCCTGAACTCCCGCTTGGAATCGCGTGCTCGCGCCGAGGCGCTCGAGCAGACTTGCGGTGCGGCGCACCACGGTTCGCCGCGAGAGGCCGAGCCGGCGCGCGATGGTGTCATCGGTGGCGCCCATGCTCATGAGCGTCAGGATCGCCTTGTCGCGCTCGTCGAGGGCCTCGGCCGGATTCACCGAAATCGGTGTCGCCATGAGCCACAACGCGTCGAAGGTCTTGACCAGCAGGTCCAGCGTGGGCGACGGGCCGACGCGCACGCCCATGGGGTCACCGCGGCGTTCGTCGGTGTGCAGCACCAGCACCGCGCGCCGATCGTCGGCGACGATCAGCTTCATGGGCGGATCGGGCAGCGTACGTGCCTGCGCGCCAACCGCATTGGTGGCCAGCACGTGCCGCAGCCGCTCCGGATCCTGATAGATGGTCTCCTGGTACAGGGTGCGGTAGTCGATGCCCGCCTGGATGCGCGAGGACTTGAGCTCGAACATCCGCTCCTCGGTCTCCACATCGGAGAGGAACGGTCCGCGTTCCACCACCTTCACGCGGGCGTGCGCGGTGTGCTGCAGATCCTCGAAATCGGCCAGCAGCTGGCGGCGTTCGTACACGGCCACCACCGCGCCGTCGGCGTCGGTGGTGCGGCGCACCGAGCGGAAGGTCTCGCCCAGGCGCGCGGCGGCCGACTGCATGCGCAGCATTTCCTGATTGCGGCGACGAGTCTCGGCCTCCGACAAGGCTTCCGGGGCGTGCGCGTCGAAACGCACCACGCCCTTGCCGTCGGTGAGCCGGACCGCGGCCTCGAGCTGGCACAGCGCCTCGAGCGCGGCCTCGGCCACGCGCGGCGGAATGCTCAGCCGCTCGGCCACTTCGAGCGCGGTCGAACGCGGATGCTGTACGAGCAGCGCGTAGGAACGCCCGGGCAGCGAGGCCGGGTCGAACAGATCGTCCAGTGTCGTCACCGCACCCACCGGCGTGCGCCGGTCCGGAAAGCGTCCGGGCGTGGGTACCGGTGAACGATCTACTGGTCCGGTCCCCACTGCTGCTGCATGAGAACGCCCTTGCTGGCTAGCCATGGCAGCGGATCCATCTTGTTGTCGGCGGCGTCCCAAATCTCGAGGTGCAGATGGGGACCTGTGGAATTACCGCGGTTGCCCACGGAGGCGATGACATCGCCGGTGTTCACGCGCTGTCCGGTGGTCACGTACATGTCGTTGACGTGGCCGTAGACAGCCGTGGTGCCGTCGTCCTGCTTGACGCGCACCCAGAGGCCGAAGCCCGAGGCGGGGCCGGCATCGATGACCGTGCCGCCCATGACGGAGTGGATCGGGGTGCCGATCGGATCGGCGAAGTCGATGCCGTAGTGCATAGCGCCCCAGCGCTGGCCGAAGCCGGAGGTCAGCTGGCCGTTGACCGGCTTGACCACACCCGGGCCCGGATTCAGCTGCTGCTGCAGGGTTTTCAGGGTCTGCTCGGCCTGCTGCAGCGGCGCGGAGATCTCCGGCGGCAGGTTCTGCAGGCCGAAGGGGGCCGGGGCGGGAGCAACATCGGCGATCGGCTGGGCCTGCGGCGTCTGGGCGACGGGCGCGGCGTCCGGCTGGGCCTGCTTCAGTTCGAGCGCGGCATCCTCGGTCACGACGTCCTCACCGATGGCGGTGGGCTTCTCATCGTGGGTGGGGAGCAGCGGGGCGGCGTGCGCCAGGGCGGGAACCAGCTGCGTCGCGGTGCCGATCAGGGCACCGGCGGCGACGGCCACGCCCGCGGCGGTCTTCACGCGATCGGCGGTGGAGGGATCGGCCCGGTGCCGCCGACGAGACGGGATGCCAGCGCGAGCAGCACCGGAATCACCAAGCAAATCCATGACAGTTACGGAGTTCGCGGTCGTTCGATGGTGCGGCACTGCAAGTCCTAGCGTTCGGTGGGTCCGGTAACGATTCGGCATCGCTGTGACGGAAACTGTACTCGGTTGTGACCATTCCGCAACCTTTTGTGCGATAACGCCAGGTCGAGTACTCGAACCCTTGATCACAAAAGGTAACTCGAGAGGCACACTTGTGACATGGTTCTCGACGAGTTGGGTACGCCGATAGTTCTCGCCCCGATGGCCGGCGGGCCGTCCACACCGGAGCTGGCCGCGGCCGTGTCCGAGGCGGGCGGGCTGGGGTTCGTGGCCGCCGGATATCTCCCGGCCGCCGAACTGGGCGCGCGAATCAAGGCCACGCGGGCGCTGACCTCGCGTGTTTTCGGGGTCAACCTGTTCTTTCCCTCCGAGCCCAGTCCGACCGCTCGGTTCTCTCCTTATATAGAGGAGCTGGCGCGCGAGTTCCCCCTCGGCGAGGCCAAGCACGACAGCGACGACTGGGACGCCAAACTCGACCTGCTCGTCGCCGAGCCGGTGGCGGTCGTATCGACCACCTTCGGCTGCCCGTCGGCCGCGGAGATCGAACGGCTGCACGCCGTCGGGACCGAGGTGTGGGTGACGGTCACGACCGTGGCCGAGGCCCGGCATGCCGTAGCGGCGGGCGCGGACGCGCTCATCGCGCAGGGCGCGGAGGCGGGCGGGCATCGCGGGACCTTCGTGGACGATCCGGCCGAGGACCTCGACGATCCGCTCGGACTGCTGGCCCTGGTGCAGTTGCTGCGGGCGGCCGTGGAGGTTCCGATCGTGGCGGCGGGCGGCATCTCGACCGGCGAGGCGTTGGCCGGAGTCCTCGCCGCGGGCGCGGCCGCGGCGCAGATCGGCACCGCGTTCCTGCGCTGCCCCGAAGCAGGGACCGCGCCGTTCATCCGCGCGGCCATCACCGCCGACACCCCGACCATGCTGACCCGTGCCTTCACCGGGCGGCGGGCGCGCGGGCTGCGCAACCGGTTCATGGTGGAGCACACCGGCGCACCGGCGGCCTACCCCGAGATCCATTACGCCACCGGGCCTTTGCGGGCGGCCGCGCGGGCCGCGGGCAATGCCGAGGAAGTGAATCTCTGGGCAGGTCAGGCGCATTCGCTGGCACCGGAGCTACCGGCCGGCGAGCTGGTGCGCAAGCTGTCGGCGGATGCGAGAAATGCTCTGGAGCGGGCATTTTCATTGCGAATCCAGACTTATTGACAACCGCTTTCATCTACAATCGGCTGACACCTTCCGCCATCCCATGAGGAGAGCGATATGTCACTCGACGTTCCCACCGCACTACTCGAGCGCGCTGAACGCGGTGAAGTCAGCGACGCAGAGTTCGTCGAATGCGTCCGCAACTCGCTGCCGTACGCCTACGAGGTGGTCAGCCGGGTAGCCGCCGATCTGCGTTCCGGCACGGCGGAATTCGCCGACAACACCATCGCACCGCCCGATGAGACGGCCCGCGGCCAGCTCCTCCGCGCCATGGCCTCCGACGCCATCCGCGGCGGCCTCGAACGCCACTTCAACATCAAACTCGCCTTCCAGAACTGCCACCGAGTAGCGGCCTTCCCCCTCTCCTCGGTAGGCAACGACACCTACACCACCTTCATCTCCACCCGCGCCCAGCTCCTCAACCAGAGCCCCGAACTCCGCAACTGCTGAGCGCACCCCAGAACGGCGCGACCGAAACCCGGTCGCGCCGTTCGGCGTTCACCGCCCATTTCGCGTCAGCGCCGCCGCGTCCCCCGGAACTTCTTGATCTCCCGCACGCCGAGCCAGATGAACAGCCCCAGGGGCACAGCGAAGATCATCAGCGCGATCGCGGTCCCGATCGCCGCCGCCGCACCGTCGGCCTTCTCGGTGAGCACCACGTCGATCCCGGCGGCGGTGAACATCCCGAAGAACAGGATCAACAGCGGCAACATAATCCACCACAGGACTCGCCACCCGGTTACGCGCGGGCGATCCCGCACCGCTCCCACCGCCCCCGAATAGGCGAAGGCCCCGCCCTGGCCCACGTACGGCGAGACGCAACCTGCTCCGCCCGAGGCCATTCCACCCGTCGGCGGCGTCCCGGGCGGGAAAGCCATCACGCTCGGACCTCCCCCGCCGTCGCGGGGCCCTCGCACGGGAATCACGCCGGAGGACGGCTGGCTCGCCGGATATGGCGCGGCAGAGCGCGATTCAGCATGCGGCCACGAATCACCGGGCAGCCGCGATCCCGGCATTGCCCAGCCCGGAGGGGTTCCGCCGGGCGCGGGTGTCGCATCGGGCGTGCCCGGCGGCGGTGTCCCGGGCGGGGGCGTCAGGGCGGTCGGGACGCGGTCGTCCGGTGCGGACGCGGGACCCACTCCGGGCGGCGGTGTGTGCGCGGTGCCCGAGTATTGCGGCGGGTAGGCGGAGCCGATGCCCGGGAGCGGTTCTCCGCCATCCCATTTCACCGTCGGCGCGGCCCGGCGCTGCGAGCCCGTGGGCTGGGTAGCGCGTGGATCCAGGGCGGCGTGCGCCGCCGCGGCCAGTGCGCCGGCACTCTGGAAACGATGGTCCGGATCCTTCGCCATGCCGCGCACGATGACCGCGTCGAGGGCGGCCGGAATCAGGGAGTTACGGTCGCTCGCCCGGGGCGGATCGGCGGTGAGGTGGGCGGCCATCTGCTGGACCGGGTCGGGCTGGGCGAAAGGCTTGATGCCGGTGAGCATCTCGTAGAGCAGGCAGGCGAGGGAATACACGTCCGAGCGCAGATCCTCGGTGCCGGAGTAGCGCTCCGGGGCCATATAGGCCCAGGTGCCGACGGCCACACCGGTACTGGTGATGGTCGCCTGTCCGACGCCCCGGGCGATGCCGAAGTCGATGAGGTAGGCGAAGCCGCTGGGCAGGGTGAGCACGTTGGAGGGCTTCACATCCCGGTGCACCAGACCCGCCCTGTGGGCGATGTCGAGGGCCTCGGCGATCTGCGTGACGAGGTCGACCGCGCGGTCGGGCGGGAAGGAGCCCACCTCGCGGAGGATCTTGCCCAGATCGGAACCCTCGATGAGCTCCATATCGATGTAGAGGCGGCCGTCGAGTTCACCGAATGCGTGGACCGGGCACACGTGCGGCCCGCGCAGGCGTGCCGCCAGCCGCGCCTCCCGTTCGAACCGCCGCCGGTAATCCGCATCGGCCGCCAGTTCGTGGGGCAGCAGCTTGAGCGCCACCTCGCGTTCGAGGTGGGTGTCCTCCGCGAGCCACACCTGACCCATGCCGCCCCGGCCCAGCAACTTGACGAGTCGATAGTGGCCGAGTTTGCCGTCCCCCGGCACCTGTCCTCCCCGATGCTCGATAGCGAGGTGCTCAGCATACGGCGACCCGGCTCGGAACGGCACCGCGCCGAATCCTCGGTTAGTTAACCAAGAATTCGCTCATTTGCGGCGCGGTGCCTTTGCCGGAGCCACCTGTTTCGAGCAGCATCCGAGCGCATGGCGACGAACCGCTTGAATCCGTCCGGCGATATCCCCGACACCGGGATTCCCGAGGCACTGGCCGCGACCATGACCATGGCCGAGCAGTACGAGTGGCATCGCGGCTATCTGCGGAAAAGGCCTGTGTCCCGGCGCAATTTCCTGCGCGGCTCGGCAGCTGCCGCCGCGGTGGGCGCGGCGGGGCTCTCGCCGTTCGCGAAGCGGGCCTACGCCGAGGATGCGCAGTTGGGGGTGGCCGGGCGGCATGTCGGGTTCGGCGGGGACGCGGCAAGCCAGCTGCGGTTCAGTGCGCAACTTTCGCGCAATCCCAATGGGACCAAGGTGTTTCTCGATCATGGGCCCACTCCGCTGCTGGGTGGGACGGTTGAGGCCGAGGTGCGGAATCTGGTGACGCAGATTCCGTCGAGTGACGGCGGGGTGCTCGCGGCCGAGCAGTTCTATGTGCACGCGCCGGTGGATGGGCTGGCGGGGCGGATGCCGCATTTTTATCGGTGGCGTACGGGGGATGGGTTCGCAGGTGATATTCGGGCGGCGTCCACGGCCATGCCGAGTGTGCGGAATGCGGTGTTGCCGTTCCGGTTCACGATGATGGGTGATCAGGGAACCGACGAGACTCCCACGCAGCCTCCGGGTCTGGCTCCCGGCGAATACGACGACCGCTATTACAAGCCCGACAACGATCCGACCGCCCCGCACGCGGCCAACATCATGCGTCAGATCGACGCCTGCAAGCCGGATTTCCATGTGCTGGCCGGGGATATCGCCTACGCCGATCCGTCCGGTGCGGGCAAGCCGCCGCGGTTCGTCGCATCCGGCGGCACGCTGCCCGACGGGTTCGACAAGTTCAATCCGTATGTCTGGGACGTGTATCTGGGCGCGATCGAATCCAGCGCCTCGGTCACGCCGTGGATGTTCGCGACCGGCAACCACGATATGGAGGCCGCCTACGACACGCACGGCTACGGCGGGCACATGGCGCGGCTCGACCTGCCGGGGAACGGGCCCGCGGGCTGCCCGTCGGTCTACTCCTTCACCTACGGCAATGTCGCGGTGCTGTCCCTGGACGCCAATGACATCTCCTACGAGATCAAGGCCAATACCGGCTATTCGGGCGGCGGCCAGAACGGTTGGGTGGAGCGGACTCTCGCGGCCTACCGCGCCGATCCGAACATCGACTTCCTGGTCTGCTTCTTCCACCACTGCGCGTATTCCACCACCGATTCACACGCCAGCGACGGCGGCGTCCGCGACGCCTGGTGCGCGCTGTTCGACCGCTACCAGGTGGATCTGGTGCTGCAGGGGCACAATCACATCTTCGAGCGCACCGATCCCATTCGCGGCAATGCGGCGACCAAGGTGGCGGGCGACAATTCGATCGTCTATCCCGAGACCGACGGCACCGTCTACTACACGGTCGGCGGTGGTGGCCGCCCCCGCTACGGCTTCCAGCCCGGGTCGCCGGAGACCTACCGCGGCCACGAGGTCGCCGATACGACCGTCCCGAACAGCTTCGTGTGGACGCCGGACGGCGGGAAGCAGCCGGAGGTCGCGCCGTGGTCGCGGGTGCGGTTCCGCAACTACTCGTTCATCCGCGTGGACGTGCGACCCGGATTCTTCGCCAGCGAGATGGACGTGGTCGCGGTGGACGAGTACGGGCGCGAATTCG
>NZ_BAFX01000124.1 GCF_000308815.1 Nocardia concava NBRC 100430
TCATCTGTTCGCGCCGCTTCGGGGCGCGGACCTCGTCGGGGTTGCGCTTGTAGGTGGCGGCTTGAAAGACGAGTTGTTGCCGGGCTCC
The DNA here is from genome assembly GCF_000308815.1 of Nocardia concava NBRC 100430. Classification (GTDB taxonomy): domain Bacteria; phylum Actinomycetota; class Actinomycetes; order Mycobacteriales; family Mycobacteriaceae; genus Nocardia; species Nocardia concava. The sequence goes on from NZ_BAFX01000124.1 coordinate 89, forward strand.
GAGCAATTCGACGATTCGGCCGTCGATCGCGTCGATCTGGCTGCGAACTTCCTCCAGGGACATGAACCCCGATCCTTTCGATTCGAGGCCGCCGGTGCGCCAGCCGCAGATGGATATCGGCTGCCACGAGCGACGGCCGATACGCATGCGCGAGTCAGAGACGCCGGAACCCCGGCCACCACGACTGCGCCACCAACATCACCCCGCCATCAAATCACACACCCGCCCACCCCCGCCCCTCGAGGATCGCCCCCGATCCCAACCCCCGCTCCCACCGAATCCCGGACCGTCGACGAGAATGCGTCTGGGCATGCAAACGTCGAGAAGATCCCTGCCCCAGTGCATTCTCGTGGTGCGGCGAATCTCGTTGGCATGATGGATGGTTCAGTGATTCCGAGCGGAGAGGGACCAATGACCATCCTGGTAACCGGGGCTACCGCCAATATCGGGCGCAAGGTTGTCGATCATCTGCTCGCGTTGGGCGCCACCGATGTGCGGGCCCTCACCACCGATCCCGCGCGGGCTGATCTGCCCGCCGGAGTGCAAGTGGCGCAAGGGTATCTGCGGCGGCCCGAAAGTCTGCCTGCGGCGTTGGCCGGCGTCGAGCGGATGTATCTGGCGCCCGTGCCGGAGAGCATCGGTGAGGTGCTGGCGCTGGTCAGGGAGGCAGGCGTGCGGCATATCGTGGACTTGTCCGGAGAGGCCGAGAGCTGGTGGGGCACGGTCTCTACGGCGGTGGAAGGGTGCGGTGCGGAGTGGACGCATCTGTGGCCCGCCGATTTCATGGAGAACACGCTGATGTGGGCACCTCAGATTCGTGCCACCGGTGAGGTCAGGGAACCGCGGCCGGAGGCGGCGAGCGCGCCCATCGCCATGGACGACATCGCCGCCGTAGCGGCGACCGCGCTACTGGGCGACGGCCATGCGGGACAGGCGTATTCACTGGCGGGGCCGGAGATCCTGAGCCGGGCCGAACTGGTCCGGCAGCTCGGTGCGGCGCTGGGCCGGGAGCTCGGGTTCCGGCGTTCCTCGCGGGCGGAGACCATTGCGGCGCTCGCACCGGACATGGGTGAGACCGCGACCTGGTACGTCGACAACGTGCTGGCCGGTTACGACCCGCAACCGCAGGGGCTGCCCGTCACCAGCGTGCGGGATATCACCGGGCGACCGGGGACCAGCTTCCGAGACTGGGCCGTGCGGAACGCGGAACGCTTCCGGTAGTCCGCTTGTGTCGCGGGTGCCTACTATCGTTGGGAAATAGGCCCATTCGTCATCGAATCAGTTGCGGCTGGTCGATGCGCGGTAGCGGAGGAGCACTACGCCGGACTGGAAGGCGCGGGCCTCGGCCAGGCGCAGTGGTGGCAGGGGCATTCCGTCGGGAAACAGCCGGGCGCCGCGGCCGAGCACCACCGGATGTTGGTACAGGCGATACTCGTTCACCAGGCCCGCGGCCATGAGCGAGTGCACCAGGGTGATGCTGCCGGTGGCCACGATGTCCGCGCCCGGCTCGACCTTCAGGTCGCGGATCTCCGCGGTCAGCGGACCGCGCAGCACAGTGGTGTTGTCCCACTGCGGATCTCGCAGTGTCCGCGACGGCACGTACTTGGTCACCTTGTTCAGGTAGTCGGCGACGCCGGTGGGGTCGTCGGTCTGGTGTGGCCAGTAGCCGCGCATCTCCTCGAAGGTGACTCGACCGAACAGTACCGCGTCGGCCGCTTCGAATTGCTCGCGCACGGCCTCCACCTGGTCGGCCTCGGTCTCGATATCGGCGGGGCCGAACCAGCCTCCCGTGGCGTCGATGACCCCGTCGACGGTGATGTTCTCGGTGACGATCAGATCTCGCATGATTCGCTCCTCCGAAACTCGTAGTCCGTCAGCGGGTACCACGAATTTCGCGGGTCGAACGCACCGCGCGGTCTGGGCGGGCTACATCAGAGCGCCGCCGTCCACGCGGAGTTCGGTGCCGGTCATGTAGCGGCCGTCGTCGGAGGCGGCCATGGCGACCACGCCGGCGATGTCCTCGGGTTTGCCGAGGGCGCCGCCTTCGATCCAGCCGGGGAGGCGGGCCATGAGGGACCAGTCGGCGTCGGCGGGGAGTTCCAGACCGGAGGTGATGCCGGTGCTGATGCCGCCGGGAACGATATTGACCGCGCGCAGCCCCTTTTTCACGTATTCGAGGGCGATGGAGTGGGTCAGGGCGTTCACGCCCGCCTTCGAAGCCGAGTAGGCGGCCATGTACGGGTTGGAGCCGAAGGCGGCGGTGGAGGAGAAGTTCACGATCACGCCGTGGCCGGATTCGATCAGGGCGGGCAGGTTGGCCTGGATCATGAGGAAAGTGCCGGTCAGGTTGACATTGATGACCTTGTTCCAGGATTCCAGGGGCATGTCGTGGGTGTGGGCGGCGCGCAGGATGCCCGCGGCGTTCACGAGAACATCCAGGCCGCCGAGGAATTCGTGGGCGGCGGCGGTGACGGTCCGGACGGCGTCCTGATCGGAGATGTCGAGGGTCAGGGTGCGCAGGCGCTCACGCTGGTCGGCGGGCACGGCATCAACGGTTGCGGCCAGGCCGCTTTCGTTGACGTCGGCGGCGACCAATTGCGCCCCTTCGGCCAGCAGTCGCACGGCGACCGCCTGTCCGATACCCGATCCCGCTCCGGTGACAATGACGCGACGGCCTTCAAATCTGCTCGACATGACGAGAAATTAGAACAAGTTACAAACGCAGTCAACGGCCGATCCAGCTAATTGCCAGAGTGTTCTCATACTGGTCAGCTGTTCAATTAGTTAAGCTCTAGCCCCGTAAACGACTGGTTATTCGGGTCGGGAAAACCTGATGGAGGATTCATGCGGTTGGTTGGTTGGCGGACGCGTGCTTTCACGGCGGCCGTAGCGTCGGCGGGTGCATTGCTGGTCATGCCGGGGACTCCGGCACACGCCGAGACGGCGGGCACCACCATCGTCACCACCCCCGCACCGGACGGATTCCGCGGCCTCAGCAACGGCACCATCGTCGATTACTGGACCACGCGATCCAATGGCGAACCGGTGAAAGCCAGTGGCGCGCTGTTCGTTCCGCAGGGCCCCGCGCCCGCGGGCGGCTGGCCGATCATGGCCTACGACCACGGCACCTCCGGCATGGGTCCCGGCTGCGGCGGGCAGACCGACACCTCCAAGATGAGCCGCCCCAAGGAAGACGAAGTCATCCAGTACTTCGTGAACAAGGGCTTCGCCGTGGTCGCCCCCGACTACCTCGGCCTGGGCCGCTTCGACACCGGCCCGCACCCGTACCTGGAGATCAGCACCGAGGCGGGCTCGACCATCGACCTGGTCAAGGCGGCCCGCTCCATCAATTCGAACCTGTCGCGCACCTGGGCGGTGATCGGTTTCTCGCAGGGCGGCCAGGCCGCCTTGGGCACCGGGCACCTGCAGTCGGCAACCGCCGCCGACCTCGACTTCCGCGGCACCATCACCGTCGATCCGGAATCCGATCTGGAGAAGATCACCCCGTTCATCGGTCCCTGGGTACCGGCGATTCCGGGCCAGACCGGCACCGCGGTCAACGGCTTCGTGGTCAGCATGCTGGCCGGGCTGCGCGCCACGCACCCGGAGGTGAACCTCGACAGCTACCTCACCCCGCGCGGCAAGCAGGCCGTGGACGCCTCGCAGAGCCTGTGCTTCCTCGACATCATGAAGGTGGTCGACGGCCTGAGTATCGGTGACATGCTGTCGCGGCCGCTCAACGACCCGACCTTCCAGGCCGCGATGAGCGAGTACATGACCGTGCCGGTGAACGGCTACGACGCGCCGATCCTGTTGCTGGTCAACACCAATGACACGACCGTGCCGTCCCCGCTGCACGCCGCGCTGGCCGCGCAGTTCGCCGCCAATGGCGTGGACTTCCAGACCGTGGTCGGCGCCGGCACCCACACCCAGGTGAGCCCGCAGATGTGGGATGCCATCGGCGCGTTCAGCGATCGGATCCTGGCCACGCCCGCGCAGTAACCTCGAACCCGCGAATTACTGCGGGAACCAGGAGAAGTCGGGCTCGCAGGTGAGGTCCTCGGCGGGCCGCACTCCGGTCGCCAGGTAGGTGTTCACGATGCCGTTCACGCACGGGCTCAGCCCGGGGCGGAACGCACCGTGAACCCTGGTGTCCGCCAAGGTGACCAGCCGCGACTCCGGCAGATCCCGATGCAGCGCAAGCCCTTCCGCATACGCGGTGCGGGTGTCGTGCACGTTCGCCACCATCAATACCGGTGTGGCGTTGTGGATCTCGGTGGCCGGTTCGATCGGATCCGGCCAGAACGCGCACGCGGTGATGTTGTTGGCGAACGCCCCGAACACCGGCTGGCTCGGCCGCGCGGCCTCGACATTCGCGTAGTACCAGGCGGGATCGCGCGGCGCGGCGCGATCGCCGCACATGATCGCGGCCATGGCCGCCGCGTCCAACGGCACCGCGGCAATGATCTTCGCCTTCAGCGCGTCCATATCGATGGGCCCGCCGGACACCCCGGAATCCACCATGCGCACCACGTCGGCGAGGTTGGTGTTCAGCTTCGGATTCGGCAGCAGCGCAAGCAGCATCATGGGAATCGTGTGCTCGTCGACGAGGTAACCGCTGCCGTAGATCTCGTGGCCCGCGGCGCGCCGGATGAGGTCCTCGATGAAGCCGCGCACCTGCTCGGGGGTCGCGCCGAAGTGGTACTCGTCGTCGTGGCGGGCGGCCCATTTCGCCCAGTCGTCGAGGGCGTACTCATTGATCGGGCCCATGTCCTGGTACAGCCCGACGTAGTACCGCTCCGGGTCGACCGGGCTGTCGAAGACCATGCGGTCGACGTGGTCGCCGAACATCTGGCTGTAGACCGACCCGAGGTAGGTGCCGTAGGACGCCCCGAAGTAGTTGATCTTCGATTCCCCGAAAACGCCTCGGATGACATCCATATCGCGAGCGGTATTGCGAGTCGTGATGTGCCGGGCCTTCTCCGCGTCGGTGCCGACGCACGCGGTGGCCAGTGCCGCGGCGACCGCGGTGTCGCGGGCGTAGCCGAAGAGATCGAATCCGGCCGAGAACAGCATGGTGGGCACCGGAATCGTGCAGCTGACCGGATCGGAGCGGCCGATGCCGCGCGGATCCATGCCGATCTGGTCGTACTGCGCGCGGACGTCCGGACTGAAGAGTTCGTTGGACAGATTGCCCGAGTACTTCAGGCCCTGCCCACCCGGACCGCCCGGATTGGACAGCAGGATGCCGCGCCGCCGGCTCGGATCGGAGGCGGGAATCCGGGAGATGGCGACGGTCAGCGTGCGTCCGTCCGGATTGTCGTAGTCGAGCGGAACCCGCACGCCGGAGCACAGCCCACCGGCGGCATCGAGGGCCGGGATGTCACACGGTTTCCAGTCCAGGTTCTGGTGGTAGAACCGGTCCAAGCTCGCGGCGGCGTCCGCGCTCGCCGGTCCCGCCGGTAGGACGACCGCCGAGGTGAGCAGGGTCGCGCCCAGGGTGGCGTGGACTACAGCGACGAGCCGTCGAATCCGCTGAGCCGGCATGCATTCTCCTCACGGTCTGGTTCCCGAGGGGCGACGCTACCCGGCAGCCGGGTGAAAAACCGTGGGAGATGGCGGATTTGGTCGGCGACGCGTGCCGCCGCCACGCCCATCGCAATGGCCAGCAAATCTCTGGCGATCGCGATGGATAGACTTTGCGCCCATCGAAGGCCTTCGCCCCCGTGGAGGAATCATGCGGATTGCAGGTGCTTTTGCTCTGACCGTCGCGACGGTGGCGGGTGTGCTGCTGAGCGTTCCGGGGTCGGCGCAGGCCGAACCGGCGGGATCGCTCATTACAGCAACCAGTCAGCCCGACGGCTGGCACAACCTCTGGGGCGGGTCTGCCGTCGAGTACTGGACCACCCGCTCCAACGGTGAGCCGGTCAAGGCCAGCGGAGCCGTATTCGTTCCGGCCGGGCAGCCACCCGCGGGCGGATGGCCGATCATGGCCTGGGATCACGGCACCACCGGACTCGGCCCGGGCTGCGGCTGCCAGGCCGACCCGGAACGCGAGGTGCTGCCGTACCGGCGCCGCGAGGAAGACGCGATCATGCGGTTCTTCCTGTCCAAGGGCTACGCGGTCGTCGCACCCGACTACGTGGGACTCGGGCTCTTCGACACCGGGCCGCACCCCTACCTCGAACTGAGCACCGAGGCGGGCGCGACCATCGACATGGTCAAGGCCGCCCGCGCCGCCAAGCCCGAGCTCTCGCGCACCTGGGCGGTCAGCGGCGCTTCCCAGGGCGGGCATGCGGCGCTGGGCAGTTCGAGCTATCAGGTGCGGAGCGCGCCCGAGCTGGATTTCCGCGGCACGGTCGCCATCGACCCGGCCTCCGATGTGGAGAAGGTGCTGCCGATCGCCGGACCGTGGGTGCCCGCGCTGCCCGGACCGTCCGGGCAGGACACCGACGCCTTCTTCGTGTCCATCCTGATCGGCATGCGCGCGGCCCGGCCGGATGCACAGGTCGACAGCTACCTCACCGACTACGGGCGGCAGTTGCTCGACAGCGTCCAGTACGACTGCCTGGGCGAGCTCACCGACAAGATGGCGGGCGTGACCGCGGGTGCGATCCTGTCCCGCCCGCTCTCGGAGGGGCCGTTTCCCGCGGCACTGCGCGACTATATGACCGTCGCCACCCGCGGCTACGACGCGCCGATCCTGTTGCTGGTCAATGCCACCGACACCACCGTGCCTTCGCCGCTGCACGCCGCGCTGATGGCGCAGTTCGCCGCGAACGGCGTCGGCTACGAGTCCGTGATCGGCACCGGCGGCCACACCGAGCTCAATCCGCAGATGTGGGCGGCCATGGACGCCTTCACCAATCGCATCTTCGCCGCGCCCACTGTGCCGTGACCGGTTGTCGGCCGGTTCGCCCAGCTTGATAGGTTTTTCAGAATGTCCGAACCCGAAGTCGCCGGTCGTGGAAAAGCCGCCCTGCTCGGCCCCGTCGAAGTGCGTGAGCTGGCCGAGCGCTTCGGCGTCCGCCCGACCAAGCAGCTCGGACAGAACTTCGTCCACGACGCCAACACCATGCGCCGCATCGTGGCCACCGCGGGCGTCGGCCGCGATGACGTCGTGCTGGAGGTCGGGCCCGGCCTGGGCTCGCTGACGCTGGCCGCGCTGGATGTGGTGGACCGGGTGATCGCGGTCGAGATCGATCCGACGCTGGCGAAGCACCTGCCCGAGACGGTGAGTGTGCGCGCACCCGAGCTGGCCGACCGGTTGACCGTCGTCCCCATGGACGCCATGAAGGTCACCCACGCGGATCTTCCGGCCGAGCCGACCGCGCTGGTGGCGAATCTGCCCTACAACGTGGCGGTCCCGGTCCTGCTCCACCTGCTGGCCGAATTCCCCAGCATCCGAACCACTCTCGTCATGGTGCAGCTGGAGGTGGCCGACCGTCTGGCTGCCACGCCCGGCGGCCGCATCTACGGCGTGCCCAGCGTGAAGGCGGGCTTCTACGGCACCGTCCGGCGCGCCGGAACCGTTGGCCGTCAGATCTTCTGGCCGGTGCCGCAGGTGGAATCCGGGCTGGTCCGCATCGATCGATTCGCGGAATCGCCGTGGCCGCAGGACGAAGCGTTCCGGCAGCGCGTGTACGCCGTGGTCGACGCCGCCTTCGCGCAGCGCCGCAAGACCCTGCGGGCCGCCCTCGCGGGGTGGGCGGGTTCGCCCGCCGAGGCCGAAAGACGGCTCACCGCAGCCGGAATCGCGCCGACCGCCCGGGGTGAGACCCTCGATACCGCCGCCTTCGTCCGGCTGGCTCAGCAGGACTGAGTCAGCGCGTCGTACAGCCAGTGGTGGGCCTGGCCCACCGTGACGCGATCTCCGAAGAACTGATCCGTCAGCGCCCAGTAGCGGAGAATCCGGTGGTCGGTGTCGGTTGAGCCGGTCAGCAATTGCTCGCGGTATCGCGACGAATCGCGGAAGCCTCGCGCGCCCGCGTGGGCACGGACGTATCGGTCGAGTTCGCCTCCGCAGTACGGGCGTGCGCCCGCCGCGACGAGTGGCACGACCTCGGTCATGACGTCACCCACCTCGGCGTACAGCCCTTGCGGGTCTCGGATCAGATCCGGCTGATTCCGCCAGAATTGCCGTCGGACAGCGCTTTTCATCTCTGGATCGGCGGCCAGCGCGGCTAGTTCGGCGTATGCGACAACGTCGTCGACAGTCGGATCCGCGGGCGGCTCAGGCACATTCCAGCACACCCAGTCGCGATGCTGAATCGGCGACAGGATGCGCTGCCAGAACCGGACGAGGCAATCGTGCACCGCGCCACCGTCTTGCGCGGCGGCCAGCAGTCCGAGCCGCTCCGCCCGCTGCAGCGGGGCCGCCGCCTCCACGGCCCGCACCGATGCGCGCCGCCAGGCCAGCGACCTGAATTCGATGTCCAGCCGGGCACTTTCGGCGGCGATCACCTCCTCGATCGACCGCTCGCCGCGCAGCACCTCGGTGATCGATTCCAGCCCGAGACCGAGCGCCCGCAACCGCCGCACCATCAGCAATCGCTCGGTGGCGCTGTCCCCATCGAACATCCGATGCCCGCCCGGACTGCGCTGGGACTCCAGAATGCCCTCGTCGCAATAGAACCGGATCGTGCGCACCGAAAGCCCCGTGGCCCGCGCCAACTCCCCGATGCTCACCAACACCCGCGCCTGTGTGTCCTCGGTCACAACGTCTTGAACCTCCACCCCACTGGAGCTTTTAGCGTACTGCGAACAACTCGTCCACCGAGGAAAGGCCAACCCGTGGCAACCACGCAGGAAGAAATCGTCGCAGGCATCGCCGAGATCATCGAGGAGGTCACCGGAATCGAAGCCCACGAGGTGACATTCGAGAAATCCTTCGTCACCGACCTCGACATCGACTCCCTCTCCCTGGTCGAGATCGCCGTCCAACTCGAGGACAAATACCAGGTGAAGGTCCCCGACGAAGACCTCGCCAGCCTGCGCACCGTAGGCGACGCCGTCACCTACGTCCAGAAGATGGAAGCCGAAAAGCCCCAACTCGCAGCGGAAATGGAGGCCAAGTTCAAGGAAGCCCAACCGGAATGATCGCCGACACTCACCTGAACCCCGCCGCCGTCGAACTCGGAACCTACTTCCCCCAACCCCGGGAAGCCGTCTGGCGCGCCCTGACCGACCCGGACCTCCTGGAACGCTGGCTACTCCGCCCCACCGGCTTCACCGCCGCCCCCGGAACCCACTTCCGCTTCACCACCCCCGAGTCCCCAATAGACGAAATCCTCTGCGAGGTCCTGACCGCCCGCCCCCACGAACAACTCACCTACACCTGGCTACACCCCCAATCCATCGACCCCGTCCGCTTACTCATCGACTGGACCCTCCACCCCCAGGGCCACGGCACCCGACTCCTCCTCACCCAAACCGGTTTCAACATCGAGGACCGCCGCCAGAAGATGATCCGCAACGCCACCGAACGCAGCTGGAAGCGCCGAGTCCTGCCGAAACTGATCGAGGTGATCCACCAACGACGTCCCTGACCGCGCATGGGTATCCGCCGCCCACGGCAGCCGATACCCATCCCCGGCTGGCGCGCCGGCGGCCTCGGTATCGAAAGGATCGAGGTTCAGTCCCTGGAGGAAACCCGCGGCAAGATCGACGCGATCGACGCCCGAATCGTCGAATTGCCGTAATCCCTAACCTGGCTGCGGGAGCGCCCCTATTTATGGGACTCCCGGCAGCGCGGGCCGATCGATAGCGTCGGTGGCGGTTCATTGTTCGCTGTCATTCGAAGGGATTCCTCATGCTGCGATCGCGCAGGCCCGCGGCGGCCGCGATTTCTACGTTGGGCGCGATGGTGGCCGCCCTGGTGCTGACCGCCCCCACCGCGTCTGCCGGGATCACAGATTTCAAAGTGACGGCGCCCTGGGATCCGGGGGTCTTCGTCGCAGGCTGCACCTATTTCGCGCAGGCGACGACCGAGCCCGGCGCGTACGTCAGCTTCTACGACAGCCAGGACGGCGAATTCGATCCGCCGAGCGCGATCGAGGCCGGCGACAACGGTTTCGTCGCCGCCACTTGGACGCCGCACACTGCTGGTTCGCACCTGGTGCACGCCGTGCAGATCGGCGCTGAGCAGTCCATCAGGATCGAGGTCCGTCCCGGCGGACCCGAGGACTGCGCCGGGATCGCCCCAATGCACCTGGATCACTGATAACCCTGGACCCCCATCTGTTTCAGCGGTGGAGCGGGGTCTCGGTGTGGAGGCGGGAGAGTTTGCAGGGGTTGCGGAGGGAGTAGAGGGCGGTGATGAGGCCGTTGTCGACTCGGACGGCGAGCATGGTGTCGATCTCGTCGTCGAGGCGGAGGATCAGGGCGGGGTGGCCGTTGACTTGGGCCGGTTCCAGGGAACGAGAGGCCAGGTTGGAGAGGCCGACAGACAGGAGGGCGGCTACGGCTTCGGCGCCGATGATGGGGGTTAGGGCGGCTTGGGCGATGCCGCCGCCGTCGCCGAGGAAGACGACGTCGGGGGCGAGGATGTCGACGAGGTGTTGGAGGTCGCCGGTTTCTATGGCGCGTTGGAAGGCGGCCACCGCATCGCGGGTATCTGCCGGGGAGACAACGCCTCTGGGGCGGCGGGCGGCGACGTGGGAGCGGGCTCGGTAGGCGAGTTGGCGGACGGCGGTGGGGGTTTTCGAAACGGCTTCGGCGATTTCGTCGTAGTCGAGGGTGAAGACCTCGCGGAGGACGAAGACGGCTCGTTCCAGTGGGGCGAGGGTTTCGAGGACCAGAAGCATTGCCATGGAGAGGTTTTCGGCGAGTTCGATGTCGTCGGCCACGTCGGGGGCGGTGCGCAGGGGTTCGGGGAGCCAGGGGCCGACGTAGGACTCCTTGCGGCGGCCCAGGGTGCGCAGACGGTCGAGGGACTGGCGGGTGGTGATGCGGACCAGGTAGGCGCGCGGGTCCGCGATGGTCGCCAGGTCGACGCCGATCCAGCGCAGCCATGCCTCCTGCAGCACGTCCTCGGCGTCGGCGGCCGAACCGAGCATCTCGTAGGCCACCGTGAACAGCAGATTGCGGTGCGCCACAAAGGCTTCGGTGGCGGGGTCCGGCCGACCGGGACGGTGCCCATCCGCTCCGCGGCGGTGCTCGTCCCCGCCGCGATCATCGGGTGTGGTCTGCGGCATTGCGGACATGGTGGCTCCTGGTCTGTTGCGATCTCCCCCACCAGACGCCGGAACCAGCCATCGCATAACACCGAATGGCAGTGGTTCACGTCACATCGCGAACGCTGTTACGGCAGTGGGGGTCTCGCCGTCTTGTGGTCGTTCGATTCAGCACCGCGAGTAAGGACCACATCATGGAACCCCGTATCGACCTCAATGCCAACGCCCTCGGCGCCAAGATCGGCAAGCGGTTCGCCAACACCAGCATGGCGATCATGCAGTCGGGCCTGCCGAAATCACTGATGGAGCTGGTGGAGTTGCGGGCCAGTCAGATCAACGGCTGCGGCTACTGCGTCGACGCCCACAGCAAGGAACTGGCGGCCGCGGGCGAACCGGCCGTCCGGATCAACCTGGTCGCGGCCTGGCGCGAATCCACCGTGTTCACCGAGGCCGAGCAGGCCGCCCTGGCGCTGGCCGAGGAGGGCACCCGAATGGCCGACGCGAATCACGGTGTCTCGGACCGGACCTGGGAGCTGGTGCGCAAGCATTACGACGACGAGCAGATCACCGCGCTGGTCTACCTGATCGCGATGATCAATGCCGCCAACCGACTGCTGGTGATCACCGAGACCAAGGGTGGCTCCTATCAGGCCGGAACCTTCGAGGCGATGGAGAACTGAGACGCGATGGAGAACTGAGACGCCATCACGACGGGTGCCGGGGTGCCTAGCTGATGCCGAGCCGCGAGGTGCAGGCCGGCCAGGCGCCCCAGCCCTGGCGGGCGCGGGTGACCTCGGCGATGGCGATCTGCTCCTCGCGGGTCGCCAGGTCCGCGCGCGGGGCGTACTTGGTGCCGCCCTGGCGTTCCCAGGTGCTCTGGTCGAACTGGATGCCGCCGTAGTAGCCGTTGCCGGTGTTCACCGCCCAGTTGCCGCCGGATTCACACTTGGCCAGCGCGTCCCACGTGGAGCCGTCGCGAACCTCGGGCACCTCGGTGCCGGGCTTCGCGCCCTTGCGGACGGTCTTGGGCTGGGCGGGAACGATCACGGTGGACTTGAGCGGATCCTTGGCCGCCTCATGCCCGTTCACGATGGACACCGCGAAAGTCACGTCCTGCGTGCCCGGTACGCCGGGATTCTCGACGATCGTGCGGCTCATATTGAGCGTCGGATCCTCGATGATGTTCTCCGTCGGATCCAATGGCACCCGCTCCGTGCGGTTCTCGACCACCTTGCGGGTGACGGTGATCTTCATGCCGTCGGTGAGCGGCGTGTTCGCCGCCGGCTGCACGAAGTCCTGATTGACCAGCGGGCGGCCCTGCACCTGCAGCAGTTCGCCGACGGTCGGCGCGGCCAGGCGGACCAGCGAGGCGGGAACTCCGTTGTCGGACAACTCGACCGTGCGCGGATTGGTGATCAGCAACTGCGCGCCCTCGAGCGGCAGCGGGCTGGGCCGGGCGGGCGAGGTGAAGACATCGCCCGGAAAGTTCAGCTTGGTGACGGCCTCGGCCACGGTGAGCGCGGTGGTCCACGCCTTGGACGGGGTGCCGTCGACGATGAGCGAGACCTCGCGGGCGCGGTTCAGCGTGATGGTCTCGCCGTCGCTGATATGTGCTCCGGCGGTGGGCGATACGTCGTCGCGATTGGTGAGCAGGTAGCCCGCGTCCTTGAGCGCGCCCCGCACATCGCCGCGCATGGTGGATTCGACGAACTTCTTGCCGTCGACCACGAAGGTGACCTGCTTCTTGCTCATGATGGCCAGGCCCGCCCCGGCGATGAGCGTGACGAGCATCGCCGCGATGGCCCCGTACAACATCGGGGAACGCGACGAGTTGATCTTCGCCAAAGCGTGCATCGGAAATCCCGGCATGGTCACAGTACGATAACGAGGGGGTCAGGGATTGACAACCACTACCGGCGGAACTGCGGGGACGAAAATTACGACCCGATATCGAACCGCAGGTAAATCACGATCGCGGCAGATCATAGTGAGCCATGCCACACCATCACAACTCGTGTCGCGGACACGCAGTAATGGTGCGAACGCGAAAAAACGTGCGAGAGATCAGATTCCGTAGACGCGCCTGGCGTTGGCGGTGGTGATCTTGGCGAGTTGCACCGGATCCTGTTCGCGCAGTTCCGCGAGCGCGCGCACGGTGAACGGCAGCATGTACGACTCGTTGGGCGCGCCGCGGAACGGATGCGGGGTCAGGAATGGCGCATCCGTTTCGACCAGAATCAGTTCGTCCGGAACGAGTTTCGCCGCCTCGCGCAATTCATGCGCATTCTTGAAACTGACCGTGCCCGAAAAGCTCAGCACATAGCCCTCTTCCACGCAGGCCTGCGCCATGTTCGCGTCCGAGGAGAAGCAGTGGAAGATCACGGTCTCCGGCGCGCCCTCGTCCAGCAGCACGGTCAGCAGATCGTGATCGGCCTCACGATTGTGGATCATGAGCGGCTTGCCGAGCCGCTTCGCGAGATCGATATGCCAGCGGAAGCCCTCGACCTGATCCTCGATCTCGGCGCAGCCGTCGAGCTTGCCGGGCCAGTAATAGTCGAGACCGGTCTCCCCCACCGCGACCACGCGCGGGTCCGCGGCGAGCTGTTCGAGCTCGGCCTTGGCGGCATCGTCGAGGTGATTGGCGCGGGTCGGGTGCAGCGCGACCGCCGCGTAGACCCGATCGTCCCAGTTCGCCGCCCGGACCGCGAAGCGCGCGGCCTCCAGATCGTCGGCGACGGTCACGATCTCCCGCACCCCCACCGCACGGGCCCGCTCCACCAGCGCCGCAACCGATTCCGGATCGGTCGCCCCGCAGGCGTCGATATGGGTGTGCGCGTCGATCAGCGGCGACAGCGGCTGCGGCGGCTCGGGCGCGGGTCGGCGGCCGCTCATGCGCGCACTCCGGAAGAGCGGCGGGCGACACTTGCCACGGGGATATTCACGCGAGCGACGAAGGACACGCAGATAGAGTAGACACACCATGAGCGCATCCGAACGCCCCGCCTTTTACCTCACCACGGCCATCGCGTACCCGAACGGCGCCCCGCACATCGGGCACGCCTACGAGTACATCTCCTCCGATGCCCTGGCCCGCTTCAAACGGCTGGACGGCTTCGATGTGTTCTATATGACCGGCACCGACGAGCACGGCCAGAAGGTGCAGCAGGCCGCCAAGGCCGCCGGTCTCCCGGAGCAGGAGTACGCCTCGCGCAACTCCGATGTCTTCGAGGCCATGGACAAGGCGCTCGACATCTCCTTCGACCGGTTCATCCGCACCACCGACGAGGATCACCTCGCCGCGTCGGTCGCGATCTGGAACCGGATGGTCGAGGCGGGCGACATCTACCTCGACACCTACGCCGGCTGGTACTCGGTGCGCGACGAGGCCTTCTACACCGAGGAGGAGACCACCGTCCTCGAGGACGGCACCCGCATCTCCACCGACACCAAGACCCCGGTGGAGTGGACCGAGGAGTCGAACTACTTCTTCCGCCTGTCCAAGTACCAGGACAAGCTGCTCGAGCTGTACGAGACGCATCCGGAGTTCATCGCTCCCGCGACCCGGCGCAACGAGATCGTCTCCTATGTGAAGGCGGGGCTGAAGGATCTGTCGATCTCCCGCACCACCTTCGACTGGGGTGTGCCGGTGCCGGGGCATCCCGAGCACGTCATGTACGTGTGGGTGGACGCGCTCACCAACTACCTGACCGGCGCGGGCTTCCCGAACACGGATTCGGCGTCGTTCCAGAAGTATTGGCCCGCGGATCTGCACATCATCGGCAAGGACATCTCGCGGTTCCACACCGTGTACTGGCCCGCGTTCCTGATGAGCGCCGGAATCGAGCTGCCCAAGCGGGTTTTCGTGCACGGCTTCGTCAACTACAAGGGCGAGAAGATGTCCAAGTCGGTCGGCAATGTGGTCGATCCGATGGATCTGGTGGAGACCTTCGGGCTCGACGCCGTGCGCTTCTTCCTGCTGCGCGAGATCTCCTACGGGCAGGACGGGTCCTACAGCGAGGAGGCCATCATCGGCCGGATCAACTCCGATCTGGCCAACGAGTACGGCAACCTCGCGCAGCGCTGCCTGAAGATGGTGGGCCGCGACTTCGGCGGCGTGGTGCCGACTCCCGGTGAGTTCACCGAGGACGACAAGGCGCTGCTGGAACGCGCTGGCAACCTGCTGGCGAACGTCCGCGCCGAATTCGACCAGCAGCAGATCCATCTCGGCCTGGAACAGCTGTGGCTCACCCTCGGTGAGACCAACCGCTACTTCTCCGCCCAGGCCCCGTGGACGCTGGCCAAGTCCGGCACGCCGGAGGACGTGGCCCGCGAGGGCACCATCCTCTACGTGACCATGGAGGTGCTGCGCATCGTCTCGATCCTGGTCCAGCCGGTCATCCCGGCCTCGGCCGCCAAGATCCTCGACCTGCTCGGCGCCACCGACCGCACCTTCGCCGACATCGCCACCCCCCTCGTCCCGGGCGCGGCCCTGCCGGAGCCGGAAGTGGTCTTCCCGAAGTACGTCGCCCCCAAGGCGTAAGAAGAGTCCGGTGCCGCCCGCCCCCCTTCGGCGGGCGGCCACCGAGTCACACCCGTAGATCGCGGGTGGAGATTCCCCTCCGAACTCCACCATCGGAACGGGAATGCCGTGAACACACCACTGCCCGATCCGCGGAATCGGATCGGGCAGCAGTTGATCTCGCCGAACAAGGATCCGATCCCCTTGCGCCCCCGGTCAACCCGGAGAACCGGCACGAATTGGGGCACCAACTCCCACCAGCGGATCCTGGCGGAAAATTATTCGCGCGTGACGGATCAGCGGGCGATGGGCGGTTCCACCGAGGGACTCGGGTCGGCCCGCGGGGTCAGCATGAACAGCTGATACGGGCAGTTGTCAGGATGCCAGGCGTTGTACGAGCGCATGGTCAGCGAGATCTGGCCGCCGGACTCCGGATCGCGAACCAGCACCAGCGAGTCGTTGAACGCCTCTTCGCTGAGATCGGTGGTCCACAACCGCTCGAAATCCGGATTCGACCGACAGGTATCGAGAATCTGCGCCAGCCGCTCGGGCGCGACGGTCCCCGGCGCGTTCACTCGCAGGATGAAGAGCAGCCGATGCACGATCAGCTCCCAATTGATCAGCACCTCACGCGCGATCGGCACCGTCATCATCTGCTCGATGACATTCGCGGGCCGTTCGGCATCCGCATCCGCCGGAATGAGCCACGGAAATGCCTCCCGCGCAGCCTGATTCGCCGCGAGAATCTCGTACTCGGGCGTCCGGTGATAGAACGCCGGAAACGGCAGCGCCTCCAGATGCTCGATATCCTCCGCCCGCAACACCGGCGGCCACACCCCCGCCTCCACCGCCGACGGAATCGGCATAGCCAGCGAAGCCATCTTCCGCAACAGCCAAACCGGAGCCTGCATAGCCCTGGACCAGTCCTTCAACCGATCCGGCGACATCGGCCGCTCCCCACTCTCGAGCTTCCGATACAACGACAGACTCACGAACATCCGCCGCGCGACTTCCTCCTGCGTCAACCCCAGCGCCTCACGCCGATACCGCATGAACATCCCGAGCAAGGGCTGTTCCGGAACGGCCTGCACAGCACCGAACATCACGGCGCCTGCCCTTCGAGCGGTAGCACGAGGGGATCCACCGTCGGGGTGGCGGGTGACCGCGGCGTGAGCATGAACAGCTGGTAGCCGCACTTCGGGTGGAAGGCGTTGTAGTGGCGCATGGTGAAGCTCAGGAGTTCGCCGGTCCCGGGGAAACGGACCTGCACGCACGAATCGCTGTACAGCTCTTCGCTCATGGTCTCGCCGAGCGCCCACAGCCGATCGAAGTCGGGATTGGTCCGGCAGGTGTCCAGAATCTGGGCGATCCGCGCGGGCTCGGCCAGACCCGGCGACAGCACCCGCACGCTGAAGAGCAGGCGGGCCACGACGGTCTCCCAGTTGACGATGAGCTCCCGGGCTTCGGGGACGGTCATGAACTGTTCCACGACGTTCACCGGCCGCTCGGCATCGGGGCTCGCGGGCGCCAGCCAGGGGAAGCCCGAGAGCGCGATCCCGTTGGCGGCCAGCACATCCTGCTCGGGGGATCGATGGAAGAACGCCGGCACCGGGAGCGCTTCCAGGTGCTCTAGATCCTCCTGGCGCAGGGCCGGCGGCCAGCTTCCGACCGCCAACCGGGACAGCCGCGGCATGGCCATGGACAGCATCTTCTCGAGCATCCACATCGGCGCGTCCATGGCCGCGCACCAGTCCTCGAGCCGGTCGGCGGACATGGCCCGCTCCCCGTTCTCGAGCTTCCGGTAGAGCGAGACGCTGATGAACATTCGTCGGGCGACTTCCTCCTGCGTGAGACCCAGCGTCTCCCGCCGGTAGCGCATGTACACCCCGACCAGCGGTTGTTCGAGAATGAGATCGAGTGCTTCCGCCACAGACTGCCTACTTTTCAGCGAAGGGGTCGACGGTGGGGGTGCCCGGTGCGCGGGGCGTCAGCATGAAGAGCTGATATGAGCAGTCGTGCGGGTGGTAGGGGTTGTAGGAGCGCATGGTGAGGGGCACGTTCTCGCCGGTCACCGGATTGCGAACCAGGACCAGGGAGTCGTTGAACACCTTCTCGTCCATGGGCGTGTTCCACATGCGCGCGAATTCCGGGTTCACACTGCAGGTTTCGATGATCTGGGCGAGCCGCTCGGGCGCGACGACTCCGGGTGAGAGGACCCGCAGGCCGAATACCAACCGATGCACGATGGTGTCCCAGTTGACCAGCAGTTCCCGAGCTTCGGGGATGGTCATGAACTGTTCGATGACGTTCACCGGGCGTTCGGCATCCGGGCTGGAGGGCGCCAGCCAGGGGAACGCACCGCTCGCCGCTTGATTGGCGGCCAGCACCTCGTATTCGGGGAAGCGGTGGAAGTACGCGGGATACGGCAGCGCGTTGAGGTGGTCGATGTCTTCCTGGCGCAGGGCGGGCGGCCAGGCGCCGCGGGCGATCGTGGAAACCTTCGGCATGATCAGCGAGATCACCTTCTCCAGCATCCACACCGGCGCGTCCATGGCAACGCACCAGTCCCCGAGGCGGTCCACGGACAGCGCGCGCTCGCCGTTCTCCAGCTTGCGGTAGAGCGAGACGCTGACATACATCCGCCGGGCGGTCTCCTCCTGCGTGAGGCCCAGGGTTTCCCGCCGATACCGCATGTACATCCCGAGCAACGGCTGCTCGGGAATCGGCTCGATCCCGTCGACCACCTGTCCGACCACCTCTCCAGCAATCCTCCCGCTAATTTCTACCGAAATGGTCAGTGAGGATCCAATTTTCCGGTGTCGTCAGCGTACGGACGTGCATCGACCGCCGCGACGCCGGATCCGTGATCCAGTAGTTGCAGCCGCAATGCAACGATGTGCATATGAATCCCCTCGACACGAGCTCTGAGTCCTCGTTGAGACAGACTGGTCGGTCGAATAGGCACCGGGTGACACGGGAGGCGATTTTGATCTCGCAGCGGGGGCGACTGCTGGAAGGGATCAGCGACTGCGTGGAGGTGAAGGGGTATGGGGGGACGACGCTGACGGACATTGTGGGGCGGGCTCGGGTTTCGCGGAGCACGTTTTATGAGCACTTCGGGAGCAAGGAGGAGTGCTTTGTGGCGGCGGTGGAGGCGGGGGCGAGTTTGTTGTTCACGCGGATCGCGGAGGAGATGGGGCGGGTCGAGCATCCGGATGTGCGTGCGATGGTGACGAATTCGCTGGGGACGTATTGCGAGGTGATCGTGGCGGAGCCGCAGTTGGCGCGGCTGGTGCTGGTGGAGGCGTTCAAGGCGGGCGGGGAGGCGGTGCGGCGGCACGACGCGTCGCTGGATATGTTCACGGCGCTCTATCGGGAGTTTCATCTGCGGGCGCGGGCCGAGTTCGCGGATGTGCCGGAGATCAGCGAGGATCAGCTGGCGCTGATCGTCGATGCCATTGCCGAGCGGACCCGGCGGCTGATCGAGCGCGGGGAGATCGAGCAGTTGCCGGACCGGATTCCGGACCTGGAGGCCTTCGCCTTCGCCGTGCTGCGCCTGCCGCGGGCATGAAGAACGGGGCGACTGAGGTCACCTGCCCGCAATGCCGATCCACCACAATCCGCTCCGCCCACCGATAATGACCATCTGAAGCGACCGCGGTTCAACGAGAGGGAATGGATGCTGCAGCGCACCAACTTCGACGAACGGCATCGCGCGGCCCGCGACGCGGTCCTCACCTCGCAGCGCGGCCGGCTCATCGAGGCCATGGTGGAATGCGTCGAGGCCAAGGGCTACAACGCCACCACGCTGACCGATATCGTCGGGCGCGCCCGGGTGTCGCGCAGCACCTTCTACGAGCACTTCACCAACAAGGAGCAGTGCTTCGTCGAGGCGGTGCGCACCGGATCGGACATCATCGCGACCCGCATCGCCGAGGAGCTGGCCCAGCTGCCGACCGACGCGGGAGCGCACGCGCGCATCGAGTCGATCGTGGTGACGTTCTGCGAAACCGTCGCCTCCGAACCGGATTTCACGCGCCTCATGCTGGTGGAGGCGTTCAAGGTGGATCAGGAGTCGGTGGCGCTGCGGGATCTGGCGGTGGATCGCTTCGCCGATCTGTACCGGGTCTTCTACGCCCAGGCGCGCGAGAACGATCCGAGCCTGCCGGTGATCGCGGACGAACTGTTCGCGCTGATTCCCGACGCCATCGGCGAGCGGACCCGGCGGGTGATCGTGGCCGAGGGTGCGCACCGGGTGCCCGAATTGGCGCCGCTGTTCGTGGAATTCGTCATCGCTGTACTGGGCCTGCCGCCGCTCGACTAGCGAAATCGACTGCCGCTCAGACAGTTTGCGGATCACCTCGCCACAGGCCCGAGAATGTGACGCGCTCGGGTGAACTCACTCACAGGGAGACCCTCGGTTCGTCATCCTCGGGCCATACGGATGACACATAGTGCGAGATAGCCAGGCGTTGACCAGCATCCAGTACTTTCTCGTACCCCCACCTCAGACCGCTGGTGCCGCGGCAAGCTGGACGCCCCGGCTGTACCGAACCCGGCGTAACACTAAGCAGCCGTTCACGATTCGTCTCAGACAGCTACACGGAACGCTCCAGTTCCCCAAGCTAGTTACTCTCCGGTAGCCTCATCGCATCGGAGTTCGACGATCATTTCAGTTTCCTGTTTCAGCCTCCCAGTATCAGGAGTTCGCCGTGCCTCAATCTCGATTCGAGTCGATCGGCGCTTATCTACCCGAGAAGCGCGTCACCACAGCCGAATTGCTTTCGCAATTGAAGGAAGTCCCCGAGTTCGATCTCGAACGAATCACGGGGGTCAAGGAGCGCCGGTTCCGCGACAACCGGCCGGAGAGCCGCGAGGACTCTTTCGTCCTCGCCATGAAGGCCGTCGAGGACAGTCTGTCCAGGTCATCCTATGCCGCAGGCGATCTCGACGTCATCATCTCCACCTCCATCACGCGCAGCAAGCACGGCACCCGCATGTACATGGAGCCGTCCTTCGCCGGAGCCATCGGCCGCGCGATCGGCGCCCGCGAGGACGTCATCGCCTTCGATCTCTCGAATGCCTGCGCGGGCATGATGAGTGGCGTCTACATTCTCGACCGCATGATTCGCAGCGGTGCGGTGAAACGCGGCATCGTGGTCAGCGGTGAGGCGATCACGCCCATTGCCGAAACGGCCGTGAACGAGATTTCCAGTAAATACGATTTGCAATTCGCCTCTTTGACCGTCGGCGATTCCGGCGCCTGCTTGGTGCTCGACGAGGCCGTCGACGACAACGACAAGATCCACTACATCGAGCTGACCACCGCGTCGGAGTTCTCGCACCTGTGTCTGGGCATGCCCAGCGACAAGACCAATGGCGTGGCGCTCTACACCGACAACCGGAAGATGCACAACGAGGCCCGGTTCCTGCTGTGGACCGACACCCAGCGCAACTTCATGGAGGAGCGCGGAATCGATTTCGGTGCAGAGGGTTTCGACTACATCATTCACCACCAGTTCGGCGCGGCGGCGATTCCGTTCATGAACGCCATTGCCGAGCGCGAGTTCCGGCACCCCATGCCGCCGGACCTGAATGTCATCGAGAAGTACGGAAACACCTCCAGCACTTCGCATTTCATCGTGCTGCACGATCAGCTGAGCCAGCAGGCGATCGCGAGCGGATCCAAGCTGCTGATGATCCCGGCCGCCTCCGGCGTGGTCGGCGGCTTCCTGTCCACCACCATCTCGTCGCTGAAGGTCTGAGGTCTACGAACATGGGCGTGCGCATCAAATCCACCGGAATCAGCCGGGACACCGACACTTTCAGCATCGTGGAGCTCAGCGGCCGGGCCGCACGGCGGGCCATGGAGAGCGCGGGTATCGAGCCCGGGCAGGTCGGGGTCATGATCAACGCGGGCATCTTCCGCGACAGCAATACCGTCGAGCCGGCGGTGTCCGCGCTGATCCAGAAGGCCGCGGGCATCGGACTGGATTATGTGAAGGAGGACCCGCGGTCGTTCTCCTTCGACCTGATGAACGCGGGCACGAGCGTGGTCAACGCGGTCCAGGTGGCGCAGGCGGTGCTGGCCACCGGGAGCGCGGAGCACGTGCTGATCGTGTCGGGTGATACCCATCCGTCGCTGACCCGTTCGGCGGCCGATGACGAATTCCCTTACGCCACAGCGGGTGCCGCGCTCCTGCTGGAGCAGACCGATGAGCCGGAGGGCTTCGGCCGGGTGCACACCCGCGCCGCCGAGGGCACGCCGGGCCTGGAGTCCTACGTGGATGTCGAGACCATGGGCAATCGGGGCCGCGGGCTGATGACCGTGGAGCGGGAACCGGACTACCTGGACCGGCTGCTGGTCGTCGCCGCCGAGGCCGCCCGCGCCGCATTGGCGGGCAGCGATATCGACGAGACCACCACGGCCCTCATCGCTTCCACGCCGAGCGGGGAGTTCCCGGCACTGCTGGCCGCCGAGCTCGGCATCGCGTCGGAGGCGGTCTTCACCCCGGACCTGTCCCAGGGCGACCCGCACACCGCCACCCTGCCGCTGGCGTATCACGCTGCCGCCGAGTCGGATTCGCTCGCCGCCTACCGCGATGTGCTGTTCGTGGCGGCGGGCGCGGGCCCCTCGGCCGCCGCGGTCGTCTACCGGCTCCCGGCCCTCGCCGGAGCCCTGCGCAGCGGGAAAGGCTGGGCGTGACCACCGCGACCTATTGGCAGGCCATCGACCGCTTCCGCGCGGTGGTGGCCGCCGATCCGGACCGTGAGGCGGTGATCTACCCCGCGGGGAAGACCGCCTCCGGCCTGCCGGACTACCGCCATCTCACCTACCGTGAGCTCGACGAGTGGTCCGACACCATCGGCCTGCACCTGGCCGCGGACGGCGTGGGCCGCGGCACCCGCACCATCGTGCTGGTGCTGCCCAGCCCGGAGCTGTACGCGATCATGCTGGGGCTGTTGAAGATCGGCGCGGTCCCGGTGGTCATCGACCCGGGCATGGGCCTGCGCAAGATGCTCAACTGCCTGCGCGCCGCCGATGCCGAGGCGTTCATCGGGATTCCGCAGGCGCACGCCGCGCGGGTGTTGTTCGGCAAGTACTTCCGGAACGTGCGGGTGACTCTCACCGTCGGCCCGCGCTGGTTCTGGGGCGGCCCGACACTGCGCGGGTGGGGTGCGCCGGTGACCTCGGGCCGCCTCGGCAACCGGCTCAGCGCCGAACTGGGGACGCACGGTCCCGCCAGCGCCAAGGTGGCCGCGCGGCTCGACGAGCTGCTGGCCACGCTGGAATCGCGAAAGAGCGAGCACCGCGCGCCGTTCGACGCGTTCACGCTCGAGGAACGGGTGCCCGCGCCCGCCGAGGAGCTGCTGCTCATCGCGTACACGACCGGCAGCACCGGGCCCGCCAAGGCCGTGGAGATGACGCACGGGAATCTCAGCTCCATGGTCGAGCAGGTGCACGCCGCGCGCGGCAATGTGGATCCGGGGACCTCGCTGATCACCCTGCCGCTGGTGGGGATTCTCGACATGCTGCTCGGATCCCGTTGCGTGCTACCGCCGTTGGTGCCGAGCAAGGTGGGCTCGACCGAGCCCGCGCATGTGGTCGACGCCATCAACCGGTTCGGGGTGAAGACCATGTTCGCCTCGCCCGCCGTGCTGATCCCGCTGCTGCGGCATCTCGAACAGCACAAGACGCCGGTGCCCACCCTGCACAGCATTTTCTCCGGCGGCGCGCCCGTCCCGGACTGGTGCATTGCCGGGCTGCGGGAGGTGCTGGCCGAGGACGCCGAGGTGTACGCGGGCTACGGCTCGACCGAGGCGCTGCCCATGTCCACCATCGAATCCCGGGAACTGCTCGGCGGTTTGGTGGAGCGGGCGCATCTGGGCGACGGCACCTGTGTGGGCCGCCCGGCCGAACGCGTGCGGGCGCGGCTGGTCGCCATCACCGATGACCCGATCCCGACCTGGGAGCAGGCCGAGGCCAGGGCATCCGAGTTGGTGGGCCCCCGGGGCATCGGTGAACTCGTGGTGTCGGGGCCGAATGTGAGCACCCGGTACTACTGGCCGGAGTCGGCGAACCTGGCGGGCAAGATCCGCGACGGCGAGACGGTGTGGCATCGCACCGGCGACCTGGCCTGGATCGACGACGAGAACCGAATCTGGTTCTGCGGACGCAAGAGTCAGCGACTGTTGACCGCCGACGGGCCTATGTTCTCGGTGCAGGTGGAGCAGGTCTTCAATACCGTGCCCGGGGTCGCGCGGACGGCGCTGGTCGGGGTCGGAACGCGCGGCACACAACTTCCGGTGCTCTGCGTCGAGGCCGAGCCTGGCGCCGATACGGCGAAGCTGGTGACGCAACTGCGCGAGCGCGCCGCCGAATTCGAGGTCACCGCACCGGTTTCCACGTTCCTGTTCCATCCGGGCTTCCCGGTCGATATCCGCCACAATGCCAAGATCGGCCGCGAACAGCTCGCGGTCTGGGCGGCTGAGCGGCTCGACAAGGGAGATGGACGATGAAGGTGACTGTGCTGCGCGCGATTCCGGTGCTGGGCTGGCTGTACCTGGCCCTCGGCCTGCTGTTGGCGGCGGGTGATCGCGCGCCCGCCAACCGGCTGCTGCGCGCGGTGTTCTGGATCGACGCGTTCCTCAGCATCGTGGTGCACGCGGCGCAGATCCCGGCCGCGCTGAAGGCCACCGCCGGCACCGAGCACTCGGCGGTCAAGACGGCGGCCATGACTCAGATCTTCGGCATCACCTGGTGGAAGACGCAGGAAGCCGCATGACCGGAAGGGGTAGAGCGTGAAGGCACTTGTCACGGGCGCGTCCGGATTCCTGGGCGGAGCGCTGGTGCGCCGCCTGGTCCGCGACGGCGACTACGAGGTGGCGATCCTGGCGCGCGCCACCAGCAATCTGCGCGACCTGGCCGAGGTGATCGACCGGGTCGAGGTCATCACCGGCGATCTCACCGATCAGGTATCGCTGGAACGCGCCACCAAGGGTGTGGACGTGGTGTTCCACAGCGCGGCGCGGGTCGATGACCGCGGTACGCGGGAGCAGTTCGTGGCCGAGAACGTCACGGCCACCGAGAATCTCGTGCGGGCGGCCAAGCGCAACGGCACCTCGCGGTTCGTGTTCATCTCCAGCCCCAGCGCGCTCATGGACCGCGACGGCGGCGACCAGGTGAACGTCAACGAGTCGGTGCCGTACCCGCGGCGGTACCTGAACCTGTACTCCGAGACCAAGGCCGCAGCCGAGCGGCTCGTACTGGCCTCGAACACAGCGGAATTCCAGGCTTGCGCGCTGCGGCCACGCGCCATCTGGGGTGCGGGCGACCGGTCCGGGCCGATCGTGCGGCTGCTGGGCCGCGCGGCGGAGGGCACGCTGCCGGATCTGTCGTACGGCAAGCAGGTCAAGGCCTCGCTGTGTCATGTGGAGAACATCGTCGAGGCGTGCGTGCTGGCGGCGCGATCCGAAAACATCGGCGGCAAGGCGTATTTCATCGCCGATGCCGAGCAGACCGATGTCTGGGGCTTCCTGGGCGAGGTCGCCACCGGTCTCGGCTACGCGAAACCGACCCGGCAGCCGAACCGGCGGGTGCTGAACGCGATCGTGGCCGCCATCGAAACCGTCTGGCGCATACCGTTCGTCGCGACCCGGTGGTCGCCGCCGCTGTCGCGGTATGTGGTCGCGCTGATGACCCGCACCGCCACCTACGACACCTCGGCCGCCACCCGCGATTTCGGCTATCACCCGATCGTGGACCGCGACGCCGGGCTGGCGGATTTCCTGGCCTGGCTCGAAACCCAGGGTGGCATCACTGCTTTGAACGAGCAGATCTAGTCGCTTTGAACGAGAAGATTTAGGCAGGTAGCGCATGTTCCGCCGTCCCATCTCCCCCACCGAACTCATCTATTTCCCGATGCGGGATCTGGCTCCGCCGTTCCTGATGCAGCTCGTGGTGGAGGGCCAGGGCAGCATCGACGCCGAGGCACTGCGGCGCGCGGTCGCCCGGGCCGCCGAGGCGAATCCGGGCGCGCGGCTGGTGCGCGACGGCAAGGATTGGGTCGACAGCGGGGTCGCGCCGAGCGTCCGGGTGGTCGACCACGCGCTGGAATACCCTGCGCTGGAAGCGGATCCGGTGCTGACCAGCCCGATAGGGCCGACCCCGGACACCACGGTCGAGGTGCTGCTGCTCACGGCCTCACCCACCACCCTGGTGTTCCGGGTCTTCCACGGCGTCATGGACGGCATGGGCATGGTCATGTGGGCCACCGACGTGCTACGCGTCCTGCGCGGCGAGGAGCCGGTGGGCGCGCCCGACCCGATCGCCGACGCCGAACTGGTGCGCAAGGTCGGCGCGCCCGGGCGGCCCACGCTCATGCTGCCGCGGTTCCGGTCGGCGGTCGGGCACGGGCGGCAGGAGCCGGGTGAGCACCGGCACCTGTTGCGCACCCGCACCATTCACGCGACCGGGCCGGGCGCGCTCATGCGGGTCGCGGCGCTGCTCGCCGAGGAGGGCGGGCCGCTCTCGCGCATCATGATTCCCGTCGACATCCGCCGCCACGATCCGGCGTTGCGCTCCACCGCGAATCTGGCGTTGCCGCTGTTCCTGGACGTGCGGCCGGGCGTGGATTGGAAGCAGCTCAACGAGATCAAACGTGCGGGCCTGAAAGAGAACCGCGAACTCAACCAGATGGACAACGGCGGCCTGAAGTACCTCCCGCAGGCGGCCGGGCGCGGACTGCTGCGCACCCTGAACCTGCTGGGCGCGCGCACCGGCCTGAACCTGGCCTCCGCCACCGTCTCCCACATGGGTCGCTACGACCTCGACGAACTCGCCGTCCCCGGCTTCACCCCCACCGCCATCAAGGTCATGCCCCAGCACAGCGTCGCCATGCCGCTGCTCATGGGCATGACCGAATGCGGCGGCCGCACCGAACTGACCGTCTCCGTCCGCAACGGCCGCGGCATTCCGGAACGCCTCGACGCCCTGCTGGACCGCATCGTCCACACCCTGGAATCCGAACTCACGCCGACGAACTCAGACGCAAAGCGCTGACCTTCGCCCGAACTCGTCATTCCGGCGCGCTTTTGGCCGGAATCCCCCCACTGGTGTGGATCCCGGCCAAAAGCATGCCGGGATGACTAGTGGGTGTGCTCAGCGCACACACCGAACCGCTCGCGCACACTGATCGGAGCACGCCATGACCGACATCGATACCTCCCCGAGTGCGGTGAAAACTCCCTCCCGGGTGATCGAATCTCCCTCCGGGACAGTGGAATCGCTCGGTCTGATGGCCTGGTGGGGCCGAGTGGTCGTGGCGCGGCCCAAGACCGTGCTGGCGGTGGCGGTGTTGTTCGCGCTGGCCTGCGGGCTGTTCGCGGCCGGGCTGCAGCAGCGGGTGAGTGCGGCGGGATTCGTGGTGCCGGATGGTGAATCCGCGTCGGTGGATGCTTGGGTGACCCAGCGGCTGGGGCCGCAGAATCCGGATGTCATCGCGATTTACACCGCGCCGGAGGGGCAGACGCTCGGTGATATCGGGCCGCGGGTGACGGCGGCGATCGGCAGCATCGATGCCGCGCTGCTGGATCGGCCGGTCGAAAGCTATTGGAACAGCCCGCGATCGAATTACCTGCGGTCTTCGGATGGTCGCCAGGCGGTGGCCGTGGTGTTCTCGGCGGGCGATGACAATCAGCGGGTGGCCGAGTATCCGAAGATCGCTGCCGCACTGCGGGTTCCGGGGCTCGAGACGAAGCTGACCGGGTACAGCGCGCTCGCCGACACCATCAGCGAGCAGTCACGGCACGATCTGGTACTGGCCGAATCGATTTCGATCCCGCTCACCGCGCTGGTGCTGGTACTGGTGTTCGGCGGGGTGGTGGCCGCCTCGCTGCCGGTGCTGATCGGCACGCTGGCGGTGGTGGGCGCGCTGGGCACGGTCGGGATCATGGCGCGGTTGACCGAGGTCAGTGTGTTCGCCATGAACGTGGTGTCGCTGCTGGGGCTCGGATTGGCCATCGACTATGGGCTTTTCATCGTGGGCCGGTTCCGCGAGGAACTGGGGCGGGGGCGCTCGACCGAGGAGGCGGTGACCCGGACCCTGCAGACCGCCGGGCGCACCGTGCTGTTCTCGGCCGCGCTGCTCATGTGCGCGTTCGCGGGCACCTTCGTGTTCCCGCTGGCCGTGCTGCGTTCGCTCGGCATCGGGGCCATCGCGGCGGTCGGGCTGGCCGCGCTGCTGTCGGTGACCGCGCTGCCCGCCATCCTGACGCTGCTCGGTCCGCGCATCGGCAAGTGGAGCTGGCGTGCCGACGCCTTCGAACGCTCCGAGCAACGGGCGCAACGATTCTGGGGCCGGGTGGTCACCGCGGTCATGCGCCGGCCAGGCACTGTGGCCATCGCGGTCGGTGCGATCCTGCTCGTGCTCGCCGCGCCTCTGACCGGTGTCCGGCTCGGCGACATCGACCACACCGCCCTGCCCGCGGGCAATGAAACCCGCACCGCCGTCGAGGAATTGAGCGCGCATTTCCCGGCCGCCAACAGCGGCGCGACCATCCTGCTGCGCGAAACCAACGGTAGTGCACCGACTTCGGCCGCGATCAGCACGGCGCTGCGTGAGATCGGCGGCGTGCAGGGCGTGCGCCAGGCCACCGCCCTCGACACCAAGGACAACACCACCGTCATCCATGCCGCCCTGGCCGCCCCGGACCGGTCACCGCGCGCCCAGGACATCGTGCACGACCTGCGCGACCTGCGCCTGGACGGGCTGAAGCTCCAGGTGGGCGGCGAGAGCGCCTCGACCGTCGACAGCATTGCCGCCGTGCTGGACCGGCTGCCGCTCATGAT
Organism: Nocardia concava NBRC 100430; assembly: GCF_000308815.1. GTDB lineage: Bacteria > Actinomycetota > Actinomycetes > Mycobacteriales > Mycobacteriaceae > Nocardia > Nocardia concava. Next base: position 28,632 of record NZ_BAFX01000124.1, read on the forward strand.
CGCGGTCATGGTGGCGGTCACCCTGGTCATGCTGGCCCTCGCCTTCCGCTCGATCGTGCTGCCGCTCAAGGCCGTACTCATGGCGTTCCTGAGCCTGACCGCCACCTTCGGGGTGCTGACCTGGATCTTCGACCAGGGACACCTGGCGAGCACACTGCACATCAGCGTCGGCCCGCTGTCGGCGGGCATGCTGGTGCTGATCATCGCCGTGGTCTTCGGGCTGTCCACCGACTACGAGGTGTTCCTGCTCTCGCGAATGGTGGAGGCGCACAACGCCGGTGCCGACACCGAGGAGTCCGTGCGCATCGGCAACGTCCAGACCGCCCGCGTGATCACCGCCGCCGCAACACTTCTCGTGCTCATCACGGGGGCATTCACGCTGTCCCCGCTCACCCCCATGCGATTCCTCGGCCTCGGCATGGTGATCGCCCTGATCATCGACGCCACCCTGGTCCGCATGCTGCTGGTCCCGGCGCTGGTCAAGCTGATGGGGCCCGCCAACTGGTGGGCCCCGGGCAATCGGAAAAAGGTTCAGCCGAAGAACTCGATCAGCGCCGGAGCCAGCACCGGGGCCTTGACCAGGTGAGTCTGGCCGGGCAGGACCCGGTAGGTCGCGCCCGGAATCGCCTGGGCCAGTGCCTCATTGGCATTGCGCATCCAGGCCGGGCTCTTGCTGCCCGCGATGACGATGAACGGCACATCGAAGTCGGCCCATCGATCGGCGGGCAGCTTGTGCCCCCGTTGGAACTGCGCCATGTACTGCAGGTCGTAGGCCAAGGTCGGCGCGACCGTCTTCAGGTGACGCCAACCCGGGAACAGCGGGAATGCCGCCACCATGAGTGCGGGCAAGCGGACGCCGACCCGCATGAAGTACTTGATGGCATCGCCGTTCTTCCCCTGCGCCAGTAGCGAATTCACGTGCTCCACGTAATCGTCCGGCACGGGCGGCCGGGTTCCGTCGTCGATCACGAACGGCACCTCGTAGAGGGCGACCTTGCGCGCCGAACGGCCGCTGCGCAGATAGTCCAGGATCAGGCCGCCGCCCGATGAGATGCCGTACAGCATCACCGATTCCCCGGCCAGATCGGAGACCGCGTCGAGATCCTCGAATTCGCGTTCCACGTCGAACGGGAGGTTGTCGCCGCTGCCGCCCCGGCCGCGCCGGTCGTAGGTGAAGACGGTGTACCGGCTCGAAAGCGCCTCGGCCAGCGACTTGTTGGGCCCGAAATCCTGGGCGGCGAGCCCGCCGTCGACCAACACCACCGCCGGGCCCGAACCGTATCGGGTGTAGGCGATGCGGGTGCCGTCCTTGGAGTCGACGAATCCCTTGACCGCGTCCATCAGTTTCCCTCCTGACGGGTGTAGACCAACTTCACGACGCCGCAATCCAGGGTGCGGCAGTCGGTCAGGGCGAAGGCGGCGGGCGACTGGTCCGCGGCGTACAACCGCGCGCCGGGACCGCCCAGGATCAGCGGAAACACCAGCAGCTGCAATTCGTCGAGCAGGTTCTCGGCGATCAGGTACCGCACCAGGGTGCCGCTGCCGCCGACACCGATGTGCTGATGCCGGTCCTTGAGCGCGGCGATCTCCTTGTCCAAGTTCTCACGCAGCACGGTGGTGTTGGACCAGTCCGAGGACTCCATGGTCGTGGACACCACGTATTTCGGCAGCGCGTTGACAGCGTCGAAGTACGGACCGGACTGGCTGGTGAAGAAGGGTTTCAGCCCCTCGTAGGTGAGGCGGCCCATGAGCATGGCGTCATTGCCCGCCATCATCTCGCCCACGGCCTGCTGCACCTCGGTGTCGTTGAAATACGACCCGGTGTGCGGATCTGTCGGAGAGATGGCGGGCGCGAGACCGGTCCAGCCGCTCTCGGTCACGCCGTCCAGTGAAACATACTGTCCTGCAATTATTTTTCCCATGCGTCTACGGTCGCAGCTGCGGCGGGTCCGGGGAATTGCCGGGATCACAAGACACCGATGCCGCTGCGGCATCAATGCCGGGCGGGCATACTCGGGCGCATGGTCGAGCCGGCCCGGACTCCGGAGGGCGTGGAACTCCGGCACCTGCGCGCCTTCGTCGCGGTGGCGGAGGAATTGAACTTCGGGCGCGCGGCGCAGCGGCTCTACGTCACCCAGCCCGCGCTCAGCCGGACCATCCGGGGGCTCGAGAAACTGGTGGGCTGCGATCTCTTCCACCGCAATACCCGCAGCGTGAGCCTCACCGCCGCGGGCACGGCGCTGCTGGATCGCACTCGGGACGTGCTCGCGGATCTGGATGCCGCGCTGACCGCGGCGCAAGCGGCCGGTGGTGAGCTCTCAGCCCGCATGGATCGGATCTGGAGTCCGGTGGAGGAGACCTTCAACGGTGACCTCACGCCCATGCGATCCGCGTTCGAGGCCATGCTCGCGCAGTTCCCCGCGCCCGAGGGTGTATTGCTGGAGCCGGTGAATGCCGGTGGGGTGCCCGGGATTCAGCTGGTGCCCGCCGATGCCTCCGAGCTGGTCGCGGTCTACGCGCACGGCGGCGGGTTCATGATGGGGTCGGCCTACGGCTTCCGGGGGATGGCGGCCACGGTGGCCGAGTCGGCCCACGCCCGGGTGCTGGCGCCGGAATTCCGGCTCGCGCCCGAGCATCCATTCCCCGCCGCCCGCGACGATGTGCTGACCGTGTACCGCTGGCTGCTGGATTCCGGCCACGCGCCGGAACAGATTGCGCTGATCGGGGATTCGACCGGCGCGATGTTGATGCTCTCTGTCCTGCTGCGGGCCCGCGAGGACGGTCTGCCCATGCCGCGCGCGGCCGTGCTGCTCTGTCCCGCCGTCGATTTCTTCGCCCCGGCCGAGTCCGCGCCCGCCGAGGTCGAACTGCATCTGCGGTTCCAGTCCGCCTACCTGGGGCAGCGTCCGGCGCACGATCCGGAGGCCAACGCACTGTGCGCGGATCTGCACGGATTGCCGCCGACCCTGGTGCAATCGGCGGAATTCGACGAGATGGGCCGCGGCATCGGCAGGCTGGTCACGCGGCTGCGCGAGGCCGGAGTCGCGGTGCGGCACGACGTCTTTCCGGTCGAGGGGCACGCCTTCCAGCTGTACTGGTCATTCCATCCGGAAGCGGCCGAGGCGGTGCGGCAGATCGGAGAATTCCTGCGCGCCCGATGATCCGGTGGACGCCGCGTGATCCGGTGACGCAGCTGCGTGCCGTGGCATATCGCTCGCGGACACACAGCTGCGCCTCACCGGATCGCCGTCGTTCGCCATTGAACGCGGCGTACCCGCGATCCGGACCTGGTGTCGGCCCGCGGAGATGAGCGCACAACCCCCTTCGTCATGCGCGCATCTCGGCGGGCCGACGCCCGGCCTCAGGGGCGGAGTCGTACCGGCAGACCGGTCAGACCCCGCACGATCAGGGATTTGCGCCAGGACAGCTCGGCATCGGCGGCGAGTTCCAGGTCGGGATAGGCGGCCAGCAGGCGGGTCAGCGCGACCCCGCCCTCCATGCGGGCCAGTGGCGCGCCGACACAGCGGTGGATGCCGTAGCCGAAGGCCAGGTGGTTCTTGTCGGCGCGATCCAGGTCGACGGTGTGCGGATCGGCGAAGCGGGCCGGGTCGCGGTCGGCCGCGGCCATCGAAACCAGAATGCGCTGTCCCGCCGGGATTTCCACGCCGCCCAGGGTGACGGGGACGGTGGTGTAGCGGAAGGTGGCCTCGCTCGCCGGCGACTCGTAGCGCAGCACCTCCTCCACGAAATCCGGTACCCGGTCCGGATCCTGGGTGAGGGTGGCGCGAACGGCCTTGTCGTTCAACAGGATCGCGACCGCATTCGAGATGAGGTTGACCGTGGTCTCGAAACCGGCGACGAGCAGCAGGAACACCATGCTGATCAGCTCGCGGTGGGAGAGCCTGTCGCCGTCCTCGCTGACCGAGATGAGTTCCGACAGCAGATCATCGGCGGGTTCGCTGCCCTTGGCTCGGATCAGCTGGTCGATATAGCCGACGAACTGCTGCACCGCGGCCGTGCGGGCCTCGATGGTCTCGTCATTGGAGACCAGGGTGGTCGACCAGGCGCGGAAATTGTCGCGCTCCTCGTTGGGCACCCCGAGCAGCTCGCAGATGACCAGCATGGGCAGCGGGAAGGCGTAGCGGTCCAGCAGATCCTGGTCGGTCCCGGCGTCCGCCGCCAGGTCCGCGAGCAGGGCGTCGGCCAATTCGGTGATGCGCGGGGCCAATTCGCGCACGGCTCGGCTGCTGAAGGCCCGGTTCACCAGGGTGCGCAGGCGGGTGTGCTCCGGCGGGTCGTAGAAGACCATCATGTCGCCGAACATGGCGCTGGCCACCTGCCCGCCCGCGCCGTCGCCCGCGAGCGTGGCCCGCGCGCCCTTCGACTTGAGGGCCTTGCTGACGGTGGGGTCCAGGAACGCGGCCTTGGCGACCTCGTAATCGGTGATCAGCCAGCCGGTGGCGCCGTCGGGAAAACGCACGAAATGCGCAGGGCCACGCCCGCGCAACTCGTCGTAGGCGGCGTGGGGGTCCTGGTAGAAGTCCTCGGTCAGCGCGAACGGCTCGGTCGCCAATTCGCTTGCCGTGACGGCGGTCTCATGCCCCATGATCGGCGACTCTAACAGTGCGCCGCCGGACCGGTCCCGCCGTCGACCACCCCCGCCACTGCATACACTCGCAGTGCACACACTAGGCAGAATGCGAACCACGAACACCATGCACGAACCCGAAAACCCCACGCTGGGACGGTTTTTCACCTTCCTGCGGCAACGCGAGGAACAGCGCCGCCACGACGCCGGCACGCTGCCCCGCAACCGCAAGCTCAGCCGCGAGAAGGCGGCCGGCGAAGCCCACATCACCGCCAGTTACCTGACGAAACTGGAGCGGGACGAGGTCGGGCGGGTCGATATCGGGATCCTGCGTCAGCTCACCGACACCTACCGGGCCAATGACGAGGAATGGCGCTACGCCTGCGATCTCGCCGGGTACGCCTCACCGTATCCGGTGTGGCCCGGCCTGGATCCGGCCTCGCACATGCCCTCGCTCGAGGTGTTCCAGGCGGCGCTGACGCCGATCATGCGTACCGAAATGGCCGAGGCCACCGGCGATCTGGTGTCCTTCTACACCCCGCAGCGGCGACTGCTGGCCGCCAACCAGGCCTATTACGACACCTTCCCCACCCACGAGCCCGGTCTCTACCTGCTGGAGTGGTCGTTCACCGACGAGGCCAAGGAGGTGATGATCAATTGGGACGACCAGGCCGACGTCGGCGTCGCCTGGCATCGCGGCATGATCGGCCGCTACGGCCACACCGACTGGGCGCAGGAACAGCACCGCAGGCTCTGGGAGTTCCCCGAATTCCGGAAGAAGTGGGAGAACGTCGAAGTCGCCTATGCCCGAGCCCTCAGCGCCGAAACGCTGGTCCGCAAGCCGGACGGCGACTACGTCATGATCATGGAGAACTGGCAGCTGCAACACCACCTGCCGATCACCAGATCCCGCGGGCGGCTCTATCCCGCCGATCGCGCGGCCAGCACCGCGTCATAAAGCTCCCGACGCGACGCGCCGGTGGCCGCGGAAACCTCGGCGCACGCATCCTTGAGCCGTAACCCCGACTCGATCAACGCCTCCACCTGCCCCACCAGATCGGCAGGCTCCGCCGAAACCGGCTGCGCCCCTTCGAGAACCACGGTGATCTCCCCCCGCGCACCCTCTACGGCCCACGCGGCCAGCTCGGCCAAACTGCCGCGCACGACCTCCTCATAGGTCTTGGTGAGCTCCCGACATACGGCCGCCCGCCGATTCGGCCCCAGCACCTCCACCGCGTCGGCAAGACAATCGGCCAGCCGATGCGGAGCCTCGAAGAACGCCACCGCCCGCGGCTCCGACGCCAGCGTCCGCAGCCACTCCTTCCGCTGCCCCGACTTCCGAGGCGCGAACCCATCGAAACAAAACCGCTCGACAGGCAATCCCGACAACGCCAACGCGGTGGTCACCGCCGACGGCCCGGGCAGACACGTGATCGGCAGCCCGGCCTCCACACACGCTGCCACCATCCGATATCCCGGATCACTGACCGACGGCATCCCCGCATCGGTCACCAGCAGCACGGTCCGCCCGCCCTGGATCTCCTCGAGCAACATGGGAATCCGAGCAGTCTCGACGTGGTCGTAGAAGCTGACCACCCGCCCGGTGATCTCCACCTCCAGCGCCTTGGCCAGCGACCGCGTCCGCCGCGTGTCCTCCGCCGCCACGATCTCCGCCGTCCCCAGCGCATCCCGCAACCGCTGCGAGGCATCTCCGATGTCACCCATGGGCGTTGCCGCCAAGACCAGCCGCCCGCCAGTACTCGGCTCCGCACTCATGTGACTCCTCCGCCTCGATTCCACCCAACTCGTCCCCCGACTCTATCGACGCCCTCGAAACCACCCGACGCCACGACCTCCCCGCCGAGCCCGACCCGCCCGGCGCAGCGGCATGGTTCGCCGAGTGGCACACCAGCGAGGGGATTTGCCCGGATTGGCCGCGCTGGTGTGCCACTCGGCGGAAATGGGGGTGGGGCTGCGGGCGGATTCGGAACACGACTCGACCTTCGACGTCTCCGATGAGCTTCCGGCGGATCGGGCTGAGGCGCGTGGCAACACCGCCGCCGACGCGTGGTCGGTGGCGGACCGGTCCATCGAGGGGCACACCAGTGAGGGGAATTGTCGGGATTCGGCTCGGTGGTGCGCCACTCGGCGGAAATGGGGGTGGGGTGGGCGGTGGGGAGGGGGTTTGGGGGTGGGAGCGCTTACGATCGGGGGCGTGACCCAGGTGACCGACGTGCGACCGGCAGCGGTGGGGGCGGAGACGGCGGCGGTGTCGAGTCCGGCTCCGCTGGTGCCCTCACCCGATTTCGGGCCGACGGATTGGGCTCGGGGGTGGGTGGTCACGTTGGTGCTGACGGGGATCGCGGCCATTACCCGATTCCTGCTGTTGAACTATCCGACGGATCTGCACACGCCCGTCTTCGACGAGAAGCACTACGCGCCGCAGGGGTGGCAGGTGCTGACCAACGGCGGTGTGGAGGACAACCCGGGGTACGGGCTGGTCGTGCATCCGCCGGTCGGCAAGGACATGATCGCGCTCGGGGAAGCCATCTTCGGGTACACGCCGTGGGGGTGGCGGTTCACCGCGGCCATCTCCGGAACCCTGATCGTGCTGTTGACGATTCGCATCGTGCGCCGCATGACCCGCTCCACGCTGATCGGCGCGTTCGCGGGGATCCTGCTGATCTGCGACGGGCTCACCTTCGTGTCCTCGCGCATCGGCATGCTCGACATCTTCCAGGCCCTGTTTGTGACCGCGGCCTTCGGCTGCCTCGTCGTGGACCGCGACGACGTCCGGGCCAGAATCGCCCGCGTCGCCGCCGAGGGCCGCATCGACGACAGCGAATACGGGCCGCGATTCGGCGTGCGCTGGTGGCGGTTCGGCGCGGGCGTGCTGCTCGGTCTGGCCTGCGGCACCAAATGGTCGGGCGCGTACTGGATCATCGGCTTCACCGTGCTGGCCCTGGCCTTCGACCTGTCGGCCCGGCGCGGCTACCGGGTGCGGCGGCCGTGGGCGGGACTCGCGGTCCGCGATCTCGGGCCGACGATCTACGCGCTGTGCGTGATCCCCGTCCTCGTGTACCTGGCCTCGTTCTGGGCCTGGTTCGCCAGCGAGACCAGCTACGACCGGTACGCGGTCGGGGTCCGGGTCGGGCGCGGCGGCGACTTCTCCTGGGTGCCGAGCGCGCTGCGCGGACTCTGGTACTACGGCGGCGAGGTGCTCACCTTCCACAAGGAGCTCACCAACTCCGCGGGCAATCACCATCCCTGGGAATCCAAGCCGTGGACCTGGTTCATGGGCTTGCGGCCGATGCTCTATTACTACGCCGACACCAATGTCACCGGCTGCGGCCAGCCCTCCTGCGTGAAGGCCGTCATGGCGATCGGCACCCCGGCGCTGTGGTGGGTCTGCTTCCCCATGCTCGCCTGGGCCATCTGGCGCAGCGCGGTGCGCCGCGACTGGCGCTACGCCGCCGTGCTGGTCGGCTACGGCGCGGGCATCCTGCCCTGGTTCCTGGATCTGGACCGGCAGATGTACTTCTTCTACGCCGTGCCGCTCGCGCCGTTCCTGGCCATGGGTGTGGCACTGGCGCTCGGCGACATCCTCGGCCACGCCCCGCCCAGCGGCAGGCGACTCTCGGGAGCCCCGGGAGTCTCGGCCTGGCAGGGCTTCCTGCCGCCGAGTGAGCGACAAGGCTTGGGGCTCTTACTGGTCTGCCTCTACCTGGCGCTGGTCATCGCCAATTTCATCTGGCTGTGGCCGATCCTGACGGCGATGCCCATTACTCCGGGCAGCTGGCATGACCATTTGTGGCTTCCCAGCTGGCGTTGACGGCTAACTGACCGTTCGGGTTTCGCCGAGCGCCGCGTGCAGGTACCGCACCGCCGCGTCGTCATCTAGGCCCAGCCGACGGATCACCGCGACGTACTCGGTCGCCGCCCGCCCGGCCAGATCCCGGGTCGGGTCGCCCGACGAGGCGATGAAAGATCCCAGCCGCCCGCGGGTTTCGAGCACGCCGTCCTGCTCCAGCTCACGGTAGGCGCGCGCCACCGTGTTCGGAGCCAGCTTCAGCGTCGCCGCCAGCGCCCGGACCGTGGGGATCTTGGTCCCGGCGGCCAGCTCGCCGGACCGCACCCGGGCGATGATGCCCTGGCGCAGTTGCTCATAGGGCGGGACCGTCGAGTGGTGGTCGACCGGGATGTCCAGCATGGCTTCATCACACCTCGTCACGCGAGAGCGGGCAGGACAGGCAGCGCGGACCGCCTCGGCCGGAACCCAACTCGGAGCCGGGGATGCGCAGCACCTCGATTCCGGCGTCTTCGAGCCGCGCATTGGTGTTCTCATTGCGTTCGTAGGCGACCACCACACCGGGTGCCAGGGCGAGGGTGTTGTTGCCGTCGTCCCACTGCTCCCGTTCGGCGGTGACACCGTCGAGCCCCGTGTCGACCACCCGCAGCTTGCCGATGCCCATGGCCTCGGCCGCCACGCGCAGGAAGGGATCCGGGCCTGAGATGTGCACGCCGCCCCCGTCCTCCTTGCGAATGGTGAAGGCGCACAACTCATCCTGGATGGCCGGATACATGACCACCGCGTCGACGTCCACCATGGTGCAGACGGTGTCGAGATGCATGGTCGCACGGGTCTGCGCGATCGGCACCACGAGCACGGTGTGCGCCAGATCGTCCTCGAACAGGCTGCGCGCCAAGGCTTCCGCGCCCGCCGCCGTGGTGCGCTCCCCCACCCCGACCGCCACCACGCCCTTCGCCAGCAGCAGCACGTCACCGCCCTCGATGGGGGCGGTGTGCGATTCGTAGGCGCGCCGCACGCCCAGGAAGCGGGGATGGAAGGCGTAAATCAGGTCGGTGAGCGAGGTTTCGCGCGCACGGGCGGGTAGCGCCAGCGAGGTGATGGCCACCCGCGGGCCGATCCAGAACGAGGAATCACGCGTGAACAGCAGATTCGGCAGCGGGTCGATGACGAAGTCGTGCCCGTGGTGCATGCGCCGCACCAGCGAGGTGGCGTCCGGACCGAAGGGTAGTTCGTCGAATGTCATGCCGGACATGAGGATCTGCGCCAGGTCCTCGGCGGCCACCCCGCGCAGGTACGCGGCCAGCTCGTCGGCGAGCACGTGTCCCAGCCGACGCGCGTCCACCGCGCCCGAAATGCCCTGAATCCGTGCGGCCCCGCTGGCCTTGATGGTCTCGGTCAGCACATCGGCCAGCAGCAGCACCTCCACCCCGCGACCGCGCAACACCCCGGCGAAGATGTCGTGCTCCTGCTGCGCGCGCTCGACCCACGGAATGGCGTCGAAGAGCAGCTGGTCGTTATTGCGCGGGGTGAGCCGGCGCAGCTCGTCGCCAGGACGGTGCAACAGCACCGTGCGCAGTGCGCCGACCTCCGAGGTCACGGAAAACGGTCGCGCCGTGGGTGCGGCCTTTGTTCCCATGACACGACGGTAGTTCCCCGCGCCCCGGATGGCATGCAATTCGCACCCGCGAAAAACCTGGAGTAATGTTCGGGTTGTGCAGACCGCGTCGTGGCAGGCGAAGGAGCTGACCCCCGGTCAGCTGGCCCAGCGGGCCGGAGTTTCGGTGTCCGCCTTGCATTTCTACGAACGTGAGGGCTTGATCACAGCCCGTCGAACCAGTGGCAATCAACGCCGCTATCCCCGGGAAACCCTGCGCCGGGTGGCCTTCATCCGGATCTCACAGCGTGTCGGCATTCCGCTGGCCGAGATCCGCCGCGCCCTCGACAATCTGCCCGACGGCCGCAACCCCACCCGGCGGGACTGGGAGACGCTGTCCACCACCTGGCGCGAGGACCTCGACGACCGCATCGAACAGCTGATCCGGCTGCGCGACAACCTGACCGGATGCATCGGCTGCGGATGTCTGTCGCTGGGCGTGTGCAAGATCTTCAATGCGCACGACCATCTGGGCGACGAGGGGCCCGGCGCGCGGGTGCTGGATACGCACGCGGCCGAGAACTGCAAGAAGCCGGGGGTCTGCGCCCCCGACACCGCCTAGTCCGGCGCGCCGTTGGCCGGAACCGGCTCCTCCCGGGGCAGGAACGTGGTGAACAGGTCGTTCGCGCGGCGCATGACGAACTCGTACGGCCAGGCGAACTTGCGAGCCCACCAGTAGCCGAAGCGGATGTCGAACTGGGTGTGGATCAGATACGTGCCCTTCTCGACACCCTTCAGAATGATCTCGGCCACCTCGTCCGGGGACTTGGCGTGGCGGCGGAAGCGCTTGATCCAGGCCTGGATTCGCGGATCCTCGCGGTCCACGCCGACGACGTCCACGGTCTGCACCAGCGGCGTGTCGACCGCGCCCGGCACCACCAGGTGCACCTTGATGCCGTGGCGCTCGAGGTCGAAGCGCAGCACATCCGAGACGCCGCGCAGGCCGAACTTGCTGGCGCTGTAGGCGGCGTGCCAGGGGAAGGCGAGCAGACCGGCGGCGGAGGAGACGTTCACCAGCGCGCCACCGCGTTTCGCCTTGATCATGGGCGGGATGAAGTTCTCGATGACGTGGATGGGACCCATGAGATTCACGTCGATGAGACGCTTCCAGTGCCGGTGCTCCAGATTCTCCACCGTGCCCCAGGTGGAGATGCCCGCGACGTTCATGACCACATCGAGCGAGCCGATCTGCTCGTGCACCTTCTCGGCGAAGGCGGTGACGGCGTCGTAATCGCTGATATCGAGGGCGACGGCCACCTCGACGATGCCGCCGCCGGAGCGAATGGATTCGACGGTCGCGTCCAGCCCGTCGGAGTTCACGTCGGTGAGCACCAGCCGGGCGCCCTTGCGGGCGGCGGCCAGCGCCGTGGCCCGGCCGATGCCGCTCGCCGCGCCGGTTATCAGGGTCTTCTTGCCGCTCAGGCCATGATCACGCACGCCGGATCCATCCTCGAATTTGACAGCCTTGTCAGACCGCACGCTACTACGCGAACAGTAGTGTTCGCGAGTCGGGCGAGTACCCGTTACGCCCCTATTTTCCTGGGCACACGCGCTCCAAACCCGGATTCCGCGCCGCGGCCGGGAAAGTTAGGGGATCGATGTCAGGACGGGCCGGGCAGAACCGAACGGCTGGTTCCCGGCAGATCCAGATCCAGGGCGATCCGCCCCGCCGCCAGATGCTCCTCGACCTCCTCGGCCGGCATCGGCCGCGCGATCAGGAACCCCTGCGCGCGATAGCAACCCAGCGCCACCAGCGTGCGCGCCGCCACGGTGGTCTCCACCCCTTCACCGACCACGCCCAGCCCGAACGAACCAGCCAGCCCCACAATCGATTTCACGATCGCAAGATCATCAGCGCTGGCGCCCAGCCGCTGCACGAACCCCCGGTCGATCTTCACCGCGTCCACCGGCAGCGCCTTGAGATGCGACAGCGACGAATACCCGGTCCCGAAGTCGTCGATGGCGATCTGCACACCCATCCGCTTGAGCCCGCGCAACGTCACCTGCGTCCGCGCAAGATCCTGCACCACAACATGTTCCGTGATCTCCAGGCACACCGACGACCCATCGATCCCGTACCGCCGCAGAATCCCCTCCATGGTCTCCACGAAGTCCAGACTCACCAGCTGCACCGGCGAAACATTGATGCGAATAACCACATTCGACGCCAACCCCCGCCGCCGCCAACCGGCGAACTGCTCCGCCGCCGACCGAATAACCCAGCGCCCCAACTCCCCCGCCAAATTGGTCGCCTCGGCCACCCCCACAAAAGCCCCCGGCGGCAATAGCCCCCGAGTCGGATGCTGCCACCGCACAAGCGCTTCCAACGCCACAACCCGCCCGGTCCGCAAATCCACCTCGGGCTGATAGTGCAGAACCAGCGACCCGTCCGACACCGCCCCGCGCAGGTTCAACTCGACGTCATCCTGCAATTCGAACTGCGCCCGCATGGCATCGGTGAACACCGCAACGCCATTCCCACCACTCGACTTCGCCGACAGCAGCGCATGATCTGCCCGCCGCAATACGTCCGCGACCGTGGTCTCCCCCGGAATCCCCAGCGCCACACCAACACTCGCCCCGCGGCTGACAGTCTCCTCCCCCACAGTCACCCGCCGCGCGATCAACTGCTGAATCCGCGTAGCCTCCCGCTCCGCCGCCGCCGCATCCATCGGCTTGGCAGGCACGATCACGAACTCGTCCCCACCCAGCCGCGCGATCACATCCCCGGCATCCAGGTTCTCCCGTAACCGCTTGGCGAGCGTACGAATGAAATTGTCCCCGGCCGTATGCCCGAGGAAATCATTGAGCGCCTTGAGCCGATCCAGATCCAGGAAGAACGTCGCCACCGGTCCCGCGCAACCCAGCCTTAGCCGCTCGTCCATATGCTCGAGCAATGCCCGCCGGTTCGCCAGTCCGGTCAGATCGTCGTGCATGGCGATGAACCGCAACCGCTCCTCGGCCACCACCCGGGCCTGCAGCTGCGCGAACAACGCGGCGATCGCCTTGAGCACGTTGAGTTCCCGCGTGCTCCACTCGCGGTCGCCCTCCTTGACGAAGCCGAGCACTCCGGTCGGCAAACCGCGAGATACCAGCGGCACGGAGGCGACCGATACCGATGACAGTCCCGAAGAGTCGCGGATGGTGCGCTGATACTCCTCGAACTCGGGCGTCGGCCGGACCAGGAAGGGCTCTGTGGCGTGCTCGAGGCTGGCGAACACCGGATCGGAATCGTCGAATTTGGCAACCCGGATCGGATCCGGATCCGGAATCACCTCACGCGGCGGCCATTCGGCGATGAGGACGGACTCCCGCCGCTCGAGGTCGGTATGTCGCAAATAGCTGAAGTCCACGTCGAAGTGCGAGACCAGCCATGACAAGACCCGCTCACTCGACGCCACCATCGTATGGGCGTCGACACCCATCAGCTCGGAGGCGACTTGAGTCACCAGCGAGTCGAGCGTCTGCCGAGGCACTCTGTCTCCGATCGCACTAGCCGAACAGGCCCGCTTGTAGCACCGGGAGCCGACGACTACGGACCTTGGTCTCCGCCGCATAGCTCAGGCGCAGCACCAACACCATCAACTCGTCCGGTGGCACTCCCAACAAGTCCAGGAAACGGCCCTGAAGTGACGCTAGTGTATCGGCGAACTCCGGGGAAACAGCAGAGAGTTCATCGGAACGTCGCGCAAACAGGAACACCGGAGAGACCGGCTGTACCGCCAATCCGTGCCGTTCGGCCTCGATCCACGCCCGCTGCAGCGCCTCGCCCGCCCGCGCGTAGGTGGTGAGTTCATCCGCATCACCGGGCACCGGATAGGTCAGCGCCGCGACCGCGGAACTGGTGCGGATCCGGTCGCGGGTCGCGTCACCCAGGGCGACGCCGCCCGACCAGGCCCGCAACTGGGCCATGACGTCGGCACGGCTCGCGACCTCGAGTTTCACCATTTCATCGGGAGGCAGCTCGAGGGTCCGCACGTCCGTGCCGTAGCGCAGATCATCACCCGGCCAGCGCAGTTCGGCGAACATCTCCTCGTGCAGTCTCGGCGTCAGGTAGCGCACCCGGTCCGATTCCGCGAGCAGCCGACCCGCCTGGTCGATCTCGGCCGGATCGGTGACCACCCGCAGCCCGCCACCGGCCTGCGCGGCCGCCGCCCCGATCGACTCGAGGTCCGCGGCGGGCACCTGCGCACCCGTTCCATCGCACCGATTGGTATGGCGAGCCAAGAGCCCCCGATAGTCCCGGGCGAGTCCGGGATCGGTCCCCGCGCCGAGCTCGAGCTCCGCCGTGAGGTCCGCCGGGCCGTCCGTCCGCAGGCTGCTGGCACCGAGCAAACCGTGCGCGGCCGCCGCCACCCGGGCGTTGTACAGCGCCGCTCCGACCGCCAGCGCGCTGCCGCGGTAGCCGATATCCATGGACGAGGTTCGTTCCGGCGCAAGAGAAATTGTCACCCGGCCCGGATCGGCCCGCAGCGTCCACGGTTGCGCGTTGCCGCCGGAGGGTGCGCGCTGGGCCGCGTACAGCACACTCTCGACTCCCGACTCCGGCACCGGGTCCTCGAACGATTGGTCCGCGAGCAGCGGTTCCACGATGGGCGGCGGCTCGGCGATATCGTCCAGGCAGCGGTCCACATCGATGCGGGTGCGCCCCGACGGCAATTTCTGCCCGAGCCCGATCCGGCGCACGGCCGCCGCGACGGTGGCACCGCCGAGCTGCACGTCGCCAGCCAGCTGGGGCCAGCTGTTCATGGTCTCGCCGATCTCCACCATGCTGGCGGCGAGCTTGTCGGAAAGGTTGCGGCCGTCCAGGATTCGGATCACATGCGGAGCCTTGTCGCGGGTCGACAGGCCGCGCAGGTCGGCGGCGCGGGTATCGCCGAGCAGACCGTGGAAGGGGCTTCGGCCCGGCTCGAGGTCGAAACGCTCCACGTCGAGCAGCCCGCGGTCGTTGGACTGCATGATCAAGGGCACGCGGTGCCGTCGAGCTCCCTCGCGAACGGCGAGTTTGATGTCGAGTGAATCGCATTCCTCGACGACTATCGACAGTCCGGCGAGGAAGGCATCGATGTTGTCGTAGTCCAGCCCCCGGTCGTAAACCTCTACCGGCAGATAGGGATCCAGTTCCGCGATCCGCCGTGCGGCGACCACCGACTTGTTGACGCCGAGATCGAACAGGGTGACCGGTACACGATTCAGATTGGTCAGTTCCATCGCGTCGAAATCCGCCAGCCGCAGCCCGCCGCAGATTCCCTCGAGTGCCAGCGTGTGGGCGACGGTGTGACCGACGCTCTGTCCGACCACACCGATCACCTGGGTGGCGAGCGTCGCCTGCTCGGCAGGGGTGAGGATGTTGCGATTCCGATCGAGCCGAAGCGCCCGCAGGAGTTGCGGACCGGGCAGCGCAATCGCCGCACGCCGCCACGGATAATAAACCCAGCGTTCGGCTTCTGCCCCTTCGGACAATTCGGGAGGCTTGACCAAAGTCGCGAATTCCGCGCGCAGCAAATTGCGCTTATCGACCATTTCGACGGCATTGCTCGCACGCAATTCCGCGAGCTTGGCAGCGTCCTCCGGATTGCGTTCATCCAGCAAAAGCGGCCGGTACTCGTCCCCCGCGTAGCGATCTTTCGTCATGCCTGCGCCTGACCCTGGTCAGGAAACCACGAAATCGGCGGGATCGGGCCGGCGGCACTGAGCGCCGCCCATTCCGCATCGATCGCACGCACCTGCTCCGGACTCGCGAGCGATCGAAAGGACTGCAGGTCCCACCACAGCGGAACTGTGCGGTAGCGATCGTCCGGATACGACGACGCCGGAATCCACCACGCCGTGCGGGCGCCGCCCCGGCGATAGAGCGGTAGCGCGTGCTCGGCCGCCGCGCCTACCGAATAGCGAGCCCCCAACAAGGGAATGAAATGGATGATCGCCCGCGCGACCCAATCCGCCAGCATCGGGTGCTGCGGAGACTTCGGGACGACCCACCCGGTCCGGCACTCGTACACGCCCTCGGGTATCTGGTCGGCGACCATCTTCCGGAAGGCGTACTCGCCCGGCAGGCCCGCCCAGCTCACGATCGAGGGAGCTTCGTCCACATGCTTGAACGGGCCCTCGGCCCGCACACCGGCGACGGCATGTCCGTCGGCATCGACGGCCACCGCGAATAGCGCGGTTGACGAGCCATCGATGACCCGGTCGTAGTCGACGGCGCTCTCCGCACCGTAATGTCCGTAGACGCGCAGGGCGCCCTCGAGGTAGCACTGCCACAACGCAGGATCGGCGTGCGGCGGCCCGTAGCAAAAGGTGTACCCGGATGGTGCGTCCTGGAGCCGCAGCATGTCGCCACCAGTACCTGCCGGTGGGACGAGCGCGATCGGATCGACTGCCATATCTTCCCACTCCATTACTGCACTGTCTGCCGCGCGTATGCCGCATGGGGAGGTCGATACGTTCATGTATCGGTCACACCCCACTTCGGCACCTAGGGGAGTATCCGTCAGGTGACACAAATTGTCCAGGCATCCGGCAAACCCCTCGAAACCCGGATATGTCTCCAGAAATCCCCCCAGGTCAAACCATTGCTATCAGTCATGAATTGCAATGACAAGACCAGTCGGTTCCCATTTAGTTAACCGATGGCTATCACACCAAGATCGAGATGAAGAGCTCCAGTTCGGTGGGGCCGGACCAGATCTCGATCTCTTCACGGTAGGCGCGGGTGATCTCCGCCGAGGCGGTGGCATCGTCGACCTGGGCCCAGACGTCCTCGGCCGGATCGTGGTAGTCGCCGTTGGGGCGGAAGCGGGCGTAGACGCCCTTGGGGACGCGGATGAGGACGTCGCCGACGGGGACATCGTCCGGATCGGGGTATTCGTAGGAGACCAGGACGTTGTAGTTGCCGGCGGGGTCGGGGACGTAGACGGTGGCCAGGGGGCGGTCGATGCCGTCGCGGTCGCGCAGGCGGTCGCGGAGGAATTCGATGAGCTCGCTGTTGGAGACCTTGAAGCTGGGGCGCACGCGCGGGACCACCAGGCCGCCGTAGACGCCGCCCGGCCGGACCACGATCGAATAGGTCATGACGGCTCGACCGCCAGGTAGAGGTCGATCTTGTAGGCGTGCGGGTAGGTCTCGAAGTCGCCGGTGTGGATGCGCTTGATCTGCTTGTGCTCCTCGGCGTACGCGATCTGGGTCCACAGATCGGTCATGACCTGCGGGAAGTTGCCGACCGAGGAGAAGCGGGCGTAGGTGCCGCGGGGCAGGCGGGCCACCAGGTGACCGCGGGTCACCTCGGCCAGGGAACGGCATTGGTAGCCGACGATCTGGGTGTTGTAGGTCCCGAGTTCGGCCGCGTAGTCGGTGTAGGCGGAAGCCAGCGGGCCACCGAGTTCCTGATGCAGGACGGCGGCCCAGGCCACCTCCAGATCATGGTCACGCAGTTCACCGAGGGCACGTTTCGGACTGCGGACCGGCAACCCGGCCACCCACGTCTCGTCCCGCTCGACGATCTCGAACTGCATTGGTAAGGAACTCTCTCGAGGTGTGATTCACAGCCAGTCGGCCAAGCCTTCGCCATGCTATCAATCACCCCGGGGCGTGCTCGGCGACACGAGCGGGGGCGTTGCTCCACAACACGCCGGGGCTTGGGATCGGGCGAATCAGACGGGCGGGCTGTCGTCGCGGCGACGTCGGTGCGGGCGGGCCATGGGGGCGTGCCAGTGCCTGAGCATGGCGATCAGGCGCAGGGCCACCGCGCCCGCACCGGCCAAAGCGCCTGTCCAGTAGGTGTATTCGCCGTAGTGCAGCAGGGTCGCGGTGACCGCGGAACCGAGCAGGGCGGGGACCGCGTAGAGCTCGCCGTCGGACAGGACGCTCGGGGTGACACCGGCCAGGACGTCGCGGATGACACCGCCGCCGACCGCGGTGACCAGGCCCAGCGCCGCCGCCGAGGTGGCCGACATGCCGTGCTGGAAGGCGCTGACCGTGCCGGTCACGCAGAAGATGCCGAGGCCGATGGCGTCGGCGACCATCAGCGGGGTGCGGACCACCCGCACCGGCGGATGCCAGAAGAAGATGAGGACCGCCGAGAGCAGCGCGACCCCGCCGTAGGAGAGGTCCTCGAAGGCGACCGGCGGGGTGCGGCCGATGACCAGATCGCGGATGACTCCACCACCCGTCGCGGTCGCGATGGCCAGGACCCCGATGCCGACCACATCGAAGCGGCGACGCACCGCCAGCAGCGCGCCCGACAGTCCGAATGCGAACACGCCCACCAGGTTTCCCGCACTCTGCGCCGCGTCCACGGCGGTGCCGAGTTCGACGAGATCACTCATTGCGTGGCCGGTTCCCTTCCAGATCGCTAACTCTCGGCTACCGGCGATCAGTATGCCTCGCGCCCAAGATCGCCCGGTCGGCGCGTGACATCGCCGCGTCGCCGCCCGGTTCGTCCGGTGATGCGCTTGAATTTCCTCGTGTGCCGCACAATTGCCCAGCTCGACGCGGAACTTACCGCGTGCCGCGCCTGCCCCCGACTGGTGGCCTGGCGGGAGCGGGTCGCGCACGAGAAAAGGGCCGCCTTCAGTGACGAGAATTACTGGGGCAAGCCGGTTCCCGCCTTCGGTCCGGCCGACGCCCGGGTCCTGATCGTCGGCCTCGCGCCCGCCGCGCACGGCGGTAATCGCACCGGGCGCATGTTCACCGGCGACCGCAGCGCGGACGTGCTCATCGCCTGCATGTACGCGGCCGGGCTGGCCAATCAGCCCACCAGCGTCTCCGCCGACGACGGACTCCGGTTGATCGGCGCCCGCATGACCGCCCCCGTCCACTGCGCCCCACCCGACAACAAGCCGACCCCCGCCGAACGCGACAACTGCCGCCACTGGCTGATCACCGAGCTGGGCCTGCTCGCCCCGACCCTGCGCTCGATCGTGGTGCTCGGCGGCTGGGGGTGGCAGGCACTGCTGCCCGCCCTGACCGAATCCGGCTGGGCCATCCCCAAACCCAGGCCCAAGTTCGGCCACGGCGCACATTTCGAACTCTCCCCCGCCCGCCCCGACCGCGCCCCTCTCCATCTGTTCGGGACGTATCACCCCTCGCAGCAGAACACCTTCACCGGCCGCCTGACCCCGGCCATGCTCGAACAGGTCCTGCGCGACGCCGCCCACGCCGCCGACCTCCCCTGACTTCGCGCTCGCGGGTGATGAGTCCGCCCCACCGGATACGATGCGGTCGTGAGCAGGGGTGATGGCGAATCCGATCCAGAAGGCATGGTCGCCGAGGGGTCAGGCGGGGGTGTGAAGGTGCGGCGCGGTCGGGCCGAGACACGGCAGCGGCTGCTGGACGCGGCCTTCGAGGCGTTCGCCGAGGAGGGTTTCGGCCGCTGCTCGGTCGAGCAGGTCTGTGAGCGGGCCGGATTCACGCGCGGCGCGTTCTATTCGAATTTCACCTCGCTCGAGGAGCTGTTCCTCGCCATGTGGGAGCAGCGCTCGGCACGCATGCTGACCGAGGTGGCGGCGGTACTCGACGCCCCGAGCGGCGTGGAGGGCGATCCGCGCCGAGCCATCGAACAGGTCCTCTCCGCAGTCCCGGTGGACGACAAGTGGTTTCGCATCACCTCCGAATTCACCGCCCACGCCCTCCGCAACCCCGACCTCCGCCAGGTGATGGTCGCCCGCGAGGAAGCCATCGGCGCCGCCCTCATCCCGGTCATGGTCACCCTCATGCGCCGCAACGGCCGCCACATCCCCGACCCGTCGGCCCTCGCCCGAGCCCTGGTCGCCGTCAACGACGGCACCCAAGCCCAATGCCTCCTCGAACCCGACAACCCAGCCGTCCACTCCCACCGAGTAGACCTCTTCCTCCACGTCATCGACTCCTACAGCGAACCCATCTCCTGACCGCCCAAAACCCCCGATAACCAGCCGATTCGTCCCCTCCCCCGTCCACCTGCTAAAGTTTTCCACCGCGGGCCGGAAACGACCCCGCGGGGCTATAGCGCAGTTGGTAGCGCGTCTCGTTCGCATCGAGAAGGTCAGGGGTTCGATTCCCCTTAGCTCCACAGCACGAGAAATCCCGGTACCTCTGCAGAGGTACCGGGATTTTTTGCTTCCGAGATCATGCGGCCGGGGGTAGGTGGCAGCGGGCGATCTCGAATTCGGGGACGCGGTCGATGCGGTAGGCGGCGTAATTCAGGGATTGAAGGATGTTGCGGTGGAAGCGGGCGAAGGTCAGCGGGTCCCGGGTGGAGGCGAGGAGGTCGCGGGTTTCGGGGCAGGAGAGAGCCGTTCGGATTCGGGTCGTCCAGCCTTCGTCTAGGAACCAGGGGAGGAGGGGGTGGGCGGTGGCCATGCCTGTGTCCACGACGGCCCAGTCGGAGTCGAGGTTTTTGTCGTGGCCTATGCGGGCGTTGGGGAAGCGGAAGGTGTGGGCGGCTAGGGGGTAGGCCAGGCCCATTGGGTCTAGGACTCGGACGTTGAGGGGCATGTTCATGCTGATCATGCCTAGGTTTATGAAGAAGACGGTGTTCGGGGTGGGGGCGGCCGGGGGCGGGACTGTCTGCCACTCCTG
Organism: Nocardia concava NBRC 100430; assembly: GCF_000308815.1. Classification (GTDB taxonomy): domain Bacteria; phylum Actinomycetota; class Actinomycetes; order Mycobacteriales; family Mycobacteriaceae; genus Nocardia; species Nocardia concava. The sequence goes on from NZ_BAFX01000124.1 coordinate 49,245, forward strand.
GAAGGAAGGGGTGTTGATGAGAAGGCCGCCGTTGGGGTTGCGTGCGACTTCTCGGAGCATGGGTCGGATGCGTGGGTAGTCGAGGTAGTCCTCGGCGCGGATGGGGTGGGGGTGGCCGGTGGTGCGGATGTAGTAGAGGCGTTCGTCGGCGATGCCGGAGGGGGTTATCGCATTGGCGGATTCGATGGCGGTCACGTCGGCCACGACGAGCGCCCAGCCTGCGATGCCGGAGTATGCCGCAGCCGCCGCGATTCGGTGCGGGCGCGAGTTCGACGGCTCGGCAGCCGATTTCAGTGGCAGCACCATGACGGGCAGCAGTAGGCAGAACAGTGGTGGGAGCAGCATGCGGCCGTGCATGAAATCGCCGCCGACGCGAATCTCGTAGGCGGTCAACAGCAGACCGGCGCCGACCATGAGGGCGACCACTGCGGCGGGTGATCGCCGCCATGCGGCGAGGCCGCCGCGGGGTAGCCGAGATCGCAGCGTGAACAGCGAGGCGACGCTCAATAAGAGCAAGGGAACCCACAGCCAGTAGGGACCCACGAAATTCCAGAGATAGGCGAGTCCCTGCCGCCATTTCGCGCCGCTCGCATCTTTCGCGACGGCCGTGTTCGGATAGGGCAGTCCGTAGTAGCCCATTCGCCAGATCTGATAGCTCACCGGTACGAGACCCGCGGCTATCACGGTGGATGCGCGGAATATCGACGGCCGCAACCGAGTCTCCGGCAGTGGCGCACTGCAGATCATGAAAACCGCTGGCGCACCGACGATTACCAGCTCCGGCCTGATCAACGGAGCCAGGCCCGCGAAGAACGCCACCCCGAGAGAACTTGTCAGCGTGGACTTTTCCGACCGACTCCAAGTGATCAGCCACCACCACAGCACCGCGAGCCAGCAGAGCACCAGACTGGATTCCAACCCCGAGGTGACGTAGTCGCGAGCCGGAGGCAAGGCGATATAGACGAGAGCGCCTGCGGGAAGCAGTAATCGACCACCGCCCCACAGCCGAGCCGTACCCATCATCGCGATGACGATGGCCACCACCGACAGGATCAGCCCGATACCCAGCGCGACATACTCCAGTCGCGCCCGCGTCACCCAGCTACCGGCCCAGATGAGGTACGTCCACCCCGTGCTGGTGTTGACCTCGACGCGCTCACCCGCGTTGAACACCGGACCGTTGCCCGCCAGCAGATTTCGCACCGTACGCAGCACGGTCAAACCGTCGTCGGCGATCCACCGCCGCTCCCAGCCTCCGATCGCGAAAAGCCCTGCGGCCAGCACGATTCCACCGAACAGACCGATTCTGTCAATACGATTCCCCACATCGCAATCTTGGATTCCCCGCCCCGGCCGGGCAGGCCACAGAAAGCGTGGGCGCGACATCCCCTTTCAAGATCATTAATATCGGCACCGATTCCGGCATCCGCCGGTCGCCGTCAGCGGGCGGCGTGCGGGGCGCCGATTCCCGGGTCGATGCGGACGGGGCCGGAAGCGGTGGGGGCCAAGGGGAAGTCGAAGATCGCGGTGGGGAGGTAGACGGTGGCGCAGGAGTTGGGGATGTCGACCACGCCCGAGAAGCGGCCTTCGATGGGGGCGGCGCCCAGGAGTAGGTAGGCCTGTTCGCGGCTGTAGCCGAAGTTGGTGAGGTAGTCGATGGCGTGCAGGCAGGCTCGCTCGAAGGCCAATTGCGAGTCCAGGTAACGCTGTTCGCCGTCGAGAGTGACCGAGGTGCCGGAGAAGGCCAGGTACTCGGAGTAGACGGGGCCTTCGTTGCCGGGCAGGAAGACCGCGTTCTCGGTGACGCCGTAGAGCGTCATGCCGTTCTTGATCAGATCCACCCGCAGGTCGATGAAGCCGCCCATCTCGATCGCGCCGCAGAAGGTGATCTCACCGTCGCCCTGCGAGAAGTGCAGGTCGCCGACAGACAGGTTCGCGCCCGGCACGAAGACCGGATAGAACACGCGGCTGCCGCGGGTGAGGTTCTTGATGTCCTGGTTGCCGCCGTTCTCCCGCGGGGGCGCGGTGCGCGCGGCCTCGGCCGCGGCCCTGGTGAAGTCGGTGCCGGTGAGGTTGCCGAGGATGGCGTCCCGCGGTTCGGGCGGCAGCGCCAGCGGCGGCACCCGTTCGGGATCGGTGGCGATGAGCGCGGCCTCGCGGGCGTTCCAGGTACCGAGCAGCCCGGCCGAGGGCGCGGTGCCCATGAGCCCCGGATGCATGATGCCGGTGAACTTCACACCCGGAATGTGCCGGGAGGTGGTGGTGTGGCCGCTGAAATCCCAGATGGCCTTGTACGCGTCCGGAAAATGCTCGGTGAGAAAGCCGCCGCCGTTGTCGGTCGGGAAGATGCCGGTGTAACCCCAGCCCTGTCCGGCCAGCGGGCCCGAATCCTCCTGCGGGATGGGCCCGATGTCGAGGATGTCGACGATGAGCAGGTCGCCGGGCTCGGCCCCTTCCACCGCGAACGGCCCGGACAGGCAGTGCACGGTGGTGAGCGGCGCGTTGAGGACGTCCTCGGCGGAGTCGTCGTTGTGGATGGCGCCGTCGAACCATTCGCGGACGTGCACGCGGAACTCGGTGCCGGGCGCGACGGTGGCGACCGCCGGGATGTCGGGGTGCCAGCGATTGTGGCCGACGAACTTCTGATCGGCGAACTTCTTGGTGGAATCGAGCGGGAAGATCAGCTCCGGCATCGGTGCCTCCTCGGGATATCAGGGTCGGGGTAGTTTGCGGTGCAAGGGATTCCGGGTGATGCGCGCACCTTGCGCGGCGGGCGGACCGGCCACCACCGGCGGTTCGTGCGCGGTGCGCGCGGTGGCGTCGAGCAGCCGCGCGGCGGGCGAGCCGGTATGCAGCAGTGCGCCTCCGCCGGGTCGGTGGCGGGCCGGCTGTGCGCAGGTCGGGCACGGCTGGGCGTCGGGCACGCCGCTCATCGGATGGGAGTGCACGAAGACACCGCAGCTGGGACAGCGGAACTCGTAGTACGGCACGGGATTACTTTCATTTGTAGATATTTCAGATGCCTACTATACGAACGGCCCACCGTCTCCTGGGTGAAACCGCCGGATTAAGTGCGTGTTACCAGATCCAGCCGGAGTATCCGTCCGGTAAATCTTCAAATGAGTTATATTCATCTGAAAATATTCACTCTAGGGTCTGTTCTCGTTGGATTCCGGGGCCGTGTCCGCCCCGACAGCAAGGAGAACGACGCCATGAGCACAACCGCCCCTTGGCAGCGGTTCCAGCAATGGGCCGCGCGCGACCACATCGAGGACTACTCACTGCGCTACGCGCCCAAGTCCTTCCGCCGCTGGAGCCCGATGGCCTGCGCGGTCGCCGCGCTGGGCGGCATCGCCTACCTCGCGGACTACTCCATCGGAGCGTCCATCGCCGTCACCCACGGATCGGCGAGCGCGGTCATCGCCATCCTGGTGGCGGCGGCGACCATCTTCCTGACCGGCATCCCCATCGCGTACTACGCCGCGAAGTACAACCTGGACATGGATCTGCTCACGCGCGGAGCGGGTTTCGGCTATTTCGGCTCCACGCTGACCAGCCTCATCTACGCCAGTTTCTGCTTCATCTTCTTCGCCCTGGAGGGCTCGATCATGGCGCAGGCCATGAAGCTGGCCTTCCACATCCCGCTGCCGCTGGGGTACGTGATCGGGTCGCTGATCATCATTCCCCTTGTGCTGTACGGGATGTCGGCGCTGGCCAAGTTCCAGGTGTGGACGCAGCCGCTGTGGCTGATCCTGTTCGCGGCGCCGTTGGTGATGATCGCCGTCGGCGATCCGCACGGTTTCGACGGCTTCCTGTCCTGGGCGGGCGACGGCGGCACCGAGCGGGTGACGGCGATCGGCGTCGGGGCGGGCGCGGGCGTCGCGCTGTCGCTCATCGCGCAGATCGGTGAGCAGGTGGACTATCTGCGGTTCATGCCGGAGAAGTCGGAGACCCCGGCGTGGCGGTGGTGGTCGGCGGTGCTGGCGGCCGGACCCGGATGGGTGATTCTCGGTGCGGCCAAGCAGTTGTGCGGCGCGTTCCTGGCGTTCTACGTCGCGGGACAGGTCGGCTTCACCCGCGCCACCGAGCCCATCGAGGAGTTCCTGGGCGGCTACGGCGCGCTCATCCACAATCACGCGGCGGCGTTGACCATCGCGACCGTCATGGTGCTGCTGTCCCAGATCAAGATCAATGTCACGAACGCGTACTCCGGCTCGCTGTCCTGGTCCAACTTCTTCAGCCGGGTGCTGCACGTGCATCCCGGTCGGGTGGTGTGGCTGGCGCTGCACATCGCGATCGCCCTGGCCCTCATGCTCGGCAACATGTTCACCGTGTTGAACACCATCCTGGGCTTCTACTCCAACGTGGCCATCGCATGGGTGGGCGCGATCGTGGCGGATCTGGTGATCAACAAGGGCATTCTGAAGATCAGCCCTTCCTACATCGAGTTCAAGCGCGCCTATCTGTATCCGATCAACCCGGTCGGGTTCGTCTCCATGCTGGCGGGGTCGGCGCTGTCGATCGTGGCCTACTTCGGCGCCTTCGGCCCGTTCCTCGAGGCCTGGTCCCCGTACCTGGCGCTGGCGGTGGCGGTGGTGCTGACGCCGGTCATCGCGGTGCTCACCGGCGGCAAATACTATCTGGCACGGCCGAATCCGCTGCGCGAGGAAATCGAGAAGGAACCGCTCTGGGCGGGCCAGACCCTGCTGGACGTGGTGGACGGCAAGCGCTACGAACTGCCGGACATGGTGCACGACTGCCCGTTCCACGGCGGCCCGATCTCCTCGCTGACCTGCACGCTCACCAAGAACTGCGAGGAACGCTGCCAGTCGCCCGCCTACACCGATGCGGTGGCGGCCGCCGATCTGGATCTCACCCCGGCGACCGCACGCGAATAGCGTTGTACCACAATACTACTCACCCGTCGTGGCGGTCCCGAACGAGCCGGGCCGCCACGTCAGGCCGTCAGCTCCGCTTGGACATCGAAATGCAGGAGATCCGCGCCCGCGACGTAGACCGGCTGGGTGGTGTGCGTGCCGCGCACCCGGACCTCGCCCCGCGGGCCGTGATAGGTCACCCGGGAGGCGCTGGACTCGATGGCGCGCAGGTCCAGGCTGCGCGCCCGCTCCACCAGCGATGCGAACAAAAGCAGTCCCTCGTAACAGGATTCGCCGATATTGCTCAGCGCGGGCGCGAGCGATCCGTAGCGGGCGGCGTAGCGGCTGCCGAAGCTCATCCCGGCGGGCGACACCACGCTCTCGAAATACCCTGACGCGGTGAACAATCCGTGTGCGCTGTCCGCGCCGCCGGCGTAGAGCACGTCCTCGCCGATCATCATGCTCAGCCGGATGCGGTCCTCGTCGAACCCGGCGGCCGCGAACGCGCGGTTGAACGCCGCGCAGTCCGCACCCACCATGAACAGCAGCACGCCCTGCGCGGGCGAGTCGGAGATCAGGGACAGCGCGGTAGAGAAATCCCGGCCGCCCAATGGCACGAAGGCCGAGCCGACCACCTCGATGTCGGTGGTGCCGGCGGCGAATTCAACGGTGGCGCGGGCTGTTTCGCGCGGCCACACGTAGTCGTTGCCGATCACGCACCAGCGGCGCACCCCCAATTCCCGCCGCAGCCAGCGCAAGGCCGGAAAAAGCTGCTGCTCGGGGGTCTCGCCGACCATGTAGACGCCGTCGGAGCTCTCGCCGCCCTCGTAGAAGGTGGTGTAGACGTAGGGGACGCGGCCCTCGGTGTGCGGCGTGATGACCTTGCGAGCGTTGGACAGATGCCAGCCCACGACCCCGTCGATCAGGCCGCGGCCCACCATCTGCTCGAGCTGCGCGGCCAGCAGCGGCAGCGGCAACCCGGCATCGACGGGATGCAGCCGCACCCGGCGGTCGAGAATGCCGCCGGCGGCGTTGATGTCGTCGAGGGCAAGATCGGCGCAGGCCTCCGCGGAGGGACCGAACATCCCGGCCGGGCCGCTCAGCGGCACGACCAGGGCAAGGTCCACCGTGTCACGCGAAGCGCGCAGGTCCCGGATCGACACGGGCACCACCACCCGTAGTGCTTGCAAGTGAAAATGATTCATACGGCGCTGTACAGTGCTGGGGTGGACGATAGCACCGCTCTGGCCGCCCTGGACGATCTGACCCGCCTCGTGCGGCGGGCGTCACAGGAATTGGACCGGGCCATCGCCACCTGTCTCGGCGAATCATCCGTCGGCCGTTGGCATGTCCTGAACGCCGTCGCCGAGTCGGAGGGCCTGTCGATGTCCCAGCTGGTCGACGTCACCCTGCTCAACTCGGCGACACTCACCCGGCTGATCGACGCGATGATCGCCGACAACCTGGTGCTGCGCAAGGTGGATGCCGCCGACCGCCGCCGCGTCCTGGTCTACCCCACCCGCCGCGGCCTGCTCACCCGCAAGGTCATGTCCGAGGCCCTGACCACCGCGGGCCTCACCCGCCTCGTCGCCGGCACCGCTCCGTTGACGAAATCCCTGACGGCCCTGGTGGATCGAATCGCGGTCACCGAGCCCGCCCCGCTCTGACCGTCGGCCGGATCAGCGGTAGGGGCGGTCGCCGAGGATGGCGGCGCGTTCCATTACGCGGCGCTGGGGGAAGTAGTCGTTGACGGCGTAGTGCTGGGTGGCGCGGTTGTCCCAGAAGGCGATCGAGCCTGCGGCCCAATGGAATCGGACCTGATACTCCGGGGTGCGGGCGTGCAGGAAGAGCTGGCGCAGGAGGGCTTCGCTCTCGTCGGTCTCCAGGCCGACGATGTGGGTGGTGAAGACGGCGTTGACGAACAGGGTCTTGCGGCCGGTGCGGGGGTGGGTACGCACGACGGGGTGGGCGACGGGCGGGAATTCGGCTTGGCGGCGGGCGAGTTCGTCGGCGTCGAGGAAGCGGCCGAACGGCAGGGTGAAGTCGTGCACCGCGTCCAGGCCGTCGATGCGCGCCTTCAGGTCGTCGGGCAGGTTGTCGTAGGCGGCGGCCATGTCCGCGAACAGGGTGTCGCCGCCGGCCGCGGGGACCTCGATGGCGCGCAGCACCGAGCCGAGCGCGGGGCGCTCGCGCCAGGTGACGTCGGTGTGCCAGGCGTTCTCGACGCCGGGATTGTCGGCGTCCTTGGCGAAGCGGACGATCTCGGGGACGTCGCCCTGCGGCAGGAACGGGTGCACCTCGAGTTCGCCCCACAGCCGCGCGAAGTCGCGGTGCTGCGCCCCGGTGAGGTGCTGGTCGCGGAAGAACAGCACCTTCCACTCCAACAGCGCGCGGTCGAGTTCGGCGAACAGTTCCGGGCCGACCGGCTCGCGCAGGTCGATGCCGGAGATCTCCGCGCCGATCAGGTTGGTTTGCGGTGTGAGAGTGAAGAGTTCGTAGGGCGCGCTGTCGGCGCCGCCGGGCAGCCGGTGCAGGGTGCGCGGTCCGGCGGCCAGGGAGCGGCCGGTCAGCAGGTCGCCGAGGGTGGCGTAGGAGGCGGTCATCGTGATCCTTGTTCTGTCGGTGGATTTCGGGGTGGCCAGGGGTCGGTGAGGATGGCGGTGGCCGCGGCGACGAGCACCTCGAGGCCGAGGTCGCCGAGATGCGGTGGCGGATCGGGTTCTTGGAGACGGCGTTCCCGGTCGGCCAGTGCGGTGACGAAAAGCATCGAGACCAGTCGCATGCGCTCGTCGAAGATCTCGGGGGCGAGACCGTCGAGCGCGCCGCGCAGGCCCGCGACGACGAGCCGGACGCTCTCGGCCTCGGGACGGCGCAGGGTGTTGACGACCGGATCGAACTGTGGGCGCCACAGGGTTTCGGCGATGAAGCGCAGATACCAGCTGGGTTCGTCGCCGCGATCCGGATCGTGCAGCGTCGCGGCCAGCGGTTCGACGAGCGCGCGCACCAGTTGCTCGATGCTCGCGTCCGGGCCGAGCGCGCGCAGCCGGGCCAGTCGCTGCGCGTTCACCGTGGTCATCCGCCACACGTAGATCGCCTCGACCAGCGCCTCCTTGCTGCCGTAGTGATACGCCACCGCCGAGGTATTGCGTTGTCCTGCGGCCACCGCGATCTGCCGCAACGACACCGACTCGATGCCGAATTCGGCGAACAGGCGTTCCGCCGCCGCCAGGATCTGCGCTTTCGCCGCCATGCCCCCAAGTTAAAGCGGCTGCGTTAAACCGGCCAGGAATTGGTTCACGCAGATCCTTATCCCCGGCGGCGGGCCCGGGCCGCGCGGTCGTACGACCGGCCGCCATCGAATTCACCACCTCGAAACACCAACGGGCCACTGGGGGAAACAGCATTTTCCGATGCTGTGCGCGAATTCCCGTGGGATATGAGGTACGAGTGTGAATTCGGGAGATACCGCGTGGGTGCTGGCGAGCGCCGCGCTGGTCATGTTGATGACACCGGGGCTGGCGTTCTTCTACGGCGGCATGGTGGGCGGCAAGAGCGTGCTGAACATGCTGATGATGAACTTCGTCTGTCTGGGCGTCGTGTCGACCCTGTGGCTGTTGTACGGCTACAGCGAGTCGTTCGGCGACGATGCCTTTCAAGGGCTGGTGGGCGACATGTCGCACAGCCTGCTGCGCATGACGCAGGGATCGCTGTCCGGCCCTGCGGGACACCAGATTCCGACCATGGCGTTCGTGATGTTCCAGCTCATGTTCGCGGTCATCACGACGGCCCTGATCACCGGGGCGATCGCGGGGCGGACCCGATTCTGGAGCTGGGTGGCCTTCACGGTCCTGTGGACGACGGTGGTGTATTTCCCGGTCGCCCATTGGGTTTTCAGCGCCAGCGGGTTCACCGACACCGACGCGTCCGGCAATTCCACGGAGGTCGGAGGCTGGATCATCAACCGGCTGAAGGCATTCGACTTCGCGGGCGGCACGGCGGTGCACATCAACGCGGGTGCGGCCGCGCTCGCGGTGGTGCTGGTGGTCGGCGAGCGGCACGGCTGGCCGCGCAGCATCTCACGCCCGCACAACGTTCCGTTCACGCTGCTGGGAGCGTCGCTGCTGTGGTTCGGCTGGTACGGCTTCAATGCCGGATCCGCCTTGACCGCAGGCAATCTCGCCGCCCTGGCATTCACCAACACCACCATCGCGACGGGCGCGGCCTCGCTGGCGTGGATCGTGGTCGAGCAGCTGCGCGACGGGAAGCCGACCACCATCGGGGCGTCGTCCGGTGCGGTCGCCGGTCTGGTGGCCATCACGCCCGCCTGCGGTTTCGTGGGGGCCATCGGCGCGCTGTGCATCGGGCTGGTGGCCGGGGTGTGCTGTGCCCTGGCGGTGAGCCTGAAATACGTCTTCGGCTATGACGATTCGCTGGACGTGGTGGGCGTCCACCTGGTCGGCGGCCTGGTGGGAACGCTGCTGATCGGGCTGTTCGCCGACGCCTCGGTGAACCCGGCGGGCGGCAACGGCCTGCTCTTCGGCGGCGGTCTCGCCCAGCTCGAACGCCAAGCCGTCGCGGCCCTGGCCGTGCTGGCCTACTCCTTCCTCGCCACCCTGCTGCTCGCCTGGATCATCCACCGGCTGCTGGGTTTCCGCGTCGACGACGAGGCCGAGGTGAACGGCATCGACGAGGCCGAACACGCCGAATCCGCCTACGACACCCACGCTCCCGCGCCCGTGACCGTCACTCCCCCGCAGCCCCGGGTCTCGCCCCAGCGGCGCCAGCCAACTCCCCCACCGCGGCCCGTCCAGCGATCCCGCGACCAGTACTGGTGAGCGGTCAGAGCTGCCGGGCGCCCAGTTCGCGGATCACCTCGGCCACGGCGCGGATCGGCTCGGATTCGAGTTCGGAGCGCCAGATCAGGGCGTAGGAGATGGGCGGCATATCGGTGACCGGGATGAACCGGATATTGCTCATGCCCCAGTGCCGGCGCACGTGGCCGGGGAAGATGTGGACGACTTCCCCGGTGCTGATCATGTCGATCAGGTCGTCGGCGTGCAGGGCCGGGCGGCCGCGGTTCACCGGGTTGCCGCCGGGCGTGATGAACGGCAGGTAGCCGTCCTCCCAGTAGCGGGACCCGAGCGGGGCCATGGCGTGCAGGTACTCGGTGGTCTCCTCCAGGGTGACCGACTCGCGGTCGGCCAGCGGATGGTCGTCGGCGACGGCGAGGACCCGGGGATCGTGGAACAGCGTGGGCCCGACCACGAAATCGGGCTCGCGCACCGGCAGCCAGAGCACCACGGCGTCGAACTCGCCGCTGCGCAGCTGCTCGAACGGGTCGGTGTAGTGCATGCGGCGAAGTTTCAACTGCCAGTGGGGATGCCGATCCCGGAACTCGTCCCAGAAGACGCGGAACTCGCTGATGTTGAACGGCATCAGGCCCAGCCGCAGCACCGCGGTCTGGCCGCTGGCGGCGAGTTTGGCGCGGCGCATGCCGTAGGCGAGGCCCTCGTAGTGCGGGAGGAGATCGCTGCGGAGCTGTTCGCCGACGGTGGTGAGGCGGACGCTGCGGTTGGTGCGCTCGAAGAGCAGGGCGCCGATCTGACGCTCCTGCTTCTTGATCGCCTGGGTGATGCGCGCGGGGGTGACGTGCAGGCGTTCGGCGGTGCGGCCGAAGTGCAGTTCCTCGGCGAGCGTCAAGAAGATCTCGATGTCGCGCAGTTCCACGAAGTTCCCGTCTCGCTTACTCCGCGGTTAATGCGGCATTGCACTTTTCGTCGTTGTTCGGCCCCAAGGGGCTGACCATTCTAAATCGAGGCCCCGCCGGTCAACGGGACCGGCGGGGATTCTCACGAATGAGGAGTGTGCGCATGGTGAGCGCTGTCGGTTCTCCGGCACAGGAATCCAGACCGGAACGGGTGCCGCCGCATCGGTGGCTGGGTGTCGCGGCGGTCGCGATGGGGACGTTCGCGATGGTGACGTCCGAGGCCCTGCCGGTCGGCCTGTTGACCTCGGTCGGCGGTGCGCTCGACGTGTCCGAGGGCACGGCCGGGTTGATGGTGACGGTGCCCGGGCTGGTGGCCTCGGCGACCGCGCCGCTGCTGCCGGTGGCGATCGGCCGGCTGGATCGGCGGGTGGTGCTGCTCGGGCTGATCACGCTCATGGTCGGGGCGAATCTGATGTCGGCGTTCGCGCCGAACTTCCCGCTGCTGCTGGCCTCGCGCTTCCTGGTGGGCATCGCGATCGGCGGATTCTGGGCGCTGGCGGCGGGCATCGCGGTGCGCATGGTGCCGGAGCGGTTCATTCCGCGCGCGACGGCCATCGCCTTCGGCGGTGCGACCGCGGCCAATGTGCTCGGCGTCCCGGCGGGCACGCTGATCGGCGAATTGACCGACTGGCGTGTGGCTTTCGGTGTGCTGGGCGGACTGGGTCTGGTGGTCGTGGTGGCGTTGCTGCTCCTGCTGCCGCCGCTGCCCGCCACCGAACCGGTGCGGGTGCGCACGCTGGCCGGGCAGTTCCGTAATCCGGTGGTGCGGGCGGGCGTGCTGGTCACGTTCCTGCTGGTGAGCGGGCACTACACGGCGTTCACGTTCGTGAGCCCGATCCTGCAGGACGTGTCCGGGATGGACAAGGCGCTGGTCGGCCCGTCGCTGCTGGCCTTCGGAATCGCGGGCATCATCGGCAATTTCGTGGCCGGGGCGCTGGGTGGGCAGGATATTCGCAAGGCGCTCATCGCGATCGCCTCGCTGCTGGCGGTGGTGCTGGTGCTGATGGCGCTGGTGGGCGGCACGGTGGTGACGGGGCTGGGGCTGCTGATCGTGTGGGGTCTGGCGTTCGGCGGCATCCCGGTGGGGGTGCAGACCTGGATTCTGCGTGCCGCACCGGATTCCGCCGAGGCGGCCACGGCCTTGAACACCTCCATGTTCAATCTCGCCATCGCGCTGGGCGCGCTGTTCGGCGGGCTCGTGGCCGACAATGTGGCGCTGCGGGCGGTGCTGTGGGTCGGCGCGGCGCTGGCCGGGCTCGCCGCCGCGGCGGTGTGGGCGACCCGGAGCACGCGGGCCGAGGCGGATGCCTGACATGCCGAATTACGGTGCGGCGGACTGGGATCGGCGGCTGTACGAGCCGATCGCCCGGGATGCGCTGCCGGAGTTGAACATTCGGCTGCTCGAATCCTTCCTGACGGTGGCGTCGGCGGGCAATATCACGCGGGCGGCAACGCTGCTGCACATTACGCAGCAGACACTCTCGGCCCAGATCCGGCGGCTGGAGCGGACACTCGGAGCGGTACTGCTGGTCCGCGGGTCGGGCGGGACGCAATTGACCGATGCCGGAAGGGAACTCGCGAGCGGGGCGCAGGCCCTGGTCGACGACTGGGTGGGGCTGGCCGAACGGGTGAACAGGGTTGCGGGACAGGAGATCAACCGCCTGCGGGTGGTGTGCTGCCCCTGCCAGACCGCCCCGTTCCTGATCCGGGTGACCGACGGCCTCGAGGCGGCGGTGCCCGGTCTGCAGGTGGATCTGGTCAGCGTGCGGACCATGCCCGAGGGCGTGCGCGCCCTCGAATCCGGCCGGGCCGATGCCGGATTCGGCTGGCTCCCCCTGGACGGAACTCGCCTGCGCCACACCGTCATCGGCTCCGAGCCGTGGGTGGCGACGGTGTCCCGCGACCATCGTTTCGCCGAGCACGACGCGCTGGTGCTGGCCGAGTTGGCCGCCGATCCGGTGGTGCTGCCCGCGATCTTCGTGTCCGACAGCGTCGAACGCGGCTGGGTCGACGTCCTGCGCCCGGGCCGGTCGATGCGCGACCCGGCCGTCCTGGACGTGGAGGACGGTCCGATCATCGCGGCCCGGCGGCAAGGGATCTGGCTGGCACCCGAATCCATGGCCCGGCGGCACGCGGACAGCAGCTCACGGGCGCTCCCGGTGGCCGACGCACCCCCGATCGACGCGGTGATCATGTGGACCGATCGAGCCCCGAAACCCCTGGTCGACGAGCTGGTCAGCACGGCCCAGGGGGTGGCCGCATGACATCGGCGGGCTGGCGTCGAAAGCCGTGTTGGTCTTTGCCACCAGAAGAAGCTGTTTCCCAGCCGGTTTCGGGCTCAGAAGGATCACCGAGTAGCAAAAAGGGGCATTCGTCCGATAGCCATCGGAACGCTTCGATTCCTAGGGTTGGGTCGTCCGATCGCGAGGTCGGCCCCGCTCTGCCTGCACTGCGAACTGAAGGGGTTTCATGAGAACGTCATTGGGTGTCGCCGCACGGATTGCCGCGGTCAGCATTACGGGTTTGGGTTTCGCGGCCGTCCTGGGGGCTGGTAGCGCACAGGCCGCGCCGCAGGACTGCAGTGTCACGAAGGGATTGACCGACGCGACCGCCGTTTGCGCTCCCGACGGGGGCTCCAACTACGTCGTGCACCTGGATTGTGTCGGCCTCTACGCCAGCGGGCCGTTCCCGCTGTACGCGATCGGGCCGTACAAGTCGCTCAGCTATCCGTTCACCCCGTCGGGGCAGCCGGTTTCGGTTGGCTGCACGGGTATGGGGCCGGGTGTCATCGCCATAGCCACCAACGCTTATGTCGAGGTCTACCACCCGTAAGGATGTAGACGAGAGGCCCGGATCCAGCTGGATCCGGGCCTCTCGTCGTGTCAGTCCACTGCCGATGTCACTCGAGCCGGAGCCGCGGCGACGGCCAGCAGGGCGTCGGCGATCTGGTGGCAGAAGGCGTCGGCGTTCTCGTCGCCGTGCGTGAGGGCGCGGAAAAGCGTTGCACCGCGGAGTAATTCGAAGACCGCGTCCGCATCGCAGGCGGGGGATGCCTGACCGGCGGCCGCGGCGTCGGCGAGGAGTTCGCGCAGGGCCGCGCGGGTGGGCTGCTCGCCGAGGTCGAGGATGCGGCGGTGTTCCTCGCGATTGTCGTGATAGGCGGCGAGCAGGCCGGGCAGAGCCGAGCGGGCGGGCGGATACGCGGCCGCGGCGAGGAACAGGCGGGTCCAGGCCAGCAGGTCGGCGCGCAGGTCGCCGGTCGGGACCGGGTAGTTGCCGGTGTCCAGGGTGAAGGCGGCGTCCTCGATGAGGGCTCGCTTGCTGGGCCAGCGGCGGTAGATGGAGGTGGCGACGACGCCGGCGCGGCGCGCGACCGCGGCAATGGTGGTGGCCTCGTAACCGTCGCTGACCAGCAGTTCCTGGGTGGCGGCGAGCACCTGCGCGTCCAATTGTGGATCACGCGGGCGGCCGGGACCGGAGCGCGGGGCGGGCTGGGTCACGGAGATCTCCTGTCGGCGAGTTTCGCGAAACAGGATATCTCCGGACCTCGTTTGAAATACGGTTCATCGCGTATTCGAATTACGGCGATGCGTCGCCGGGCTCCATGAGAGGACCACCGATGCTCACTCCTCACGATGAACTGCTCATCCACCAGCTGCCCACCACCTTCGATCACACCCTGCAGAGCGACCTGCGCTGGACCGAGCGAATCGTGTTGTACGGCTTCGACAAATCCGGCTCGGTCAATGTGATGACCGGTCTCGCGCGCTACCCCAACCGGAATGTGGTGGACGCCTACGTGATGATCACCATCGACGACAAGGTGGCGCACGTGGTGCGGATGTCGCGTGAGATCACCGGGCAGCGCGACGGTTTGGACAACTGGCAGGTCGGGCCCTACCGCTACGAGGTGGTCGAACCGCTGCGCAAGGTGCGCGCCACCCTCGACGACAACGAGCACGGCATCCGCATGCAGCTCGACTTCGAGGGCCAATTCCCGGCCTACGAACAGGAACCCGCGTTCTTCCGCAGCCGCGGCCGGGTCCGCGAGGACGCCCGGCGGTACTACCAGAACGGGCGGATCAGCGGCTGGCTGGAGATCGAGGGCCAGCGCATCGACATCGACCCGGACAACTGGTGGTTCGGGCGCGATCACTCCTGGGGCACCCGGCACGGCGGGGGCGGCGGCAGCCTCTCCGAAGGTGAGGGCCTGCAGCCCGCGGAACTGCCCGACGGGGTGCTGTACTACATGGGCATCTTCCAATTCGACGATGAGCTGGTGCATTTCGCGCAGCGTGAGACCGCCGACGGCCAGCGCTGGCACTTCGAGGGCGCGATCTTCGAGCCGATCGATTCGGCCGCGGCGCCGATCCCGATCCTCGACGTGAAGCACGACCTGGAATTCCGCGACGACTTCCGAATCATCAAGGGCGGCAAGTTCATCACTCAGTCTGCCGACGGGCGGGATCGCGAATTCACCTTGTCGCGGGTCACCAATTACTGGCCCGGCCTGGCCGGATACGACGTCTACCGCGGCTACGGTTCGGGGCTGTGGCGCGGGCCGTACTGGAGCGACAGCTTCACGGCCGACCTCACCGACACCGCCGACCTACAGAAGGTCCAGGCGCTCAGTGGAACTCTGTGTCGGGTCGAGCACGAGGGCAAGGTCGGATACGGGCTCGTCGAGATGGTGTTCTACGGCCGCAACGCGCGCTACGGGTTCGCGGGGTAGCAATGACGAACGCACTCCGCCCGTCTCCCGAGGAATTACCGGCGGCGCTGGAACCGGCCCTGCGGCACCATCTTCCGCAGCTCGGCACCTCCACGGTCGCCGAGTTTGCGCGCACCGCGCGCGGATTCTCCACCGAGACATACCTGTTCGACGCGATGGGTGAGAACGGCACGGTGCCGCTTGTGCTGCGCCGCCCGCCGGAGAACGCCTTGTTCCCCGACTACGACCTACTGCGGCAGGTCCTGGTCATGCAACGGCTGGCCGGAACGTCCGTCCCGGTGCCGGCCGTCGCTTGGCTGGATCGCGGCACCGGAGCGCTGGGCAGTCCCTACTACGTGATGAACCGCCTGCCCGGCGACTCCCCCAGCGACTACCCGTCGTATCACTCGGCGGGTACGTATTTCGAGGCCACGCCGGAACAGCGGCAACGCATGTGGTGGGGCTGTGTCGACACGATGGCCGACATCCACGAATTGGATTGGCGGGAACTCCGACTGGACTTCCTGTCCTTCCCCCGCCACGGCCACGGAGCCGTCCACCAAATCGTCGGCTACCTGGACGCCGCCATGACCTGGGCCTGCGGCGGGGAACAACCGGAGATCTTCCGCCGTGCCCTCACCCATCTCCGCGACAACGCCTACGAGCCCGAGCGAGTCTCGCTCTGCTGGGGCGACGCCCGCATGTCGAACATCCTCTACGACAAGGATTTCCGAGTAACCGGCGTCCTCGACTGGGAGATGGCATTCCTCGGCGACGGCGAGGCGGATCTGGCCTGGATGCTCTTCCTGGACTGGGCCAGCAGCGAATTCGAGGGCCACCCCCGACTCCCGGGCACCCCCTCCCGCGCCGAGACGATCGCCCACTACGAGAAACGCACCGGTCGCCCGGTGCGCCACTTGCACTACAACGAAGTCCTCGGGGTGGTGCTGCTCTCGATTCCCCTGCTGCGCATGACGAATCAGGTCAAGCTGCCGCCGGAGATGAACATCACCGGGTTCTGCACCACCCGCCTCGAGCAACTACTCTCCTGACGCTCTGCGTGTCCGGGCCTTCCAGAGCAACAGGGCGGACTGGACCAGGAAGAAGATGCCGCCGCCGGTGGCGTAGACCGACAGGACGTCCAGGGTCGGGGAATCACCGGCGGCTTGGGCGATGTAAACGGCGCCGACCAGGGCGGACAGACCGCCGGAGATGAGGGTGGGCCATTGTTTGCCGAGGATGGGGCCTCGGCGGTGGATGCCTACGACCAGTTGGGCGGCGCCGGAGAGGGTTGCCCAGGCGCCGAAGACGGTTAGGACGGCCGGGACGCCGCCTGCGGTGCCGGCTATGCCGAGGGCAATGGCGATGGTGGTGCTGAGGATGCCGTTGAAGGCGGTTACCCGGCGTTCGGAGGGGTTGGGGGTGGCCAGGTAGTCGACGGCGCAGGAGACGGCGTCGATGAGGGGGTAGATGACGAGGAGGGCGATGGCTACGGCGTTCAGCGGGTCGGGGGCGGTGGCGAAGGCGGCGGCCCAGAGGAGGGCCAGGAGGCCGCGGATCAGGGAGACACGGATGACGGAGGAACGTTCGGAAGCGGAAGTGGCCTGTGCCGCAGTTGTTGTCATGGGAGCTGCCCGTTCGAGTGGTTGAGGAAGTCGGTGGGGGTGGGCCCTCGCCCGTGCAGTACGGCGAGTTCGGACCAGCGCCACAGGGTCGCCGGGCCCGTGAAAACTGTTGTGGCGAAAGCCAGGTCACGGCGGACTGCGCGGAGCGAGGGCATGGCGGTCAGCCTTTCGGGGAGAAGACGAAGTCGAGGACCGCGGAGGTGAAGCGCTTCGGTTCCTCCAGATGGCCCATGTGGCCACTGTTTTCGAGGATCACCAGGCGCGAGTCAGGGATGAGGGTGTGGAGTTCCTCGGCCCAGCGGGGGCCGCAGATGACGTCGTGGCGGCCGACGATGATCAGGGTGGGGATGGTCGAATTCGGGAGGGACGCACGGTCGTCGATGAGGTCGGGGGTCAGGTCGGCGTTCAGGCCGGAGATGTAGGTGGCCTGGACGCCGGCACGGAAGGCAGCCCATCGCGGTTCGTCGGACCAGTAGTCGGCGAAGTAGGCGGGGAGGATGCCGCGGGCGACCGCGACGGTTTGTTCGTCGCTCGTAATGTCTTGCATGGCAGCGGCTGCCGCGAGCACCTCGGCCAGTTCGGGGCGGTCGGCATGGGCGGCGGCGAACTCCTGGAAGCGGCGTCCGGCCTCGGCACCGTGTTCGGGTCCGGTGACCGGGGCGCCCTCGTAGAGGATCACGCCCGCGAGCCGCTCGGGGCGGTGCAGTGCGTGGTAGGCGGCGACGAACGCACCGTGGGAATGGCCGAGCAGATAGGCCTCGGGCACACCCAGGTGCTCGATGATCCGCTGCACCGCGAGACTGTAGCGCTCTCGGCTGTAGCCGTTCGGATGCGTTGGGAGACGGCCGGATTCGCCGGTACCCAGCGCCTCGATGTACACCATGGTGAGGTGTTCCTCGAGCTCGGGCATGCGCAGGTATTCCCAGTGGATTCCGGGCCCGCCGGGATGCGCGAGGCATACCGGTCCGCGGCCGAAGACGTGATAGCGCTGGAGGATTCCGTCGGAGTCGAAGCTGTGGACGCCGGGTGTGAGCACGGTGGACATCACTCCGCCTTCAGCGGGCCGGCGAACGCCTTGCGCAGCGAGGACGGGCCGACCAGCGGCAGCAGCGCGGCCAGCAGCTTGCCCTTGAGCGCCTTGGGGGTCCGGGTCAGTTCGACGTCGACCCGGGTGCCGAAGGTGTCGGGGGTGGCGCGAAACACCCAGCCGCCGCCCGCGCCGAAGAGCTTGGAATCCAGCGTGGTGATCACCACGGTGTCGCCGTCCGGATTCCATTGGTAGCGGGCGCGTTCCCAGGCGGCGGCGGTGCCCTCGGTGACCTCGGCCCAGTTCTCGCCGCGGTCGTGGACGGTGAAGTGCTCGGCGTCGATGCTGGGCCACGCCTCGGCGCGGGAGGGCCCGAAGTCGGTGAGAACGGCGACGACCTCGGCGGGAGTCAGGCTGGACATCAGGTGAAAGCGAACGGTTGTCATGGGAATCACCTTCGCCGCCGCAGGCAGGGCGCCGAATCTGTCAGTTGACGCTGAGGTGACGTAACTGTTTTTCGGTAACCTCACGGCAGGTCCCGTACGTCATCGCGGGTCCGGGAGGAGACCGCCACACATGCCGATGTTCGGACGAGACACCGAGCTGAAAGAACTGTCCGCCCTCGTGGACAACCCCGGCGACCGCAGCGGCTTCCTGATCGAGGGCGAGCCCGGAATCGGAAAATCCACGCTGGTCGAGGCGGCCGTCGCCGGTGCCACGGGTTTGCGAGTGCTGCGGACCGCCGGCCTCGAGGCCGAGCACGGCCTCGCCTTCGCGGGCCTGCATCGACTGCTGTACCCGCTGCGCCGCGAGTTCCAGGCCCTCCCGGCCCGCCAGTTCGATGCGCTGACAACCGCTCTGGGCATGTCGGACAGCACCGAGGAACCGAGCCCGCACCTGGTGGGCCTGGCGGCACTGACCGTGCTGGCCGATGCCGCCTTCGAACGGCCGCTGCTGATCGTGGCCGAGGACGTGCACTGGCTCGATCCCGCCAGTGCCGAGGTGCTGGCCTTCGTGGTGCGACGCATCGAATCCGAACCGGTCGCGGTGCTGGCCACGCTGCGGGACGGCACGGGTTCACCGCTGCGCGAGGCCGGACTCACCGCCCTGCGCCTGCGGCCGCTCCCCCAGGACGAGGCCAACGCACTCCTCGACAGCGTCGTACCGGAACTGCCCGTCCAGGTCCGCCGCCGGGTGCTCGCCGAGGCTCACGGCAACCCGCTGGCGCTGACCGAACTTCCCACCGCGGCAACGGATCTCGCCGAACCGGTCATGATGCTGCCCTTGACCGAGCGGCTGGAACGCGCCTTCTCGGCGCGGGGCGCGACCCTGCCCGAACCGACCCGGGCCGCCCTGCTCGTCGCGGCCCTGAACGACAGCGACTCGATCACCGAGACACTCACTGCCGCGGGGATTGTCCAAGGCTCCCCGGCGACCGCGGAGATCCTCACACCCGCCGTGACGGCCCACCTGATCGATATCGCCTCCGGCGCAGTGGCTTTCCGCCACCCGCTGGTCCGCTCGGCCTTGGTGGCCTCGGCCACGGCCGAGCAGCGACGCCGTGCCCATCTGGCATTGGCCGAGACGCTCGCCGAGTCACCGGATCGCCAGGTGTGGCATCGGGCGGCGGGCGTGGCCGGGGCCGATGAGGACGTGGCTACCGCCCTCGAACAGGCTGCCGAACGGTCCCGGCACCGCGGCGGCGCGATCGCCGCCCTGGAGCGCGCGGCCGCGCTCAGCGCCACGCCGGGCCGGCGCGCGGATCGCCTGCTGCGCGCGGCGGAACTGGCGGTCGATTCCGGTCAGCGGAAGACGGTCGAACGACTGGTCGACACCGCACGCACCCTGCCGCTCACGAGCGGACAGCAGGCCACGGCGAACTGGATCCTCAGCGGTTTCGAGGACGGCATGCGCGAGAATCCTTCGCACATAGGCGAATTGGCCGCACTCGCCGCCTCCGTCGCCGCCGACGGGTATACCGATTCGGCGCTGCGCATCCTCTGGGGCGCGGCCATGCGGTGCTACTGGTCCGAACCCGGTCCCGATATCCGGCGCGCGGTGCTCGCCGTAGCCGACACCTTCGGTGTTCCCGACGGCGACCCGCGGAAGCTCGCGGTCGACTCGATCGTGGCTCCGTTCGAGCGCGGCGAGCAGGTCCTGGGTCACTTGCGGGTGCTCGCCGCGACCACCGGACGCGATCCGGAGGTCGATCATCTGCTCGGCAGCGCGGCACACCAGGTCGGCGCCTTCGACCTCTCCGTGCACTTCGCCACCGCGGCCGCGGCCGGATTCCGGTCGTCCGGCCGGCTCGGGCTGTTGACCCGTGCCCTCGCGATCCAGGCCTGGGGCCTGGTGCGGGTCGGTGACCTCGCCACCGCCGCACCCATCGCGGCCGAGTCCGCGGCCTTCGCCCTGGAGACCCAGCAGACCTTCATGCATGCGTCGGTCGTCGCGATCCAGGCCGAGATCGCGGCGCTGCGTGGCGACTATCCGCAGGCCGCGGCGCTCGCGACGGACGCCGAACGCGTCGGTCTCGCGGCCGGCTCCCGGCCGGTGCTGGGCAAGGTGCTGCTCACCCGGGGGCTGATCGCGCTGGGCGAGGGCCGATTCGACGATGCCTTCACCGATCTGGCCCGCCTGCACGATCCGCGCGACCCGTCCTATTCGCTGTCGACGCACGCGTCCTTCCTCGCCGAACTCGCCGAGGCCGCGGTCCGCGCCGGGCAGACCGATGCCCTGCGCGACCTGCTTCGTGACGTGGAGCCGGTGGCCGCGTCCACGTCGTCGCCCGCCCTGCACATCGGGTTGCGCTACGCCCGGGCGGTACTGGCGGGTGATGATGCCGAGAAGCTGTTCGCCGAAGCTCTCGAGGCGGATCTCACCGGCTGGCCCGCCGAACGCGGCCGCCTGCATCTGGCCTACGGCGAATGGCTGCGGCGGCAGCGCCGGGTGGTGGAGTCCCGCACCCATTTGCGCACGGCCCGTGAGACTTTCGATGCCCTGGGCTTCACGGCGTGGAGTGAGCGGGCCCGCCTGGAACTGCGCAGCGCGGGCGAGTCGAGTCCGAACCGGAATCCGGACGCCCGCGATCAGCTCACCCCGCACGAGTTGAGCATCGCGCAGCTGGCGGCGCAGGGATTGACCAACCGGGAGATCGGGCAGCGGCTGTACCTGTCGCATCGGACGGTCAGCACGCATCTGCACCGGATTTTCCCGAAGCTGGGGATCAGTTCGCGCGGCGATCTCGCGGCGCTGCTGCCCCCGGCGGACGATCCGGCCGCATGACCGGTGTCGGATGACGTAACCGGGCGACACCGATTACGTCATTCGACGCTCGCCGCCGGGCCGGGCCGATTCCTAGCGTCGAGGGCATGGATTTCAGCAGAAGACTTCTCGGCGGCGCCCTCGCCGCGGGCCTGGCCGCGGTCACCCTGACCGCGTGCACGACCGAAACCAAGGCCACCCCCGCTCCCGCCACCACGGCCGCCGGTGCGGACCTGCGCGCCGGATCCGGCGCACACACCTCCCTCGGCCCGATCAAGCAGATCGACGCGGGCGTGCTCAATATCGGCTACGCCGAATTCGGTCCCAGCACCGGCCAGCCCGTGATCCTCCTGCACGGCTGGCCCTACGACGCCTACAGCTACGTCGATGTCGCGCCGCAGCTGGCCGACGCCGGTTACCGAGTGCTGGTCCCGTTCCTGCGCGGCTACGGCACGACTACCTTCCGCTCTCCCGACACCGTCCGCAACGGTCAGCAGTCGGCCATCGCCCGCGACATCGTCGACTTCATGGATGCCTTGCAGATCGACAAGGCGGTGCTCGGCGGATTCGATTGGGGCGCACGCACGGTCGATATCATCGCCGCCCTGTGGCCCGAGCGGGTCAAGGCGATGGTGGCGGTGAGCGGCTACATCATCACCCAGCAGGCGGCCCAGCAGCAGCCGCTCGCACCGGAGGCCGAACTCGGCTGGTGGTACCAGTACTACTTCGCCACCGAGCGCGGTCGCCTGGGCTACGAGCGCAACCGCCACGATTTCGACAAGCTCATCTGGCAGCGCGCCTCCCCCGCCTGGAAGTTCGACGACGCCACCTATGACCGCAGCGCCGCCGCCTTCGACAATCCCGATCACGTCGCGATCGTCATCTCGAACT
Source organism: Nocardia concava NBRC 100430 (assembly GCF_000308815.1). Lineage (GTDB taxonomy): Bacteria > Actinomycetota > Actinomycetes > Mycobacteriales > Mycobacteriaceae > Nocardia > Nocardia concava. Next base: position 71,407 of record NZ_BAFX01000124.1, read on the forward strand.
ACCGGTGGCGGTTGAGCCTGGCTCCCGGTGAGCCGCAATACGATTCGTACGAGCAGCGGCTGGCGACCGGTCCGGCGATCTCCGTGCCCGCCATCACGATCAGCAGCGATTTCGACGGCCCGGCCAAGGACGGGAAGGGCTATCGCGCCAAGTTCACCGGCAAGTACGAGCACCGCGTGCTCGACGGCATCGGACACAATGTCCCGCAGGAGGCCCCGCATCCGTTCGCCCAGGCCATTATCGACGCCGACCACCTCTGAATTCGACAGAACCGATGCCGGACCCGCGAAAACATCAGCGGGCCCGGCATTCTCATGTTCTACAACGCTGCTACAGCGTGTCCCGCCGGTGGATGCGGCCGCTTGCTTCGAGCTCGAGCACCATATCGACGCCGATCCGGCGCAGGAACGGATGGTCGTGGCTGACCACGAGAATCGCGCCGCGGTAGTCGACCAGCGCCTCGACCAGCTGATCGACGCTGGCGATATCGAGGTTGTTGGTCGGCTCGTCGAGGATCAGCAACTGCGCCGGCGGATCGGCGAAGAGCAAGCGCGCCAGTGACACTCGGAAGCGCTCACCGCCGGACAGCGTCGAGACCGGGCGTTCGACCGCGCTGCCGCGCAGCAGCAACCGGGCCAGCTGATTGCGAATCGTGCCGGTCGCGACGGTGACGGCCACCGCGTGGACGTTCTCCAGCGCGCTGGCCCGCTCGTCCAGATTGTCGAGGCGTTGCGGCAGATAACCCACCCGATCCGTGTGCAGGACAGCGCGTTCGGGACGGCGGCCGTGCAGCAGATCCTCGATCAGGGTGGATTTCCCGGCACCGTTGCGGCCGACCAGGGCGACGCGCTCCGGCCCCTGGATGACGATGCTCCGCTCGCCGTCGCCGAGTTCCGCGATGCGGCGGCTGCGCGGCACGTCCGGGTCGGGCAGTTCCAGATGAATGTGCTCCTCGCGCCGTACCCGCGCCGCTGCGGCATTCGAGGCTTCTTGGGCCGCACGGACTTTCGCGTCGAGGGTGGTGCGCATGGCCCCGGCCGAACCTTGCGCCTTGCTGGCGCGGTTGCCCGCGAGGATCCGTGGAATACCCCCGTCCCGCTGCGTCGCTCGGGCGGTGCGCTCGCGGCGGGCGAGCTTGGTCTCGGCCTCGATGCGTTGCCGCTTCTCGACTTTCAGCGCTTGTTCGGCGGTGCGGGCCGCCTGTTCGGCCGCCGCCTGCTGCTGCTCGACGTGCTGCTTCCAGGCGCTGTAGGACCCGCCGAACACCTCCAGTGTCGTGCCGTGCAGTTCCGCGGTGGCGTCCATGTGCTCGAGCAGCTCGAGGTCGTGACTGACCACCACCAGGGTGCCCGGCCAGGTGTCCACGAATTCGGTGAGCTTGGCACGGGTTTCGCGGTCGAGATTGTTGGTCGGCTCGTCGAGCAGGGTGATCGGGGTGCGCCGGATGCGCAGCCCCGTGATGGCGATGAGAACCGCTTCACCGCCGGAGATCTCGCCGACTTTGCGATCGAGATCCGCTGCGCCGAACCCTATTTCGTGCAGCATCTCATCGGCGCGGGATTCGATGTCCCAGTCGTCGCCGATCGTTTCGAAGTGTTTCTCGGCGGTGTCGCCGGATTCGATCGCGCGCAGGGCCGCGAGTTTGCCCGCGATACCCAGCAATTGCGCGATGGTCTCCTCCCGGCCCAGGGTGAGCGTCTGCGGGAGATACCCCACCTCACCGCTGGTTTCGATACGCCCGGAGCTGGGCGTCAGGATTCCGGCGATCAGCCGCAACAGCGTCGATTTACCGGCGCCGTTGCGGCCGACCAGGCCGGTGCGCCCGGCGGTCAGGGTCCCGGTGAGCCCGGCGAGCGCGATACTCCCGTCGGGCCATTCGAAGGACAGATTTTGCAAGGTGATGGCAGAGGGCATGGATGTAGACATGGGTCGTCGACTCTTTCCTGCTCGAGAACGAGCGGGCCGCGTGAATTCGTGAGGATGCGGAAAGCAGACGAAGGCGCGAGGGCGCGGATATGTGGAAATCGCGCCGGTGTGAGGAAATGCGCCGCCTTCGACTGGCGGCTAGATTCTGTCGACTTCCTCGATGAGCACGAAACCACCCTACCAGCGGCGTCAGACCCGTTGATCGCGATAGGTTTCCAGCAGCCGAAGCCAGACCTCGCTGATGGTGGGGAATGACGGAACCGCATGCCACAGCCGGTCGATCGGGACCTCACCGGCGATGGCGATGGCGGCCGAGTGCAGCAGTTCGGCGACGCCCGCTCCGGCGAAGGTGGCGCCGACGATCACCCGGCGCTCCGGATCGATGAGCACGCGGGCGTGCCCCCGATAGCCGGGATCGTGTTGGATCGCGCCCGCGACCCGGCCGATCTCGTAATCGACCACATCCACTACCCGTCCGGCCCGCGCGGCATCCTCGGTGGTGAGGCCGACCGCCGCGATCTCCGGATCGGTGAAGACCACCTGGGGAACCGCCTCGAGGTCAGCGGTCCCCGCGTGCGCACCCCAGCGCCCGGTGTCCAGCGTCAGCCCACGCGCCCGGGCGGCAATGACGGCCCCGGCGATTCGCGCCTGGTATTTGCCCTGATGGGTGAGCAGCGCACGGCGATTCACGTCGCCGACCGCATACAGCCACTCACCATCGACGGCGGTCACGGCATAGGAGTCGTCCACGCCGAGCCATTCCCCCGGCGTCAGGCCGACGGTTTCCAGCCCGATGTCCTCGGTGCGCGGCGCACGCCCGGTCGCGAGCAGCAGTTCGTCGGCGACCAGTCGCGTGCCGTCGGCAAGGCTGATGTGGACAGCGTCATCGGGCCCGCCCGCGCGTTCGGCCGTGTCGATGGTGGTGCCCAGGTGCAGCGTGACACCGGCCTCCCGGAGCCGATCGGCGACCAGGTCCGCGGCGAAGGCCTCGACGCGGCCCAGCAGCCGGGATTCGCGGGCGATGAGCGTGACCTGCGCGCCCAATCCTCGCCAGGCGGTGGCCATTTCGACCGCGACCACGCCCGCCCCGAGAATCGCGAGCCGGTCGGGCACCTCGCGGGCGCTGGTTGCCTCGCGACTCGTCCACGGCCGCAACGCATCCAGGCCCGGCAGCGGCGGGAGAGCCGCGGACGTGCCGGTGCACACCGCCACCGCGTGCCGGGCGGCGAGCCGCACGATGCCGCCTTCAGGAGTGTGGACGGTCACCCGCCGCGGCCCGTCAAGACGGCCGTGGCCGCGCACGAGATCAATCCGCGCCGAATCGAGCCAGTCGACCTGGTCCCGGTCGTTCCAGTCGGCCGACATGCGGTCGCGATGCTTCAGCACCGCTTCCGCGTCGAGCGGTCCGGTGACCGCGCCGCCGACACCGGGGAAGCGGGCGGCCTCGCCGTAGAGCAGGACGGGCCGCAGCAGCGCCTTGCTGGGTTCGCAAGCCCAGTAGGAACATTCGCCGCCGACCAGTTCGGATTCGACGATCACCGTGCTCAGTCCGGCCGCGCGGGTCCGGTCGGCGACATTCTCACCGACCGGCCCGGCGCCGATCACCACGATGTCGTAGATTCGAGTTTCGTTGTCTGACATGGGTTCACCCTCGCTCATCGGATCAGCGGCCCGGCGCGCGCTGGGTAATTTCCTGCAGGAACCAGGAATTGCCGTCGGGGTCGGTGAAGGCCGCGAACGAACCGTAGCTGCGGCGCTCCGGATGCGCGCCCGGCACACGGTCTTTCGCCCCGGCGTGGTGGAAGGCGCCGGTCGCGTCGTGGAACGGTCCCTCGACCGTGATCCCGCGTTCGGTCAGCTCCGCCACGGCCTTCTCGATATCGGTGACGATCAGATGCAGGCCCTGCACCGAGCCGGGCGCGGCCGCGGTGACGCCGGTGCCGAAGATGATCGAGCATTCCGATCCGGGCGGGGTGGCCTGTACGACGCGGTAGCCCTCGTCCACGGGGAAATCGGCGTCGAGACGGAAGCCGAGCCGCTCGACGTAGAAGGCTTTCGCGCGGTCGACATCGGCGACGGGCAGGACGATTACTTCCAGCTTCAGATCCATGATCGTGTTCTCCTCGAATGCTTTTCGTGTCAGTGGGCGGAGTGCGGTTCAGTGGGCGGAGCTCTGGGCGGCCCGCTCGATCACGCCGGCGACCAGATCCGGGTGCGAGACGGCGACCGAATGCGAGGCGGCGACCTCGGTGACCTGCGCGTGCGCCCGCTCGGCCATGAACCGCTGGGCCGCGACCGGGATATTGAGGTCCTGGGTGGTGACCACATCCCAGCTGGGCTTGTCGGTCCACGCCGCCACGGTCGCCTTCTCCTCCAGCGCGGTCTGCAGGATCGGACGCTGCGAGGCGGCGGCCAGGGCGGCGCGGTCGGCGGGCACGTCGGCGGCGAACTGATCGTGGAACTTGGCCTGCTGGATGTACAGATCCGTGCCGGTGCTGCCGTCCGGGCCGGTGAAGGGGACCGGGTCGAGGGTGCCGGGCAGGGTGGTGCCGGGGAACTTGTTGGTCAGCTCGAGCGCGGTCTCACCGGGCGCGGGCAGGAAGGCCGCGACGTAGACCAGGCTCTTCACCTGGTCGTTGCCCGCCGCGGCCGCGCTGATGACCGAACCGCCGTAGGAGTGCCCGACCAGCACCACGGGTCCGTTGATGTGGCTGATCAGGCCCTTCAGCGTGGTGGCGTCGGAGGCCGGACCGCGCAGCGGATTCGCCGCGGCCACCACCGGATACCCGTCCTTGCGGAGCTTGTCGATGACATCGTTCCAGCTCGAGCCGTCCGCGAACGCGCCGTGCACCAGCACCACGGTCGGCTTCGGCGCGTCCTCGTTCGGTCCGGCGTGGGTGACGGTGCTCGCGGTGCAGGCCACCGCCAGGCTGCCGGCCGCCACCGCGGCGGTGACCGCCGCGATGGCCCGGGCGCCGCGCCGCTTGCCGATGCGTCGAATGTCGATCATGTCCTTGTCCCTTCGAAAGCGTTGCTGCACCTTGTGCGGCTTCAACTCTCGTTCCCGGACCCCTGCCGCCACATCTGTCAGCTGACGGCGACCGTGACGTAGTCGGGGATGGACCGTGACGTACTCACGGTGCGGCGATCGCCGAGAGCCGCTCGAACTGACTGTCCGACAGCCGGATCCGCGCCGCGGCGATGTTCTGCTCGAGATGCTCCGCGGCGGAGGTGCCCGGAATCGGCAGCATGGTCGGCGAGCGGTGCAGCAACCACGCCAGCGACACCTGCACCGGCGTCGTGTCGAGTTCGGCGGCGATTTCCGCGAGCACGCCATCGGCCCCGGCGTGCGCACCCGACCCCAGCGGGAACCAGGGCAGGAACGCGATGCCTTGCGCGGCGGTGTATTCCACGACATCCTCGGCGACCCGGTGGGTGAGGTTGTAGAGGTTCTGCACGCTGGCGATGGGCGTGATCTCCGCCGCCGCCCGGATCTCCTCGACGCCGACCTCGGACAACCCGATCAGCCGCGCCTTGCCCTCGTCGACCAGCTGGCGCAGCGCGCCGACCTGATCGGCCAGCGGATAGGCCGAATCGACCCGATGCAGCTGCAAGAGATCGAGGTGATCGGTTCGCAGCCGCCGCAAGGACAATTCGGCCTGCTGCCGCAGATACGCCGGATGCCCCAGCGACAGCCATTCGGTCGGCGACGGATGCACCGCGCCGACCTTGGTCGCGATCACCACATCCTCGCGATAAGGCGCCAGCGCCTCGGCGATCAGCTCCTCGCTCTCACCGAGCCCGTACGCATCGGCGGTATCGATGAGGTTCACCCCAGCCTCGACCGCCCGCCGCAGCAATGCGATCGCGCTCTTCCGATCGGCGGGCGCCCGCCAGACGTGCAGCACCGCATCGTCGAAACCGGGCGCTTGATCCGCCAAACGCATTGTGCCGTAACCGATTCGACTCACATCGAGCTCGCCGCCGAGCTTGAAGGTGGTAGGCATCGCAGGAATCCCTTTCATAGTTGGGTATCCGTGCGAAGCTAGGCACCCGGCGAGCGGCCCCGCGAGCGTCGAATGACGTACGTCATGACGCTCGCGGGGTACGCGCCTCGCCTATTCGGGGGTGACGATGGCGAAATCCGGGTCGGGCTCGTCGAAGAGGGCGGCGAGCTTCGCGAAGCTCTGGGCGTCGCCGTCGATGGTGATCGCCCCGGACTGCACGGCCGCGCCGAGATCCTGACCCGCCAGCAGGACGCCGATCAGGGTCGGGCGGGTGAGGGTGAAGGTGACATCGGCGGGCGGGAGCTTGTCGCCATCGCGCCGGTCGAAATGGATGAGAACGCCATTGCGCAGTTCGAGGCGATGCGTGCGCTTCTCATCGGTGAAAACCCAGTCGCTGACGGCCTTCTCGTGCCAAGCCTTGGGGCCGTCCAAGCGCAGCGCCATGGCGTCGAAGACCTGCTCGATGGTCAGCGCCGCCATCATGGTCGGCGAGCTGGCCTTGGTCGGGGTGCCGACCTTGCCGTTGCGCAGTTCGTAGGCGCCCATCAGGAAGAAGTTGCGCCAGGTGGCGTTCTCCGCGCCGTAGCCGAGCTGTTCGTAGGTGCTGGCCAGCAGGGTCTTGGCCGCCGCGTTGGACGGGTCGGCGAAGATGACGTAGTTGAGCACCTGCGCCACCCAGCGGTAGTCGCCATTGTCGAAGGAGACGCGCGCCTTGCGCAGCGCCTCGTCCGCGCCGCCCATGAATTCCACATGGCGCTTGGCGGATTCGACCGGCGGATGCTCCCACAGGTGCGCCGGATTGCCGTCGAACCAGCCCATGTAGCGCTGGTAGATGGCCTTCACATTGTGGCTGACCGAACCGTAGTAGCCGTGCGTGCTCCAGGCCGCGGTCAGCGCCGGCGGCAACTCGATCGCCTCGGCGATCTCACTGCCGACATAGCCCTGGTTGAGCTTGCGCAGCGTCTGGTCGTGCAGGTAGCCGTACAGATCCCGTTGCAGGGCAAGGTATTCCACCAGCCGCTCGGTGCCCCAGGTGGGCCAGTGATGGGAGGCGAACACTACGTCGGACTCGTAGCCGAACAGGTTGATCGACTCGGTCAGGTACTGGGCCCACACGTGCGGGTCACGCACCAGCGCGCCGCGCAGGGTCAGCAGATTGTGCAGGGTGTGCGTCGCGTTCTCGGCCATGCACAGGGCGCGATGGTCGGGGAAGTAGAAGTTCATCTCCGAGGGCGCCTCGGTGCCGGGGGTGATCTGGAAGACGATGCGCACCCCGTCGATCGTCTCCTCCTGCCCGGTCTCGGTGATGTCCAGAGTAGGCGCGATCAGCGTGACGGTGCCGGTCGAAGTCGTCTGTCCCAGACCCGATCCCACGGTGCCGTGCGGCCCGCGCGGCAACGCCGCCCCGTACATGTAGGCGGCCCGGCGCGCCATTGCCGTTCCGGCATAGATGTTCTCGGCGACGGCGTGCTCGAGGAAACCGGCGGGCGCGATCACCGGGCAGCGCCCGGATTCGGCGTCGGCCTCGGTGGTCACACCCATCGCGCCACCGAAATGGTCGACGTGGGAATGGGTGTAGATGAGGCCGGTGACCGGCCGGTCGCCGCGGTGGGCGCGGTACAGCTCGAGGCCCGCCTTCGCCGTCTCCGCGGAGATGAGCGGATCGATCACGATCACGCCGGTCTTGCCCTCGATCATGGTCATGTTCGACAGGTCCAGGCCGCGGATCTGATAGATCCCCTCGGTCACCTCGTAGAGGCCCTGCCGGATGTTCAGCCCGGACTGCCGCCACAGGCTCGGGTTCACCGAGGACGGGCAGGAACCCTTCAGGAAGTCATAGGAGTCGTTGTCCCACACCACGTTTCCATCGGCGTCCCGCACCACGCCGGGCTCGAGCGCCGCGATGAACCCGCGGTCGGCGTCCTGCTGGTCGGTGGTGTCGGCGAAGGAGAATTCCGAGGTGACCCGCTGCTGCTGCTCGATGATGTAATCACTGGGTTCGGTCGCTGTGCTCACTGCCTGCCTCCTTTTCGGCCGGTCGCCCGGCACGGATCGAAACTGCCTGCTATCGCACGGGATCGGTGAACCCGATCACCGCGGCCACCACCGTCACGCTCACCACGACCACCGTGGTGAGCACGATCTGCGGTGTCCCGTCGTATTCACGCTCCCCCAGCAGCGCCCGATTGCGCCGAAATGCCATGAGCGCCAACAACAGCAGCGCGATCACGGCGCACACCGGAGCAATCACCGCCCCACGCCATCCATTGCTCACCGCATGACTGAGAAACAACGCCCCCGTACCCATGGATGCCACCGAGGTACGCCGCCACGCCAACGCGGTCCGCTCCTCCGGAAAGGTCGGCGCCGTCATCGGAACAACATCCCCCACGCCGCGACGAGCGAGACGAACGCGATCCCGAAGGCCAGAATCGGCACCATCGGCGTATCCCGCAGCGGCAGTCCCCGGCGCATGGCGGCCGCGACATCACGCCAATGCGTATACGCCCCGATCGCCACCATGAACGCCAGCACCAGACAGCTCATCGCCAGCAACCGCCGCACCCCGGAGTGATGGAACGGCTGAACCAAGGTGTGCACGGCCACGCCACCGGCGAGCAAGCCGAGCGCGGTGCGTATCCAGGCGAGGAAGGTCCGCTCGTTGGCCAGGGTGAACCGGTAGTCGACCGGCACCTCTGCCGGTTCCGCGGAGCCTTCGGGACCATCGACCACGCCGCTTCCCCTCCTCCTCGTCCGCCTACCCGATCCACTCAATCATCCAATAGCTGAAAAATCGCCAATTGGCGCGGCATCATTTGACGGACACAAAAGAACCCCGGGCCCAATGGACCCGGGGTTCTCGGTATCGACCCGCTAGTAGTCGATGCGGTCGGTCTTGGCCAGCCAGGCCTCGAACGGGGCGTTGCGGTTGGGGAGGTCGAGGCGCTCGAGCGTGGTGGGCCAGTTGCCCTCGGTGCGCACCTCGAAGAGCTCGTAGAAGACGCGGTCGTCGAAGCCGGCGGTGGCGGCGTCGTGCCGGTCGGCGGCGAAGATGATGCGGTCCACGCGGGCCCACAGGGCCGAGGACAGGCACATCGGGCAGGGCTCGCACGAGGTGACCAGGACGCAGCCCTCGAGGGAGAAGGTGCCCAGCACCTTGCAGGCGGCGCGCATGGCGCTGACCTCGCCGTGGGCGGTCGGGTCGAGGGTCGAGGTGACCTGGTTGTGGCCGACCGCGACGATCTCGCCGTCCTTGGCTACGAGGGCACCGAACGGACCGCCACCGTTCGCCACACTGGTGGTGGCCAACCTGATCGCCTCGTCCAGCCAGTCGCGCTCGAGCTCCTGGAGGCTCTTCTCTTTGACGGTCACGGTCACTCCTTCACGGATCACGCGGGGACTCCCCCGGATGCGGGGCCGGGCGGTCCGACTGTTTCCGCCCGTGTGGCGGGTCGGCGGTCCACGGCGCTCATCCCTTGCTTTTGCAACTTGTGATGAGGAGTACACAGCCAACCGGACGGTGTCGGCTAGGGGTAGAAGACATGAACAGGGATGGCGGCGGGGGCCGGGTTTTCGTAGGGATTAACAAACCATGTGGAATTCTTCGGCTGCCGAGAGTGGGAAAATACCCCATTACGGCCCGGTTCGCTCGGCGAAATCTGCAGGGTAACTGTCGTGCGACAGGCGGGAGCCATCCACCGAGTGGAGTGGGCCCCGACATGGACATTGCCGAACGGACCTTGCCCGATCGCCTGCGCCGCCACCGGTTTGCCAGGCCGTGGATCATTTCGGCGAAGCATTTGATTCTTATTGCCGCACAACGCCTTTCGACGCGGTCTCACTCTCGTATAAGTATACGAAATCCACACTGTGACCTTGGCCCCGTTTCGTGGCTTCCACGCCTGGCCGCTGCCGTCCGGCCGCCTGTGTACTTCATTGCGAAGTCTGCAGAGCCGAGGCAATTACGTTGCCGGACAAGGAGTTTTCGTGGCCATCCAGCGGAAGCACACGATGTACCACTCGAGTGTCGTCGACGCCGATCCGGACACGGTCTGGACCACGGTCCGCGACGCGCTGCGGCTGGTGTCGATCGTGTCCGGACCCGCGGCCAAGGATGTGCACTGGGTCGGAGACGGTGGGCCGGAACGGGTTCCGTCGCTCTACAACTTCACGCTGGTGTTCAGCGACGGCCTGGTCCAGCAGGAGGTCTGCGGGCGCGACGAGGAGAAGCGGCTGCAGTCCTATCGCTCCATCGAGCCGACCATGGGCGTGCAGCGTTACCTGGGCACCATTCGCGTACGGCCGATCACCAATGACCCCAACCGCTGCTTCTTCGACTGGACCCGCGAGCTGACCATCGCCGCGGACGCCGACACCGAGGTCGTCGAAACCATCATCGACATGATGGCCAAGCAGGTCGATTCCGTGCGCGACCACTTCGCGCAGGCCTAGCGGCGGGCGATATCGCAATGAAGGAGAACACCTTGGCAGAGTCGTCGCAGAGCCATGCGAAGTCGTCGCTACGTCAAATCGAGATCGCCTGGCCCGAACTGGGTCTCACCGTGACCGCCGAACTCGACGGCCGCAACCCGGAACTGGCCGACGCACTGTGGGAGGCCCTGCCCTACCGCAGCCTGCAGGGTCACGCCCTGGTCGCCGGTCAGCACCTGTACCACGTGGCGCCGATCCCCTCGCTGCTGCACGTGCCCGCCGCGGAGAAGATCGCGGACCGCCGCGACGCGCCCGACGGCACGGTATTCCTGTCCGCGCTCCAGCATCTGGGCATCAAGTACGGCACGCTGACCGAGCCGATGCCCGCCGCACCCGTCGGGCGCATCCGGGACGAGGACGTCGCCGTCCTGTTGGAAGCCGGTCAGGCCGTGTGGGATTCGGTGTATTCGACCAAGCAGCCGATCCTGGTCGAGGTGCGCAAGGCGGGAACCGAAGGCGGACATCGGATTCCGCACCTGACCGCCGCCGACGCGGACGCCAACCGGCTGATCCACGATGTGCACGCCGAGACCGAGCTGATCTGGCTGACCGAACCGGCCGAGCTGGCCGATCTGCACCGGGGCCTGATCCCCTCGGGCGCGGGCAGTTTCGACACCGTGCTGCCCACCCTGCTGTTCGTCAACGGCGAGACCCGCCCGCTCGGGTACGCCTCCTACGGCGGCCTGGTCCGCGCCGCGGTGCAGGGCATGCCGATGGATTCGCTGCGACACATGACGCGGCTGCTGGTCGGCGTTCCGGCCGAGTTCCTCGGCTACTGCGGCCTGGAGCCGCTGTGGGCCTTCACCCAGCGGTTCCTGGCCTGCCTCGACCAGCTCGACCGCGACGACTTCCTGGCCGTGGCGAGCCAGCTGGCGCTCTACGTCAACACCCTGGGCGGCTGGAATCTGCACCTGTACCCGTGGGACAGCGGCGACCACCTGCGCCAGCAGCGCCCGGCCGAGGTCGGACGGCAGTCATGAGCGAGCGCACGGAGGTCCTGGTCATCGGCGGCGGCGTCATCGGCACCTCGATCGCAGCCCAACTGGCCGAGGCCGGAGTCGGCACCGTCCTGCTCGACCGCGGCGAGCTGGGCTCCGGAGCGTCCGGCACCACGGCCGGTGTGGTCCGGACCTACTTTCCGGACAGCGCCCTGGTGGGCGAGCTCGCGGTGCGCAGCCTCGCGGCGTATCACGCCCTCGCCAAGCGGAGCGGAATCGATCTGGGCCTGGACCGGGTCGGCTTCCTGGTGTTGTTCACCGACGAGCATCAGGTGGAGGACTTCCAGCGGGAGCGGTCCGGGCAGCACGCCGCGGGGGTCGAGGTCGAACTCGTGACCGCCGCCGAGGCGGCCCGCCGCAACCCGCTGCTCGACCCGAATTCCATTGTGGCGGCGGCCTGGTCGCCCGAGGCGTACTCCTGTGATCCCGCGGCGATCGTGCGCGCCTTCGCCGCGACGGCCGAGCGGGCCGGCGCCGTGCTGCGCACCGGAACGGCGGTCACCGCGATCGATCCCGACGGGCTCGTGCACACCTCCGCCGGAACCATCCGCGCCGACACCATCGTCTGCGCGGCCGGGCCGTGGGCGGACACGGTCGCCGCCCTGGCAGGCGTGGACCTCCCGGTGACCACCTACCCCGTGGACCTGCTGCTCACCGACGCGCCCGCCGCGGCCGGGCCCGCCGCGATTCCGATGACCTTGCACCCGTCCAGCCTGCGGATTCGCTCCTGGGGTGACCGGATTCTGATCGGCATGGGCCGCCCCGGCCCGGACGAGACCCGGGAGGCCTGGCGCGAGCGGGTATCGCGGCAGCTCGCCGCCACCTATCCGGCCCTGGCGGGGCAGCGCATCGACCACGGGTGGAGCGGTGACCTCGACGTCAGCCCGGACGGGGTGCCGTTCATCGGGCGCGATCCCCAGCGCCCCTTCGTCTATGCGGCCGGATTCTCCGGCCAGGGCCTGTGCCAGGCACCCGCCGCCGGCGCGATTGTCCGCGACCTCATTCTCGGCACGGAAGGAAATATTGATGATCGTCTTGGCCTGCAACGGATTCAGCCGCGTCTCGGAGTTCTTCGCTGAGAACTTCGGCGCGGTCGGCCGGGACAAGCACTACCTCATGGGCCATGACGCCGGGGCCGCGCTGCTGATCGACGGCGAACTGGTCGCCGCGGTCGAGGAGGAGCGGCTCAATCGGGAGAAGAAGACCACCGACTTCCCGGTCGAATCGGTGCGGTGGTGTCTCGAGCAGGCCGGGCTGGGCTTCTCCGATATCGATCTCATCGCCATTCCCTGGCGGTGGGACGCCGAGGTGGTGGACCAACTGCTGGCCGATATCTCCGCCGCGCCGATGAATTCCGTTGCGCGGCAGCAATTGCTGCGCACCATCCGCAATCTGGCCGCCGAGGTGGTGAGCCCGGAGGCCATCCTGGCCGACTTCGCCGCGCGCACCGGGTTCACGCCGGATCCGGACCGGGTGGTGTTCGTGCCGCACCACTTCGCCCACGCCATGACCGGCTACTACCTGGCCGGGATGAAGGACAGCGCGTTCCTGGTGAGTGATGGTCGCGCGGAACGGTTCTCGTCGGTCATGGGTGAGATCCGCGACGGCCGGATCCGTGTCTTCGACGAATCGACGATCGGCGCGGAGAACTCGATCGGCATGCTGTTCAGCGCCATCACCCGCTTCCTGGGCTTCGTGCCGAACAACGACGAGTACAAGGTGATGGGACTGTCCGGCTACGCCCGGCCGCCGGTACCGAATCCGTTCGTCGAGGATCTCGTCCAACTGCACTCGCACGGCCGGTACTCGTTCCGCAGGCCGCTGGAGACGGACAACCCGCGCAGCCTGGACCCGCTGTTCGAGCAGTATTTCGGCCCCTTCGAGGACACGCTCGAGTACCAGGCCCGGGTGGCCGCGGCGGCCCAGGAAATGCTGACCATCGTTACGCGCCACCAGCTTCGAGCGCTCGAGGGCAAGACCGACCTGAGGCAGCAGTTGCTGTTCGAGGGCGGGGTGGCATTGAACTGCCTCAACAACACTCCGCTGTTTGAGGGCTCGTGGTTCGAGGACATGGCGGTGAGTTTCGGAGCCAGCGACACCGGCATCGTGATCGGCGCGGCCGCGTACGCCTGGCTGAACCACCCGGACACGGCGGGCAAGCCCCGGCCCGCGCCGCGCGTAACCCCTTATCTCGGACCGGAATATGACGACGCGGCCATCGAGGCGGCGTTGCGGGAGTTCGGCGACCGTGTGGGCTGGACCAGGCTCGACGATGACGAGGTCGTCGATCAGGTGTCGAAGCTGCTCACCGAGAAGGTCGTCATCGGGTGGTACGAGGGCCGGATCGAGCACGGCCCACGGGCTTTGGGCCACCGCAGCATCCTGGCCAACCCGAAGTTCCCGGATATCAAGGACGTCATCAACACCCGGGTCAAGCACCGTGAGCCGTTCCGGCCCTTCGCACCGCTGGTGCTGGAGTCGGACGCTCCCAAGGTCTTCGAGATGGGTCGCAAAACCCGTTCTCCCTACATGACTTTCGTGTTCCCGGTGCGGCCGGAGTTCCGGGACGTGATCCCGGGCGCGACGCATGTGGACGGCACGTCCCGGGTGCAGACCATCACCGATGGCGATACCCCGCGCCTGGCGGCACTCTTGCGCCGCTTCACCGCCCTCACCGATGTGCCGTGTCTGATCAATACCTCGTTCAATGTGGCGGGCGAACCGATCGTGTGCACCCCGGCGGACGCGCTGAATTGCTTCCTGGGCACCGAGATCGACTATCTGGTGCTCGGCAATCATCTCGTCACCAAGGCCCAGCGAGTCGCGAAGGACGAAGTGCCGGCATGACATTCGCGGACGGGGAGCCCACCACGCTGGTGTTGTTGCGGCACGGTGAGACGGCGCTGACACCGGAGCGGCGCTTCTCCGGCAGCGGCGGATCGGATCCGGCCCTGTCCGAAACCGGGCGGCGGCAGGCCGATGCCGTCGCCGCCCGGCTGGCGGAATACGGTGCGGTGCATGCGGTGGTGTCCTCGCCGCTGCGCCGCTGCCGGGAGACCGCCGAGGCCGCCGCCGGGAAACTGGGTCTCAACGTCCAGCTGGCCGCGGGACTGCGGGAGGCGGATTTCGGTGTGTGGGAAGGGCTCACGTTCGCCGAGATCCGCGAACGCTATCCGGACGAGCTGGCGGAATGGCTGGTCTCACCGGCCGCGATACCGGGCGGCACCGGCGAATCGCTGGACTCGGTGACCCGCCGCGTCGAATGGTCGCGAGACAAGTTATTGACGCAGTTCCCGGGGCAACGGGTACTGGTGGTCTCTCACGTCGCGCCGCTGCGGACGCTGGTGCGGCTGGCGCTGGGCGCGCCGCCCGAGTCGCTGTTCCGAATGGAGTTGGCGGCGGCCTCCCTCTCGGAGGTCGCGTACCACGCCGACGGAAGCGCCGGCGTGCGTTCGCTCAACGACACCGCCCACCTGCGCTAGGCCATGCGGTTGGCGGTTTCCTTCTGCCAGATGAGCATCAGATCCGCCGCCACGCTGATCGCGATGATCGCGGGCTCCTTGCCGGTGATATCCGGCAGCCCGATCGGGGTCTTGATCCGGTTGATGGTGGCTTCATCGAAGCCGCCCTCGGTGGCCAGCTTCTTCTGGAACCGCACCCATTTGGCTGCCGAGCCGATCAGACCGATGGAGCCGAGATGGTCTGTGCGCAAGGCGGTGTCGCACAGCGCGGCATCCTCGGCGTGATCGTGGGTCATGATCAGCACATGGGTGCCCCGCGGCAGTTCCGCGATCACTTCCTCGGGCAGCATGAGCGGGCGGTGCACGTGCACCTGCGCGACCGAATCCGCCAGCACGGCAAGGCGTTCCTCGCTGAGCTGCTCGGGCCGGGTGTCGATCAGGTGCAGGTCCAGGTCCTGGCGGGCCAGGATGCGGGCCAGCTCGTAGCCGACGTGCCCGACCCCGAAGATGGCCACGGCCGGCACCACCGGCAGCGGTTCCAAGAGCACGCTGACCGCGCCGCCGCAGCACTGCACCCCGTGCCGGTTGGTGACCTTGTCGTTCAACGCGAAATCCATCAGCTCCGCCTCCGCGTGCGGCGCGGCCATGAGCTCGCGGGCCCGATCGATGGCGACGGCCTCGATATTGCCGCCACCGATCGAGCCCCACGATTCGGTCTGTCCCACAACCAGTTTCGCCCCCGGCTTGCGGGGCGCGTGACCGCGCACGGTCGCGACGGTCACCAGCACGCCGGGTTCCCGGCGGGCTCGTAACCGTTCGACCGCGGCCACCCAGGTCATGTCAGACTCCGCTCAGCGCGGTCGTGCCGACGGCGACGCCGTTGCCGTTGCTGCCATTGCCATTGGCGTGGCCGTTGCTGCCATTGCCGTTGTGGCCGTTGACATTCCCGGCGTGCCCGTTGGTGAGCGCCTTGGCGGCCACGTCACCGCGGAGCGCGCCCTGGATGGCCCAGTACACCGCCTCCGGCGTCGCGGGTGACGCCAGATCGACGCTGGTGCCCTCCGGCCCGAACGCGGCGGCGGCCTGCCGCAGCGCCTCGCGCACCGCGAAGGCCAGCATGAGCGGCGGCTCGCCGACGGCCTTGGAGCCGTAGACCGCGCCCTCCTCGGTGGCGTCCTCGAGCAGCGTCACATTGAACTCCTCGGGCATCTCCGAGAAGGACGGCAGCTTGTAGGTGCTGGCCGCCTGGGTCAGGAACCGGCCGCGGTTGGGGCCGTCGCTGGTGTCCCAGCGCAGGTCCTCCAGCGTCAGCCAGCCCGCGCCCTGCACGAACCCGCCCTCGACCTGACCGATGTCGATCAGCGGCGAGAGGCTGTCGCCCACATCGTGCACGATGTCGACGCGGCGGATCTTGTAGGCGCCGGTGAACCCGTCCACCTCGACCTCGGTCGCGGCCGCGCCGTAGGCGAAGTACTTGAACGGCGAGCCCTGGAAGATCTTGGCGTCCCAGTGCAGGCCCTCGGTGCGGTAGAAGCCCGAGGCCGACAGCTGCACCCGCTGGAAGTACGCGGTGTGCACCAGCGTGTCCCAGTCGAGGGTCTTGTCGCTGCCCAAAAGCGTTGCGACACCGTCGATGATGCGGATGTCGGAAGCGTTGCCGCCCAACTGGGTAGCGGCGACCTGGACCAGCCGCGAGCGCAGCTGCTCACAGGCGTTCTTGATGGCGCCGCCGTTGAGGTCCGCGCCCGAGGAGGCCGCGGTCGCGGAGGTGTTGGGCACCTTGTCCGTTCGCGTCGGCGCCAGCCGCACCTTGTGTAGCGGGATACCGAGCGTGGTCGCGGCCACCTGCATCATCTTGGTGTGCAGGCCCTGGCCCATCTCGGTGCCGCCGTGGTTGATCAGGACGGAGCCGTCCTTGTAGATCAGCACCAGCGAACCGCCCTGGTTGAAGGCGGTCAGGTTGAACGAGATGCCGAACTTGATGTTCGTGATCGCCAAGGCGCGCTTGGTGTTCGGGTGCGAGGCGTTGAACGCCGCGATCTCGCGCTGCCGCTCGGCCCAGTCGGCGTTGTCCTGCACCTGGTGCCAGATCTTGCCGATGCGATCGGTCTGCCCGACCGGCTGGCCGTAGGGCGTGGTCTGGTTGGGCGCGTAGAAGTTACGCTCGCGCAGCTCCGCCGCATCCAGGCCCAGCAGCGGGGCGCAGCGGCCCATGATGTCCTCGATCACGATCATGCCCTGCGGACCGCCGAAACCGCGGAATGCGGTGTTGGAGACCGTATTGGTCTTGGCGATGCGACCCGCGACGTGCGCGTTCGGGATCCAGTAGGTGTTGTCGATGTGGCACAGGGCGCGCGCCAGCACCGGCTCCGACAGGTCCAGGCTCCAGCCGCCGTCGGCGGTCAGCGTCGCGTCCAGGGCCTGGATGCGGCCCTGCGCGTCGAAGCCGATCTTCCACGAGGAGTGGAAGCCGTGCCGCTTGCCGGACATGGTCAGGTCCTGGGTCCGGTTGAGCCGCAGGCGAACCGGACGACCGGTGAGCTTCGCGCCCAGCGCGGCGATGGCCGCGAAACCGTGCGGCTGCATCTCCTTGCCGCCGAAGCCGCCACCCATGCGCAGGCACTGCACGGTGACCTCGTGGCTGTGCAGCCCGAGCACGTGCGCCACGATCTCCTGCGTCTCGGACGGGTGCTGCGTGCTGGACTGGATGAAGATCTGCCCGGCCTCGTCGACCTGCGCCAGGGCGCAATGGGTTTCGAGGTAGAAGTGCTCCTGGCCCTTGAACTCGAACTCACCCTCGAACACATGCACCGAGTTGGCGAAACCCTCATCGATATCGCCACGGATCATGGTCGGGCGGGCGCCGTGGAAGCTCTCGGCCGCGATGGCCTCGCGCACGGTGATCAGCGAGGGCAGCTCCTCGAGCTCCACCTCGACGGCCGCGGCGCCGAGCCGGGCCGCCTCGAGGGTGTCGCCCAGCACCCACGCGACCGCGTGGCCATTGAACATGACCTCTTCGGGGAACAGCGGCTCATCGTGCTTCATGCCCGCGTCGTTGACGCCCGGCACGTCGGCGATGGTGAGCACCCGCACCACGCCCGGCACCGCGTACGCGGCGTCGGTGTTCAGCGACTTGATCTTCCCGTGCGCCTTGAACACCTGCACCGGGTAGGCGTGCAGGCAGTCCTTGGTGCGGTACACCAGGTCGTCGGTGTAGAGCGCGGTGCCGGTGACGTGCAGCGACGCGCTCTCGTGCGGCATCGGGACGCCGACTACCGGCTTCTCGGGACGCTCGGACAGATGACTCATGACAGCACCGCCTCGGTGGTCTGCGCGTACAGCTTCTTCAGGCTCTGGCCGAGCATCGCGGCGCGGTACTCGGAGCTGGCGCGGTGATCGTTCATCGGCGTGCCCTCGCCCTGCAGGATCGCGGCCGCGGCCTCGATGGTCTCGGTGGACCACGGCTTGCCGATCAGCGCTTCCTCGGTGTCGCGGGCGCGGATCGGGGTGGCGGCCACGCCGCCCAGGCCGATGCGGGCCCGGCTGACCACGCCGTCCTCGATATCGAGGGCGAAAGCGACCGCGACACTGGAGATGTCGTCGAAGCGCCGCTTGGCGATCTTGTGGAAGGCGGTCACCTTGGCCAGCGGCAGCGGGATCCGCACGGCGCGGATCAGCTCGTCCGCCCGGCGCACGCTCTGGCGGTAGCCGGTGAAGTAGTCGGCCAGTTCGACCTCGCGCTCACCGTCGGCGGAGGCCAGCACCACCGACGCACCCAGCGCGAGCAGCGCCGGCGGGGAGTCACCGATCGGGGAACCGGTACCCAGGTTGCCGCCGAAGGTGGCGTTGTTGCGGATCAGGCGGGAGGCGAACTGCGGGAACAGTTCCGCCAGCAGTGGCACGCTGCCGTCGAGGCGGCGCTCGATCTCGGTCAGCGGCACGGCCGCGCCGATCTCGATGTGATCGGCCTCGACCTTCAGGCCGCGCAGTTCGGGGAGGCGGTCGATGGCGATCGCGTAATCCGCACGGCGCGAACGGATATTGACCTCGACGCCCCAGTCGGTGGAACCGGCGACGAGCACCGCGTCGGGGCGCTCGCGCAGCAGCTGCACGGCCTCGGCGAGGGTCTCCGGACGGCGGAAGGTGCGGCCGTCCTGCGAGTACTCGGTGGCGACCGGCGCGGGCGCGTCCTGCTCGCGACGCTGCGCGAACTTGTCGTCGGCCTCGGGCTCGCCGAGCGCGAAGGCGGCATCGCGGATCGGGCGGTAACCGGTGCAGCGGCACAGGTTTCCGCTCAGCGAGTGCAGGTCGAAACCATTGGGGCCGTGCTCGTGATCGTGGCCCTCGGCGGTGTCCTCGGCCGCGTGCGCGGAGGCGCAACGGGTCGGCCGGTAGTACTCCGACGCCATGGAACAGATGAAGCCCGGGGTGCAGTAACCACACTGCGAGCCGCCGCGCACCGCCATCTCCTTCTGCACCGGGTGCAGTTCGGTGGGCGTGCCGGAACCGTCGAGCTCACCGAGACCCTCGGCGGTGACGATCTCCTGGCCGTCGAGCGAGGCGACGGGCACCAGGCAGGCGTTGATGGCGATCCAATCGGTGGGCTGCTCCACGCCGGGGCGCGCCACCATGATCGAGCAGGCGCCGCATTCGCCCTCGGCGCAGCCTTCCTTGCTCCCGGTGAAACCGCGGTCCCGCAGGAAATCCAGGACGGTGGTATGGGGTGCCGCCGGGGAAATCGGGGTGACTTTCCCGTTGACCGTGATCCGCGCCTCTACCATTGCACAACCTCATTTCGCTGCGCGGTCGATCTGATAATCCTAGTCGCCATTTCAGGAGCTTTCTATTTCGGTGACGCCGCCCGAGAACCCGGAGCGCGAAACGGCACGCGGGCATGCCGAAGGCCGTGACAGAGATCGAAATGTGCCGGGGCCGCGTTCGAGGCACGCCGGAAAAGGGCTGCTCAGAAGCCGTGCGCTACACGACCCGGAACCCAGGCGGTCCGGTGAGCCAGGTGACGCAGGTCGGGGGTGCCTTCGATGGGACTGTTCGACATCCGACTCGCCTCCTTCGATCAGCTCACATGTGTCGGTAACCCCGAAAGTACGTGGCGCGGAGCACATCGGTCAAGCCGATCCGGGGTGGTCGCGAACAGTTTGCACGAACCTATGACCAGCGGTTCGGCGACCTTCACGCGAATCGGTTTATCGCACAAATAAACCCGCTTTTGTCAGAACATACGAAAAGCCCATCCGACTCGCGGATGGGCTTTGTATGTTTCGCCGACCGGGGGTGGGTATCTCACCGGTATGTTCGCAATCGTCGCCGCGGTCCTCTTCGGTATCGCACTGCTGCTCGAGCTCGCCGACCGCACTACCGGTTTCGGAGTCGATGTCTTCGTCATCGCCGGGCTGCTGGGACTGGCCCTGCACATGGCCGGGTTCAGCGCCCGCGTATCCCGGTCCCGCCAATGGAATTCGCGGCGGCCGCTCTTCGGCCGCCGCCGCGTCTGAGCTCCGACCGATCAGCTGCCTTGGGCGGCCCGATCAGTTGCCTTGGGCGGCAATGGAAACCGGCTGCCACTCTCGCCAGGTGGCCAGGCGGGACTCGTAGTCGGCGGTCGCGATGCCCAGGGGAACCTCGCCGAGGAAGATGCGCAGCGGCGGCTTCTCGGCGTCGACCACGGCGAAGACAGCCGTGGCCGTGGCGGTCGGGTCACCGCGCTTGACCGCGTTGCGCTGGGCGGCGCGGGCCGCCCGGGCCGCGTCGTAGGCCGGATTCGGGGTGGCGTGGCGGGAGGACGGACCCGCCCAGTCGGTGTCGAAGCCGCCGGGCTCGATGAGGGTGACGTGGATGCCGAAGGGGGCGACCTCCTGGGCCAGGGACTGCGAGAAGCCCTCGAGCGCCCACTTCGAGGCGTGATAGGCGCCCAGGTTCAGGAAGGCGGAGATGCCGCCGATGCTGGAGACCTGGAGGATGTGGCCGCCGCCCTGGGCACGGAGGATCGGCAGGGCGGCCTGGGTGACCCACATGGCACCGAAGACGTTGGTCTCCAACTGATCTCGGAATTCCTGCTCGGAGAGTTCCTCGATCATGCCGAACTGGCCGTAGCCGGCATTGTTCACGACCACATCGAGGCGGCCGAAGTGCTCGGCGGCCTGCTGGACGGCCGCGAAGTCGGCGGCGCGGTCGGTGACCTCGAGGCGCAGCGGCAGGAAGGCATCGGGATATTTGGCGACGATGTCGTCGAGCGTGCTCAGATCGCGCGCGGTACCCGCGACCCGGTCGCCGCGCTCCAGTGCGGCGAGGGTCCACTCGCGCCCGAAACCCCGTGAGACACCGGTGATGAACCAGACTTTGCTCATGATCCGACCCTAACGAGCTGGAGTGCACTCCAAGCAAGGGCCGCGATCGTCCCGATTCGAATAGACCGTTTCCGCCACCCGTGGATATTGCGAGCCAGCTCACACGCATGTCATAGTGATCGCGGCATATTGAGACTGCGTAGTCTCACAAATGGGAATCAGGGTGAGGAACAGGTCGATGAGGACCAGGAGACTGACCGGGCGGCTGGTGCGGCTCGGGACCATATCCGTCAGCGCGCTCGTGGTGGCGGGACTGGCCGCGGCACCGGCGCAGGCCGATCCGGCGGACGCCCCGGCGCTGCCGTCGATCCAGCCCGCGCGGATTCTGCCGCTGCCGCCGGAACTCGATCCCGGCTTCTACAACCCGCCCGCCGACCAGGTCGCGGCCGCCGCGCCCGGCCAGATTCTCGCGGTCCGGCAGGTGAACGTCGCCAACTTCGGGCTCATCCCGCTCAACGTGGACGCCTGGCAGGTCTCCTACCGCTCCAACAACTCTCGCGACGAGGCCATCCCGGCGGCGGCCACCCTGCTCAAGCCGCGCGGGGCCTCCCCCACGCCGCGCAAGCTGCTCTCGGTGCAGATCGCCGAGGACTCCACCGCGGGCTACTGCAGTCCTTCCTATGCGCTGCAACAGTTCTCGGCCGCGACCTTCGTCGGCCAGATCGTCGCGCCCGCCGAGTTCCTGTTCGCGCAGGCCGCGCTGCAGAAGGGCGACGCGGTGGTGATCCCGGACCACCAGGGCCCGAATTCGGCGTACGCGGCGGGTCCGCTGGCCGGGCGCATCACCCTCGACGGGATTCGCGCCGCCACCTCGTTCGCACCGCTCGGCGTCGGCGCGAGCGCGCCGGTGGCCATGTATGGCTATTCGGGCGGATCGATGCCCACCATGCACGCCGCGGAACTGCGCAAAACCTATGCGCCGGAACTGAATATCGTGGGCGCGGCCTCCGGCGGCACCGGCGCGGATCTGGGCGCGGCCCTGCTCATGGCCAACAATCAGGCGACCGCCGGCCTGGTGCTGGGCGCGGTCCTCGGCCTGGCCCGCGAGTACCCGGACTTCGACGCCCTGCTGGACCGGAAGCTCAACCCGCTCGGCCAGCTGCTGCGCACGGTGAAGGCGCCGTTCTGTGTGCAGTACCAGTCCTCGATCCTGCCGTTCCTGAACATCACCGGCCTGATCGATTCCCCCGACCCGCTGCGGGAACCGGCCGTCCAGGCCGTCCTCGAGGACACCCGCCTCGGCAAGAGCCTCCCGGACATGCCGATCTTCATGTGGCACTCCAAGTGGGATGAGATCCTTCCGCTCGCCTCCGCCGACCAGCTCGTGAACACCTACTGCCAGGACCCGTCCGCCCAGATCACCTACACCCGCGACTGGGCCAGCGAACACATCGTCGCCGAGGTGGTAGGCGGCCCCGCCGCCCTCATGTGGCTCTTCGACCGCCTCAATGGCGTTGCGGCCCAACCGGGTTGCTCCACCACCGACTCCCCCTCCATGCTCGGCACCCCGGGCGAACTCCAAACCCTGGGCGACACCATCGGCGAAACCCTGGCCTCGTTCTTCGGCAAGCCGATCGGGGCTTGACCGGACCGAGGGGTGGGCCCGCCGGAGATGATTCCGGCGGGCCCGAACCTCGATCGACGGTGTGACCCAGCCCACTCCGACCCGGCGCACTCGAGACATGGTGCGATAACGACTCATTCGCGAAAGTAACGCTCGGATGTCCCGGGACGACGTGTCTGTCGGTAGATGGCCCGACCTTGCACAGGGGGCCTGACGGTTCACTGTCGGGGTGAAATGGGGAATCTCGCGTGGATATTCGCGAATTCATGAAGCGACATCGCATCGCATCGGCGGTTGCCGCACCGGCCGCGCTGGGTGTGGCGGCGGCGGTTGCGGCGACCTTCGCGATCACGTCGTCACCGGACTCGAAGCAGGCCGATCCGGCCTTGAAGGCCTCGGTCACCGAATGCCATGACATGGTCACCATCTCGGTGGCCGGGCGCAATGACTCGCCGCAGGCCGGGACCACGAAGATGCTGGTCGACGCGAACGGCAACGAGCTGCCCGCCGCGCTGTCGGACGATTACCAGAGCCACTGGGTGGACCCGGTGGTGAACGCGCCGGGCGGTCAGGTCGACTCCAATTCGTATTGGGCGGTGTACGTCTCCTACCCGGCCAATCTGAACAGCTACGAGGATGCCGTCAAGACCGGTGTCGCCAATACCGAGCAGGTCATGCGCGATATCTCCGCGGCCTGCCCGAATACCAAGTACGCCATTGTCGGCTACAGCGAGGGCGCGGACGTCGCGCGCCGGGTGGCCATGGACGTCGGGCATCAGAACGCCGGAGCGGACGGCAAATACGGGATCGTCGATCCGGGCAATGTTGCCGGTGTCGTGATCCTCGCCGACGCGGGCCGCACCGAGGGCGAGGGCCCGTTCCCGGGTGCGAAGGACCCCAACCACCCCGACAACTTCGGGCAGCAGTACCAGAACGGCAAGTACGTGGCCGGCGGCCAGGGCGCGCTGCCGGACCAGTCCGGTGACTTCGGCGCGCTGAACGGCCGCATCGCCTCCTTCTGCTCCGACGGCGATCTCACCTGCGCCGCGCCCAAGAACATCTCGCTGCTGCAACTGGCCATCAATGTGGGCCGGCAGATCAATGTCGATCAGATTCAGAACGACAACACCATCACGCCGACCACCGGCATCGACGTGGCCGTGGTGCTGGGCAAGATCGCGGGCGATGCCTTCGCCGACATCGCGCACAATCCGAGCTGGTGGACCAGCAAGGAGACCTTCCTCGATGTGCTGCTGAAGGTGTCGCAGCCGGGCTACAAGCCGAACCAGGACAATCCGACCCCGGTGGCGGCGGAGAATATCGCGGCCGAGAACATGTCGCCGCTGGCGTATCTGCCCCAGAAGGTGTTCAACGAGGTCATCGGACTGATCACCACCAACCAGAACACCATTCCGGTGCTCCTGAACGACCCGTACAACCTGACCCTGGGCCCCAACGGCACCGGCCACCACTTCGACTACTGGCACGACCAGAATCCGGATAACGGCAAGCAGGTGAGCTCCGCGGAGTACGCGGCCGCGTGGCTGACCGAGCTGGCCAAGCAGGCGCAGGCCAAGCAGCTCGATCCGAAGACGCTGAACCCGACCACGACCACCACCGCGCCCAAGGCCCTGGCCGCCGCGCCGCGGGCCAGCACCTCCGGAACCACTACTCCGGCAACGGGTTCCACGACTCCGGCGACCACCACCCCGACCACCACGGGCACTACGCCGCCGACCACCACGACGGTGCCGCCCACGACCACCACGGTCAAGCCGGACGCCACGACGACCACGCCGCCGGTCACCACGACGACGCCGCCGGTTACCACCACCACGGTGCCGCCGACGACGACCACGACCGTTCCGCCCACCACCACGACGACCACCACCGCGGGTCACTGATCTGACGGAAATGCGCTGGTGCGAAACCCTTTCGGGTCTCGCACCAGCGCATTTTCGTATGCGGGTAGCGGCTCAGCGAATGGAGAACCAGACCAAACTGCCGAGTCCCGCCACCAGGCAGTAGATCGCGAACGGCGTCAGGGTCTTGGTCTCGAAGTAGGCCGTGAGGAACTTGACCGAGATGTAGGACAGCACGCCCGCCACCACGCTGCCCGCCAGCGCCGGGCCGAGGATCTCGTGGTTCTCGTGCTTGAACAGTTCCGGCATCTTCAGCACGCCCGCCGCCAGGATGACCGGGGTGGCCAGCATGAAGGCGAAGCGGGCGGCGTCCTCGTGCCGCATGCCCTTGAACAGGCCGGCCACGATGGTGCTGCCGGAGCGGCTGATGCCGGGGAACAGGGCGGCGATCTGGGCCGAACCGATCAGGGTGACATCGCGAAAGCTCAGGCGGGACAGCCGCACATCCGAGGCGTGCGCCGGATCGGTCATGGGCAGCACGACGGTGTCCTCCATGGACAGGTCGCCGGTGCGCCCGGTCGGACTCGACACCACGAAATCGGGCTCGTACTCGCGCTTGCGCATGATCTCCGCGGACAGCAGCACGAACCCGTTGATCGCCAGGAAGATCGAGGTCGGGACCGGCGTCCCGAGATAGTTGCGGACGGCCTTCTCCAGCAGCAGCCCCGCGATGCCCACCGGGATCGTCGCGATCACCAGCAGGACGCCCAATCGCGCTTCGGGCGTGCGCATCTGACGGGTCAGCACGACATCCCAGAGTCCGCGGAAAATGCCGACCCAGTCCCGCCAGAAGAAGATCACCAGGGCCAGCGCGGTGGCGACGTGCATGGCCACCAGCAGCGCCAGATACGGGGAATCCTTGGCCGACATGCTCAGATCGTCGGCCCACTTACCGCCCACCCAGGCGGGCAGCAGGATGCTGTGGCCGAGACTGGAGACCGGGAAGAGCTCGCTCACCCCTTGTAGCGCGCCGACGACGATCGATTCCAGGTAGCTGATGGCCATACGAATTCCTGTCGGGGGGCGGTGCGGGGATCGCTTCGCGAGGCTACTCGATCGGGGACGCGTGGGGTACGGGGCATACCGCCGGTCCGATCCCGCCCGGGCGCAATCCATTTGCGCCGCGCGGAGCCCCGCTGCGTGGAATACTTCCGCGATATGCAGTACAGGGGTTTCGACAATCCCGATACCAGCGAGGATCCCGAGTTAGCTCAGGCTCGCATCTTCCTGAATGAATTGGAAAGACATGTAGTCAAACTGACGCGGCGTTTGCAATCCGCACCCACCGCCGAAGCCCGGCAGACCATCAATGCCGAACTTTCCACGGTGCGCCGGTATGTGGATCGCATTCACCGCAGATTCCCCGGAATCGCCGTCGCGAATCTCTAGCCCAGGTGCTCGAGTCCTAGCCCAGGCGGTCGCGCCAGCGTTCGGCGGAGCGGACCATATCCAGGCCCACCCGCTCCAGGTACTCGCTCATGCCCAGCAGCCGGACACCGGCGGGCGTGGCCGCCCCCAGCGCCGCCGCGCCGTCGCGGGCCTGCGCGGCCAGTCGCTCGTTGACGCGCGCCGCCGCGAGAGTCGCACGGTACCAGGCGGATTCCTCGATCACGTAGCGATCCCGGCGGCTGCCCTGATCCCGGTCGCGCCGGATCAGCGCCCGCTCCTCGAGCTGGCCGACGGCCGCCGACACCGTCGCCGGACTCACCCGCAGCTGCGCCACCAGCTCGGCGGCCGTGAGACTGCCCGAATCCGCGGCGTACAGCCGGGCCAGCACCGCGGCGGCCGTCCTGGGCATCCCGGTCTGCGCGAACAGCAGCGCGAGCGCCGTGCTGAACTCCGCCAGCAGCTCCGGGCCGCGGCCGTATTCGTCAGCGCCGGAGGGCTTTTCGACATGTTTGGGCCGGGGGACGCGGCGGCGCGAGCGCACCGCGGTGGCGGCCTGGGCGGTCTCCGCGCGATAGCGGCCCGGCCCGCCGTTGCGGGTCACCTCCCGGCTCACGGTGGAGGTGGGCCGATTCAGCTGGCGGGCGATGTCGGCGTAGCCGAGCCCGCGGGACAGACCCGCGGCGATGAGACGGCGATCCTCCTGATTGAGTCTTCCTCCGGGCACCTGCGCGGCTCCTTCATCAGATTGCCGCCGAAGCGGCGCGGCTCCCAACCTATTGCAACACACGACCTGCGCGATTGCATTAGGTTGGAACCGGCCCGCCATCCGAATTCCCGTGTCCTACAGGCGTTATCCCGTTCCCAACGGCATTCGTTCATTACCCGTCTTGTGAACGCAACGTAGCGTTCGCCCTAGTTCGAATTCAGCGCCGCCGTCACCAGGCGCGCGATCGCCGCCGTCGCAGTGGAATTCGGATGGAACGGGGTGGTCGCGGCGGCCGGCACCAGCGGTTCGATCCAGCGCGGCCCCACCGGCTGACACATGTCGTGGCCGGGCACCCCGAAGGCATCGACGCCGATCGCCCCGATCCGGCGCGCCTCCTCGAGCTGAACGGCCGCGAAGCGGGCGATCGCGGCGTGCAGATACCGCACGTCGCCCTTCGCGAAAGGTGCTGCGGGATAGCAACTCCCGGATGCGGGCAAGGGGCTCGCGTAATTCACCATCACGATCCGCGCGGTGGGCACGCGGTCGCGTAGCGCCCCCAGAACCGCCGCGATACGGGGCCGGATCTCGTTCTCCATGCGATCGGCCAGCCGGTCCACCCCGCCGGCCGTGTAGTAGCGCTCGCACGGATTCCCGTCGAGATCGGTGACGGCCAGCGCACCGCACGGGCCGAACGTGGTCGGCAGATTCAGGTCGTTGCCGCCGATGCTGATGGTGACCAGATCCGTGTCGGGGGTCAGCGCATCGAACTGCGCCGGATTCACCGCGAGGCCCACCCATTGCGGGGCGGTCATATTCGCGGTGGTGGCGTCGCCACAGCTCATATCGACGAATTCGGCCGGACGCAGTTCGGCGGCAACGTAATTGGCGACATTCTTCCGGGAACGGAAGCAGCCGGGCGTACCGTACTGATCGAGCAGGTCCCCGACGGCCGCGTACGAATCGCCCAGTGCCACATACCTTCCGATACCCGGAGCGGCGTGCGAGGGGGCGGTGGCCAAGACGAATCCGGCGACGGCGGCCAGCATGATCGGCAGTTTTCTCATCGCGTTCCCCTGGGGAGCCGGGATTCGGAACGCGCCCAGTTAAACACAGTTGCTTAATCAATGAAGCATGTTCGATTAACTGCCAGGTCAGACCGCCGGGAGAGCCGTGTGGGCTCCGAACCGCGCGCGGCCCTATAGTGACCCCGGTGAACAGTCCTGACGCGCGCGAGCTGATCCTGCTCGCCGGTGAGCGCTCCATCGCCGAACGCGGACCGGATGTGGCACTGCGCGATATCGCGGTGGCGGCGGGACAGCGCAACAACTCCGCGGTGCACTACCACTTCGGTTCCCGCGACGGGCTCATCACCGCCATCATCGAGCGGCACCAGCCCGCGCTGGAGTCGCGGCGCACCGAACTGCTGGCCGACCACGAGGCCTCCGGCGCGCCCGACAGCGTGGCCGCGCTGGTCGCGGTGCTGGTGCGGCCCATGTTCGACGTGCCCTACGCCGAGGGGTCCACGCACTACGCGCGATTCCTGGAACAGGCGCGGGCGCATCCGGCCGTGAGCGGACCCGACCTGCACGAGAAACGCTGGCACGCCACCCGGGTGATCGTGGCGCGGCTCTACAAGGCCATGCCCGACCTCACCCGGGCGCAGAAGACCTACCGGCTGCGGGCCATGAGCACCGTCATGTTCGCCCTGCTCGCCGACTACGAGCGCCAGGACCTGCCCACCGCCGCCGAGCGGAACGACGCGCAGGCCAGCATCATCGCCATGATCGTCGGGCTGCTGACCGAGCCCGTCGCGGCTCAGGGCGCGGCGGTGCGGGCATCCGGATCGAAGCCGCCGGGGACCTCGTAGACCAGACCGGTGAAGGTGATGCCGAACAGCCGCCCGGCCGAGAAGCCCTGGCCGCCACGGCCGTACTGCACCTCGCTGGTCAGCTGCGGGCCGAAGCCCAGCACGCAATAGGCGCCGGGCGCGTCGATGCGCACGACCTGGCCCGCCGTATTGAACGGCAGCACAGGACGTTCCAGCGAATCGAGCGTCAAACCGTCCGGGGCGTTGAAGAAGTCACCGCCGGACAGGTCCAGCAGCGACTGCGGAGCCCAGGGCGCGTTGGTCGGGATCCGGCTGACGCCGGGATTGACGAAGGTGCGCGAGACGTACAGGAACGAGTTGTCCCGGTTCAGCACCGCGCCATTGGCACTGGGGAAATTCGCCCAGTCCGCCTGCACCGCGCCGTTCGGGTACACGCGACCCACCAGCGAGCCGAAATCGTTTGTGGCGTAGACGGTTCCATCGTGGGCGACGTCCATGCCGTCGGCGGCCGAGAGTCCGGAGGCGAAGGGCGCCATGGCGCCGGTGTCCGGATCGACGGTGACGATCCCGGCCGCGCGGATGGAGTCGCCGATCGCGGCCCGCGCGTCCGCGCCGTATCCGACCAGCAGGCGGCCATCCGGCAGCCAGGCCAGCGCGCCCGCGCCGCCGCTGGGCACCCGCGCGATCGGGACCGCGGGCGCGCCGGGCGCGTCGATGCGGAAGACCTGACCGCTCACCAGATCCGTGACGAAGGCGCGGCCCGCCGGGTCCACGGTGAACCCTTCGAGCGCGGCGCCCGGCACCGAGGCGACCGTGAAGGTCGGCTGGCCCGCGCCGGCGCAGACCGGGGCGGCCGATCCCGGGGCGGCGGTGAATATCGACAGCGCGGCGAAGGTGAGTGTCGCGAACGCGGTCGCCACTGCCTTTTTGGTCGTCACGGCTTTCCTGGTCCCCATATCGCACCTCGAGAATTTCGCCGATGAATCTCTGTATCGTATGACGTTTTCGGGGCTTGACGGGTTCAATGGTCGCCGTGCCTGGAAATTCCTTTCGCCGCGGCCGGGCGGTCCGCCGGTTCGCCGTCTGCCTCGCCCTCGCCGCCTCCTGGGCGATTGTCCACATTCCCGCAGCAATGGCCGATCCTGCTGTGGCACAACAGCTTCCAGTCACCGTACCGAGCATTCAAAGCTGGACACCGGCACCCGCCGGGACCACCGGATTCACCCTCGGACCCGAATCCCACATTGTCGCGGACGGCGAATATCGCGAATCCGCACAGCTGCTGGCCGCAGATCTGACCCGCGCCGGAAAACCGATATCCCTCGCCGAAAATGGTGATCGACCTGGCGATATCGTGCTGCGCCACGGCGAAACGGGAACGCCGTCCGCTGAGTCCTATCGCATTGTCCTGACCGACCGATTGACCATTACCGCCACCGACCCGGTGGGCATCGCGCACGGCACGCAGACCGCGCTGCAGTGGTTGCGCCAGAGCTCCGCGCTCCCCGGCGGCACCGCCGAGGATCATCCGGACTACACCGAACGCGGGCTCCTGCTCGACACCGGCCGGGAGTTCTTTCCGGTCGACTGGGTGAAGGCGCGCATCCGCGACGCCGCGTATCTGCGGATGAACATGGTGCAGCTGCACCTGTCCGACACCCAGGGTTTCCGGCTGGAGAGCACCGTCCACCCGGAGATCACCTCACCGGAGCACTACAGCCGCGCCGAGCTCCGCGACCTGCTCGATTATGCCCGGTCCTACGGCATCGAGATCGTGCCCGAGATCGATATGCCCAGCCATATGACCGCCATCCTGGCCGAGCATCAGGATCTGGTGCTGCGTCCGGTGCGCACCACGGCACAGGACGCGGCGCTGGACAATACGGTCGCGGGCGGCATCGGCGGCAAGATCGATCTCACCAATCCCGCTGCCTACCAATTGATCAGCGATATCCTGCGCGAGTTCGTGCCCATGTTCCCGGGCCGGTACTGGCATCTCGGCGGCGACGAGTATGTCTCCGACTACACCCGCTATCCACAGCTGGGTGATTACGCCACAAAGACTTTCGGCCCCGATGCGACTCCGGGCGATGTGGTGGTCGGGTTCGCCAACTGGGCCGCCGATATCGTCGAGTCCTTCGGTAAGACCCCGCGGGTCTGGAACGACGGCTTCGACCACCCCGGCGTGCTGACCCTGAAACCCGAAGCGGTGGTCGGATATTGGTCATCCAGCGCCGGTGGGCTGCCGTGGCTGCCCGGCGGTCGGACGCCCGAGGAGTTCACCCGGGCCGGACATCCCATTCTCAACGCGGCCTTCACGCCGACGTACTTCGCGACGGGCGGACCGGCGGCGGCCCTGAACGCACCGCCCGAATTGCTGTGGGTCTGGGACCCGGGACTCTTCGTCAACGGACAGCGGCTGCCCGAATCCGATCGGTCCCTGCTGCGCGGTTCCATGGTCTTCGTCTGGTGCGATGATCCGACGGCGATGACTCCCGAGCAGATCGTCACTCCATTGCGTGCTCGGCTGGCGGTCATGGCCCAGCAGTTGTGGTCGGGTACCGGCGGTATCTCGTATCCGGAATTCGTCGCCCGTACCGCTGCGGTCGCCTGGCCCTGATCAGAAGCGGCGGGCTCCGGTCACCGACATATTGTTCAGCGGCGAGATCTTCACGCCCGACCCGTAATCACTCGCGTGAATGATCTTCCCGTCGCCGAGATACATCGCCGAATGGCCGCCGCCGTAGTAGGACACCAGATCGCCCGGCTGCAATTCGTCCAGCGGCACCGGGGTCCCGGAGGCCAGCTGCGAATAGCTGGTGCGCGGCAACTCGACTCCGGCCTCCCGATAGGACCACTGCACGAAGCCCGAGCAGTCGAAGGAGTCCGGGCCGTTGCCGCCCGCGCGGTAGTTCGCGCCGAGCTTGCTGGTGGCCGCCTCGAGCGCGCGCTGCCCGGTGGTCCGCTTCGGCATGGCCGCGGGCATCGGGGCGGGCACGGCCGCGGCATCGGTCACGCCGGGAATGCCGACCAGCGGGGGCAGGCTGCTGGGAATCTCGAAGCTGCCCAGTCCGGCAACGACCACCGAGCGCACCTCCGGCGCGGGGGCCGGGGTGGCCGGGCGCAGCGGCTCGGGTGAGAGCGCCTGCACCGGAATCGAATCCGGGCCCGGGTCCGCGGGATTGATGGCGATCCGTTCCGGGATCGCGACCATGCGGGAGGCGTCGGCCTCACCCACACCCGAAGTCCTGGCATCGGTCTCGGAATTCGTCACGGGACGGAAATCCCCGGCTTCCCCAGCCGTGGATTCCTGTGCCGGAACCATGATTCCGATCCGCGCCGCGATCTCGTTCGGGATCTCGATCTCGCCGATACCCGGAACGGTCACCGGCGCCGCGTGCGCCTCGCCCGCCGTGAAGAGCAGGGCGGCTCCGACGGCCGCCGCGCCGAGGACTCCTGTCACCAGGGTCCGCAGGCTCAGCCGCGGAAGAACTCGAACCTTCTGTCTATCACCGATCGTTTCCATGAGCGGTCGTCCTCCGATCAAGCCGTGAAAGCTATTCGGTTTCCGTCCAACACTCGCGAATGTTCGGTACTGCCAGTCGATCCGAGATTGCATATTTCGCCCGAAGTGCATGGGGTGCAACGAATGACATGCGTGTTATTCATTACGAAACGGTAACCATTGACGGCTGTGTCCAATTGGACACAGCGGATTTCACGCTTGGACACAGCGGATTTTGCGCTTGGACACAGTCGATTTCGCACCGAATCCGCGACTTCGCGCGCGCCATGGCGGGCGCGCACCCGCGCGCGTGTGAGACTGGCGAACGGAAAAAACCGCCCTCCCCATCATCAGGAGGATGATCGATGACCG
The DNA here is from genome assembly GCF_000308815.1 of Nocardia concava NBRC 100430. Classification (GTDB taxonomy): domain Bacteria; phylum Actinomycetota; class Actinomycetes; order Mycobacteriales; family Mycobacteriaceae; genus Nocardia; species Nocardia concava. The sequence continues at coordinate 103,941 of NZ_BAFX01000124.1, forward strand.
AATCCGGTGTACTACCGAATCTTCCCGAACCACTCGTCGTGACGCTCGGGAATCTCAAAGGCGGCGTGGGCAAGACGACTTCCGCCTTCTTCCTCGCCTCGTATTTCGCCACCGTGCACGAACTTCGGGTGCTGGTGATCGACGCCGACCCACTCAGCCAGACCGGGTACAGCTGGTATCGGCGCCTGCAGAAGGCCGAGGTGGAGATCCCCTTCGAACTGCTGGCCTTCCCGTCCAGGCATGTGAACGACTGCATCACCGACAATTCCGGGAAATACGATGTGATCATCGTCGACGCCGGCGGTGAATCCGCGGAGATCTTCAAGGCCGCCGTCCCGGTGAGCGACGAACTGATTCTGGTCACCAGCGTCAGCCCCTCGGAAGTCAAGCGCGTGCCCAGTACCTATCGGGCCGCCGAAGAGGCCGCCGCGGAAAGCGATCGCGCCATTCGAGTGCGGGTGCTCATGACGAAGGTTCCGGTCACCATGAAGAACGGCGTCAATGTGTCCACCGAATACCGCACCCAGCGCGGCAATCTGGAGGACGCCGGATACGACGTCTTCGATTCCTGCGTCAGCGCCTGGAAGTGGTATCGCGAGGCCGCCGACGGCGAAGTCGGCGACGGGGCCGAGAACCCCATCGAGGATCTCGGCGAATATCGCGCCGTCGGCGAGGAATTGGTGCGGCCGTATCTGGAGGACGCGGCGGCCGACCGCATGCCGGTGGAGGTGTCGGCCTGATGCCACCGCAGCGTCGTAAGAGTTCCATCGGCGGCGGGCTGGGCCGCAACCCGCTCTCCGACGAGGCCGAGCACACTCCCCCGGTCTCGCCCCTGCGCGACGCCAAATGGCCGCGCACGCCGCAATTGTCGAAGGCGGCGACCGCGGTGCTCATGTCGCCCGGCGCACCGGCGGCGGCCGAGCCGAAGGCCGCCGCTCCGAAGACCGTCCCCGCGCCCGCACCGAAGGCCGGACCCGCTCCCGAAGCGGTCCGGCCGGTGCTCGAGGTGATCGCGGCCGAACCCGAACCCGTACAACCCGATCCGGCACCCGCCGCATCGGCTCCGGCACCCGCCGCATCGGCTCCGACACCGGCACCTTCGGTGCTGGACCTGCCCCTGCCCGCCACGGGCGGCGAGGGCCCGCTGAGCCGCTCGGAGTCCGAACAGCTCGAGGTCTGCGAATCCTCCATCGATGCCCTGCGGGTGGCGTTCTGGACCGCCGGGCGCGCCCTCCAGATCGTGCGCGACGGCCGCCTCTACCGGGCCGACCACGCCACCTTCGACGACTACGTCGAGAAGCGCTGGGACATGCAGCGGTCCTACGCGCACAAGCTGATCCGGGCCTGGCCGCTGGCCGCGCGGCTGCATCCGGTCGCGCCGTCCATCAACGAGGGCCAGATCCGCGAACTGCTGCCGGTGGCCGCGGCGCACGGCGAGGAGGCGGCGGTCACCGTGTACACCACGCTGGCCGCCGACGTGAAGGTCACCGCGGGCAAGCTCCGCGAGGCGGTCGCGGTGCTGCGCGACGACTACGACGAGCGTGAGGTCGTGCAGCGGCTGCAGGCGTGGCTGCGCGGGGATCTCGTCGAGGAGGAGCAGCCGCAGACCGCGGATGTGTTCAGCTCCGTCGAATCCCGGCTCGCCGCGCTGACGCAGAAGGTGGTGAAGGGTTCCACCGATCATCCGGACGCGGCCCGCGAATTCGCCGCCAAGCTCCGCACTCTCGCGGAGCTGATCGAGCGGAAGATCCCGAACAACTGATCCCCGACAGAGAAAGGGCCCGGCCTGATGGCCGGGCCCTTCTCATTGGTCCTGGCTACTCGCCGACCGCGCGGTATTCCCGACCGCCGGTGGCCCGCTGGCGGGTCGCGCGGGCGGCCGCGGCGTCGAACAGCTCCAGGTGCTCGAAAAGCGGGTCCTCGTCATCGGATTCGACCAGGACCGCGCGGCGCAGCTGGGTGCGGGTCTGCTCGCGATCGGGGCGGGGACGCTCGCGGGTCGCGGGCGGCTCCTCGGCATCCTCGGTGCGCTTGCGGGCCGCACGGGCGGCACGGCGACGCCGGATGTCCTCCTCCAGGCGGACCTGTCTGCGTAGGTATGCGAGATAACCCACCAGCCCGGCTCCGGACAGGGCTGCCAGCCACCACAGCGCCGCGGTGACGGCGAATCCGGCGGCGGCGAGGATCAGGGTGGACAGCACCAGCCCCAGCACGGCGCGCTGGCGGAAGGTGTAGCGGGCCGCGCGGGCGGCGGCGTCGGCCTCGGGGTCATAGCCGCCGCGGCCGCGCCGGGAGGGCACGAAATCCTCGTCGTCCGAATCGAGTTCCGGTTCCGGTTCCGGCTCGGGTTCGCGCAGCGCGGGCATGCGGGCGCGCCGGGGCGCCTCGGGTTCGGGCTCGGGCTCGTCGGTACTGTCGGTCTCGGCATCGGCCTCATCGGCGCTACCGGTCTCGGATTCTCCCTCGTCCGTTGCGGTTTCGGTGTCCGTCTCGGATTCCGTTGCGGCGGAATCGGATTCGATGTTCTCCCCCGCCTCGGCGGCGACCTCGGCCGAATCCGTCTCGGGCTCGGGTGCTTCGGCGGTCACCTGGGCTTCGTCCTTCGGCCCCTCGGTCTCGACTTCCTTCTCGTCCGACGCAGTGGGGCTATCGTCCGATCTGGTCATCCGATCCTCCGGATCCTCGCTCGGGTGCTGAAGCTTCCTGCGAACCGGCACGTAGTCCGGGTCGGTCTCATGTCCGGTCGCCGGACCTTTCCTGGTGCGTCGCTTGGCGCCACCACGATGCAACACCCGCGTGGACAGGGCGGCGTCGGTGTGCTGGCGGATGCGGGGATGCCGGTTGGCGAGCATGGGGAACAGGACGAAGACCCAGAGCACCACCAAACCGATCCACAAGATCGAATTCGGCATTGCCGTCACACCTCCGTCCCGCCCAGATAGCTGTCCCTTCGACGTGCACCGCAGCGCCTACCGGTTGGTAGGCGGACGCACCACCGACGTCCGTAGGGTAAATCCACCGCAAGGTAATTCCCCACAGGCGCGCCGACCACACCCGCAACACTAGTAACAACCACCTCGTAAGGTGGAAACACACAGCTAGTTTTCAGGCTTTGGTGGCGCGTCCGGCACGAATCAGCCTGTCCACCACCGTGCCCGAGACCTCTTCGACCGTCATGCCGACCAGCAAATGGTCGCGCCAGGCGCCGTCGACATCCAGGTAGCGTTGCAGCAGGCCCTCCTCGCGGAAGCCGACATTGCGCAGAACCGCCTGGCTGGCAAGGTTTTCCGGGCGCACGGTGGCCTCCACCCGGTGCAGGCCGACCTCGCCGAAGCAGTGGTCCAGGCCCAGGGCCAGCGCGGCGGTGGCCACGCCCCGGCCGCTGAGCTCGCTCGACACCCAGTAGCCGATCCACGCCGAACGCAGTGCGCCGCGCACGATATTGCCCACGGTGAGCTGACCTGCGAACGAGCCGTCCACCTCGATGACGAACGGGATCATGGCGCCGCGCCGGGCCTCGGCCTTGAGCGCCGACCACAGCGCGGGCCAGTTGCTGGAATGGTTGCGGGCCTCCCACGGGCCGCGGCCCGTCGGCTCCCACTTCTCCAGATAGTCCCGGTCGCGAATGCGAATCCGGCTCCACGCCGAGGCGTCACGCAGCCGGATCGGGCGCAGCGTCACGGTGCCCGCCGCCACCCGTACCGGCCCGAGATGCGCCGGCCACCCCGGATGCTGGGCGGTCCGGAAGACGTTCATGTCCACGCCTCACCCTCGCTGCGCAAGGAAAGCGACCCGCACCTCGTCCCCCGTACGCACCTCGGTGACGTCCGGATCGATGACGATCAGGCTGTTGGCCTCGGCCATGGTGGCCAGCAGATGCGAGGACGCGCCGTTCGGCCCGCCCAGCGGCTGCACCAGGTAGTCGCCGGTCTGCTCGTCGCGCATGAGCTGCGCGCGCAGATAACCGCGGCGACCCGGAATCGAGGCGATGGGCAGGATCGTCCGCGCCCGCACCACGCGCCGCATGGGATGGCGGCGGCCCAGCGCGATCCGGATGAGCGGACGCACCATGACCTCGAAAACCACCAGCGCGCCAACCGGATTCGAGGGCAATAGGAAGGTCGGCACCTCGTCACGGCCGAGCAGGCCGAAACCCTGCACCGAGCCCGGATGCATGGCCACCCGGGTGATCTCCAGCTCGCCCAGGCCCTCCAGGGCCTCGCGCACCTGCTCCGACGCCCAGCCGCCGACCGCGCCCGCGATCACCACGACCTCGGAGCGAACCAGCTGGCCCTCCACCACATCTCGCAGCCGCTTGGGGTCGGAGCTGACGATGCCGACCCGATTCACGTCCGCGCCAGCGTCGCGCGCGGCGGCCGCCAGGGCGTAGGAGTTCACGTCGTAGACCTGACCCGGTCCGGGGGTACGGTCGATATCGACGAGCTCGCCGCCCACCGACAGCACCGACAGGCGCGGGCGCGGATGCACCAGCACCTTGTCCTTGCCCACCGCGGCCAGCAGCCCCACCTGGGCCGGGCCGATGATGGTGCCCGCGCGCACGGCCAGATCGCCGGGCTGCACGTCATCGCCGATGCGGCGCACGTAATCGCCCGAGCGCACCGGCTCGTAGACCTTCACCCGGGCCCGGCCGCCGTCGGTGTTCTCCAGCGGCAGCACGGCATCGGCGAGGGTGGGCAGCGGCGCGCCGGTGTCCACCCGCACGGTCTGACGGGGCTGCAGCCGGATCGGCTGGCGCGACCCCGCGGCCACCTCGCCCACCACCGGCAGGCTCAGATCCACCGAATTGCCGTCCTCGTCGCGGATATTCGCGCCCGCGCCCGCGACATCCACACTGCGCACGGCATATCCGTCGATGGCGGCCTGATCGAAACCCGGCAGCGGACGCTCGGTCACCACATCCTCGGCACACAGCAGACCCTGCGCCTCGCTGATCGCGACCCGAACCGGCCGCGGGGCCACAGCCGCGGCGGTCACCTTGATCTGCTGATCCTCAACCGAGCGCATGCCGCCCTTCCGTTGTCTCGCCCGCCGCGTCCGTCGCGACCGATTCGCCTGTGTCGGTGCGCACGATGTCCATGTCTCCGCGCACGAGGGTCTATTCGTGCGAGGTCAGCTGGGGATTCCAGCCCGGCGCCAACCGCTGCTCGAGCCACTCGCGCAGGGCCGGACCGTATTCCTCGCGTTCCAGAGCGAAATCGACCGCAGCACGAAGATAACCGCCCGGGTTGCCCAGATCGTGTCGCGACCCACGATGCACCACCACGTGGACCGGGTGTCCCTCCGCGATCAGCAGCGCGATGGCATCGGTCAGCTGCAGTTCGCCGCCCGCGCCCGGGGTGATGCGGCGCAGCGCGTCGAAGATGGCGCGGTCCAACAGGTATCGCCCGGCGGCGGTGAAGGTGGAGGGCGCGTCCTCGACGGCCGGCTTCTCCACCATGCCCTTGACCTTCAGTACGTCCGCCGGTCCGTCGGCCAGCTCCTCGACGTCGAAAACGCCGTACGCGCTGACCTGTTCCTTCGGCACGTCGATGGCGCACAGCACCGAACCGCCGCGCGTGGAACGGACCTCGGCCATGACCTCCAGCACGCCCGAGGGCAGCACCAGGTCATCGGGCAGCAGCACCGCGATCGCGGTCTCGTCGTCGTCGAGGGCCGATTCCGCCTGCGCCACCGCGTGACCCAGGCCCAGCGGCTCCTCCTGCACGACCGAGGTCACGTCCAGCAGCCCCGGGGCCTTGCGCACCTTCTCCAGCAGATGGAACTTGCCGCGCTCGGCGAGGGTGCTCTCCAGCACCAGGTCCTCGACGAAATGCGCGACCACGCCGTCCTTTCCGGGCGAGGTCACGATCACCAGCCGATTGGCGCCGGACTCCGCGGCCTCGGCGGCGACCAATTCGATGCCCGGGGTGTCGACCACCGGCAGCAGCTCCTTGGGCACCGTCTTGGTCGCGGGCAGGAACCTGGTGCCGAGCCCCGCCGCGGGAACCACCGCGGTGCGGAAGCAGGCGTCTGCTCCGCCGTTGGGCGACACGGCTCCGCCGCCATTAGCTGTCATGAAATTCACCCTATCCATCGTCACCTGCTCGAAGTCGCGCGTGGCCGCCTCGATATCTCCGAGAGCCTAAGGGGCCGGACGGCCGAGGGCGCACCGAACGCCGACCCGGGCCCATCTGACAGACCGACCCGTTCATTTCATTTGGCGTTCGCCGCGCCGTGATCTAGGTCGTACCCAGCGGTTGTTGACTGACACCTATGACCGACCGTGAGGATCCCCACAGCCCGGACTCCACCCCCGGCAATTCCGCCGCACCCGCCGTGAACTCCCCCGATGCCGGGCGCGGCCTGAGCCGCCGCCGGCTGTTCGGGGCCTCGGCCGTCGCGGGCATCGCCGGACTCGCGGTCGGCGCGGGCGGCGCGGTGGCGCTGCGCGGGAACGGTTCCGGCGCCGAGGCCTGGCCGCGATCGGCCGAACTGGTGACCACCCCGGATCGCGCTGCCGCGCCGCGGGTTTCGGGACTGCACCTGCAGTTCGGGGCCGACGCCGCGCGCGAGATCGTGGTCAGCTGGCACACCACCGGCTCGGTCACCAAGCCCACCGTGCGCTACGGCACCGCCGACGCTGGCTTCGGCAAGAGCGTCCAGGCGCAGACCCGGACCTATCGGGATGCCAAGTCCGGCATCGAGATTCAGGCCCACCACGCGCGCCTCACCGGCCTGTCCCCCGACACCGACTACGTCTACGCCGCCGGGCACGACGGCGCGCCGCCGGAACTCGGCACCATCCGCACCGCGCCCGCGGGCCGCGCCAAGTTCCGGTTCACCAGCTTCGGCGACCAGGGCACCCCGACGGTCGGCAAGATCGTCGACGGCAAGGCCCTCAACGACAACCTCGGCTCCCAGTACGCCGGCGACGTCACCTCCGCGGTGGAATCGCTGGCCCCGCTGTTCAACCTGGTCAACGGCGACCTCTGCTACGCCAATATCGCCACCGACCGGCTGCGCACCTGGAACGACTGGTGGGCCAACAACTCCCGCTCCGCGCGCTACCGGCCCTGGATGCCCGCGCCGGGCAATCACGAGAACGAACTCGGCAACGGGCCGATCGGATTCGCCGCCTTCCAGACCTATTTCACGGTGCCCGACGCCGGGGCCGAGGAACACGCCAAGGGCCTCTGGTACTCCTTCACCGTCGGCGGGATGCGCGTCATCGCGGTCGCCAATGACGACATCTGCCTGCAGGACGGCGGCAACAGTTACGTCAAGGGGTATTCCGGCGGGGCCCAGAAACGGTGGCTGGAAGCCGAATTGGCCAAGGCGCGCGCCGACAAGGGCATCGACTGGGTGGTGGTGTTCATGCACCAGGTCGCCATCTCCTCGGCCGACAAATTCAACGGCGCGGACCTGGGCATCCGGCAGGACTGGCTGCCGCTGTTCGACAAGTACCAGGTCGACCTGGTGCTGTGCGGGCACGAACACCATTACGAGCGTTCACATCCCGTACGCGGAGTGACCGGTTCCGAGACCCTCACACCCAAACCCGCCGACACCCGCAAGGATGTCGTGGACACCGGCAAGGGCACCGTACACCTGGTGATCGGCGGTGGCGGCACCTCCGCGCCGTCCAATCAGCTGTTCTTCCCCGGCGACAAGTGCCGCGTCATCACCGCCGTCGGTGCGGCGGACCCGGCCACCGGGAAGAAGGCGCCGGTGTACGTGCTCGAGGACGCGCCCTGGTCGGCGTTCAAGGACGCCGAACACCCCTACGGCTTCTGCGCTTTCGACGTGGACCCCGGACAGCCGGGCGGCGACACCACCATCAAGGGCACCTACTACGCGCTCACCGGGCCGACCAGCGAACTGAAGGCCGTGGACACCTTCACGTTGACCCGCCCGCGCTCGGATCGCTGACACCGGCCGACTCACTCGTCATCCCGGCGTGCTTTTGGCCGGGATCCATCCCCACCGCGGTGGGTTCCGGCCAAAAGCCTGCCGGAATGACGGGGTCGGCTCGCCTATCGTGTTGGCGTGGTCGACCGAGCGTGGGACAAGCAGGCGTGGCGCGCAGAGATCCTCGCGCGACGCAAGGCGCTGCCCGCCGAGGTCCGCGAGCGCGAGGCGGCGGCGCTGGCCGCCGCGGTCGCCGCCGCGGATCTCGGCGGCGAGGTGGTCTGCGCCTACGTGCCCGTCGGCGGCGAGCCGGGCTCGCTCGCCATGCTCGACGCGCTGCGCGCCGCGGGCGCGCGGGTGCTGCTCCCGGTGACCGGCGAGCCCGGTCCCCTGGAGTGGGCCGAGTACACCGGCCCGGAGGGCTTGCGGCGCGGCCGGTTCGGACTGCGCGAACCGTCGGGCGCCCCGGTCGCGAATGGGATCGCAATGGCGGCGACCATTCTGGTTCCGGCATTGGCGGTCGATGAGCGGGGAGTCCGATTGGGGCGCGGCGCGGGTTATTACGATCGCAGTTTGGGCGCATGCCGCGCCGATGCGCGATTGGTCGCGGTGGTGCGCGACGACGAACTCGTGCGGCGTTTGCCGGAGGAGTCACACGACCATCGAATGGGATGGGCGTTGACCCCGTTCGGCGGGCTGCGGAAGCTCGAAGATCACCTCGGGAATTGACACCCGATTGGCAGCGTTGGCACTGCCAGCTGTAGAGTGCTAAATCGACGAAGAGCGTGGAGGTTACCCGATGCCTACTTACTCGTATGCATGCACCGAGTGCGACAACAAGTTCGACATCGTGCAGTCCTTCTCCGATGACGCACTGACCACCTGCGATCGGTGCAACGGCAAGCTGCGCAAGCTGTTCAACTCGGTCGGCATCGTCTTCAAGGGCAGCGGGTTCTACCGGACGGACAGCCGCAACGGCTCGACCTCCTCCGAGCCGGCCAAGCCGTCTTCCTCGGACAATGGCTCCAGCTCCAGCGCGTCGAGCACGGCGGCTCCGGCGGCCGCGACCTCGGCCGCTGCGTCGAGCGGCTCCACCTCCGCCGCCTGATTCGAGCTTTTCCACAGCCTCTCTCTTTATCCACAGCCCGGGTTCCGCCCGGGCATGTCGGCGTTCGGGTGGTCCTAGGCTGCCCGCATGACGCGACCGCACCGAGTCTTCCTCGAGGAGTTCCGTAGCCGTCTGAACTGGGCGGATACCGTGCTGCTCCGCCGGGCCGGGGCGGTCGCGCTGCTCGTTCTGGCGGCCTTCCTCGCCGTTCGCACCGATCCCGCCGCCGGGCGCACCGAGGTGCTGGTGGCCGCGCGGGACCTGCCGCCGGGGCAGGTGCTGGGCGAGGGCGATCTGCGGCCCGCGCCGCGGGAGACGGCCACGCTGCCGGCCGGGACCGTGCGCGAGGCCGGGCGGCTGCGCGGAGCCACGCTGGCGGGCGCGCTGGCGGCCGGGGAGATCGTCACCGAGCTGCGGGTGGTCGGGCCGCGGCTGGCGGCCGTGGCGGCGCACGCGCCCGATGCGCGCATCGTGCCGATTCGCTTGGCCGACAATGCCGTTGCCGAGATCCTGCGGGCCGGGGACCGGGTGGACGTGGTGGCGGGCGAGGACGCCGGCGGAAACGGCCGTCCCGCACGGCTATTGGCCGCCGACGCGGCCGTGGTGCTGGTGTCGGGGACGGAGGACCCGCGCGGCCGCACCGACCGCGTGGTGCTGGTGGCGCTGGATTCCCGGCGCGCCACCGCGGTGGCCGCGGCCTCCCTGCGCAGCGCGCTCACCGTGGTGTTCCATTGAAACCCGGCACTGCGTTCCACTGAACCGGCGCGCCCGTGAACTAGCATCGCCCGGTACCCCATAACACTGCGTTCGATCCCTCAGGTAGAGGAGTTTCGGCAATGCTCAAGGGTTTCAAGGAATTTCTGCTACGCGGCAATGTCGTCGATCTCGCCGTCGCGGTCGTGATGGGCACCGCGTTCGTCGCGGTCGTCACCGCCTTCACCGACGGCATCATCACCCCGCTACTGGCGGTGTTCGGCGGCTCCAACAAGCTGGGCCTGGGCTTTCAGCTGATCGCCGACAAGCCCGCCACCTTCATCGCCATCGGGCCGATCATCACCGCGGCCATCGACTTCGTGATCATCGCGGCGCTGCTCTACTTCATCCTGGTGGTCCCGGCCAACCGGGCCAAGCGGATGTGGGGCGGTGACGCCCCCGACGCACTCTCGGATAACGAACTGCTGCACCAGATCCGAGACCTGCTCGCCGAGCGCAGCGCGGGCGGCAAGCACGAAAGCTGAAGTCGGGCAACGCAAACGGGCCCGGCGCGAAAAGCGCCGAGCCCGTTGGTATTACAACAGCGAGGGGATCAGCCCAGGCTGAAGGGCTGGCCCCACAGGGTGACCCAGCTGACCACGTTGTCGGTCTCGACCTCGACGCTCACGAAGGCACGAGCCTGCGCGTAGCCGGCACAGCCGTTGAGACCGATGGTCTCATCCGACCAGGTGACCGAGCCGTCGGTGCCGGAGAACTTGTTGCGCTTCTTGTGGACCTCGGAACCGAAGTCGTCGGCCATTTCCTGGTCGAGGACGTAGAACGACTTGGCCTGGCCCGGGCCGAGGCTCAGGTTGGCACCCGAGTTCAGGCTGGCGGACGGGGTGGCATTGCCCGAGCTGTCCCAGCTCACGCCGCCGTCGGCACCGCCGCTGACGCCGCCGCCGTCGATGGTGACCTGGCAGCCGACCACGTAACCCGGGAAGATCTTGCCGCCGGCGGCGGTGGTGTCACCGGAGATGTGGACCTGCGCCGAGGCCGAGACCCAGGCGTTGCGGTGCACGGGGGTGGCACCCATCGACGGGCTGATGTTGGCCGACTCGCCGACCAGCTTGATGGTGACCACGGTGCCGTCGGACAGGGTCTGGGTGATTTCGCCGCCCGGCAGCGGCACGAAGGTGTCGGCGTTGGCCGCGCCGACGGAGAACAGGCCAAGAGCTGCGGTGGCGACGGCACCCACGCCGGCTGCCCGCGCCACGGACTTACGGATGTTCATTTCTGGTTTGTCCCTCAGGTTTTGAATTCGCTTACGCGAGAAAGGATTTGGCGGGCGGAGACCACTTAGCCGATGCTGAACGGCTGGCCGTAGAGGGTGGTCTTGGAGTAGTGGTCGCCGATGATCTCGACGACGGTGTACGCACGCGCCTGGGCGTAGCCCGCGCAACCCTGGATCTGGATCTCGGCATCGCGGTACTCGACGGAGTAGGTGCCCGCCTTCGGGACGTCCTTCGAGTCGATCTGCACGAACGCAACCTGGCCCGGGCCGAGGCTGACGCCCAGCGAACCGCCGACGCCCGCGCTGTTCAGGCTGACGTTGCCGGAGATGCCGGCCGAGATCGCGTCCTCGCCGATGGAGATCTGGCAGCCGACGATGTAGCCGGTGTTGATCTGCGAAATCCCGTGTGTGGACGAGTTGTTGGTGCCGGCGCCACCGGCCGGGCCGTTGTTCGGGCCCGCGGTGCCTTCCGGCGTATCGGTGATCACGGCGGACGCCGCGCCGCTGACCCACACCACACGGCCGGCACCGTTGGCGGAGAGCGACGGCGACACGATGGCGTGTTCGCCCGTACGGGTGATAGTGACGGTGCCCGCCGGGTTCACCTTCTGGCCGTCCGGCAACGGCACAAAGGTGTCGGCATTCGCGGCACCGGTGGACATAAGGCCGATGGCCACGGCCGCGGCCGCGCCGATGCCCGCAAAACGGGCCGCGGTGCGCACACCGTGGGTGCGGTTCTCGCTCATACTTCCCCTCATCAGGTTCTAGCGGTTCAACCTCGACCACCGAGGTTGAAATGGGATCCTGGCCGAATCCCCGGTAGAGTTTGTCGCCACATTGTTGCCACTGTGTTACTGGTAACAATTTCTTTTCGTGTAGCGACGGAGGGCACTTTACATCACCGCTGTGAGCTTTGAGACGTGAGCGAACAAGACCGCTCACTCCCGAACACAAACCCGCAGGTATGTCGAGAAATTCATACATAGCAAAAGGGGCCCGGTGCGATTAGCACCGGGCCCCTTGGGTTTCCGCTGAGCGGAAACTGGATCAGCCGAGACTGAAGGGCTGACCCCACAGCGTGTAGGCGGAGATGACGTTGTCGGTCTCGACCTGGACCGCCACGAACGAGCGGGCCTGGGCGTAGCCGCCGCAGCCGTTCAGGTTGATGGTCTCGTCGGACCAGGTCACCGAACCCGAGCTGCCGGAGAACTTGTTGCGCTTGTAGTGCGCCTCGCTGCCGAAGTCGTCCGGCGCTTCCTGATCGAGCAGGTAGAAGGCCTTCGACTGGCCGGGGCCCAGGGTCAGGTTGCCACCGACATTGGCGGCCGCGGTCGGGCTCGAGCCGTCGTAGTTGGCGCCCACGCTGGGGCCGCCGTTGGCGCCGCCACCGGCGATGTTGACCTGGCAGCCGACCACGTAACCGGGCACGATCTTGCCGCCGACGGTGCCGTTGGTGCCGGACAGCTGGACCCGCGCGGAGCCGGAGACCCAGGCGTTGCGGTGCAGCGGGGTGGCGCCCATCGACGGGTTGATGTTGGCCGACTCACCGGTCATGGAGATGGTCACGACGGTGCCGTCAGCCATCGTCTCGGTGATGGAGCCGCCGGGCAGCGGCACGAAGGTGTCGGCATTGGCGGCGCCGGTCGAGAACAGGCCCAGGGCGGCGGTGGCGACAGCGCCCACGCCGGCGACCCGCGCCATGGTCTTGCGAACGTTCATGATGTTTCCCTCTAGGGTCGAATTCGCTTATGCGAGAAATGAATTGGTGACCGAACGTCAGCCGAGGCTGAACGGCTGCCCGTAGAGGGTGGTCTTGGAGTAGTTGTCGCCGATGACCTCGACGACGGTGTAGGCGCGCGCCTGGGCGTAGCCCGCGCAGCCCTGCACGTCGACCGGCACGTCCTTGTAGTCGATGGCGTAGGTGCCCGACTTGGTGATGTCCTTGGACTGCACCTGGACGAAGGTGACCTGGCCGGGGCCGAGGTTCAGGCCGATCGAGCCGCCCGCGTTGGCGCCGGTCAGGCTCACGCCGCCGGAGACGCCCGCGGAAACGGCGGAGTCGGAGATGTTGACCTGGCAGCCGATGATGTAGCCGGTGTTGACCTGCGAAGTGCCGTGGGTCGAGGAGTTGTTCGAACCGGGCGAGTTGGTCGGGCCGTTGTTCGGGCCGACGGTGCCTTCCGGGGTATCGACGTTGGCGATGACCCGGCCCGAGAGCCAGGCGGTGCGGCCCGCGCCGTTCGCCGACAGCGACGGCGAGATGACGGCGTGCTCGCCGAGACGATCGATGGTGACGCCCGGTCCGGCCTTGTGGCCGTCCGGCAACGGCACGAAGGTGTCGGCGTTGGCGGCGCCGGTCGACATCAGGCCCAAGGCCACAGAGGCGGCCGCGCCGACACCCGCGATACGGGCGGCACGCCGCAAACCGGCGGTCCGGTTCTCGCTCATAGTTCCCTCATCAGTTTTTCTGCGGACAACCCCGACCACCGGGGTTGAAGAGGGTCGCCACGGCACCGAATTCCACACAGGCAACGTTCCGGCACGCGCCTAAAACTCAATAGAACCGTAGCTTTACTGACCCGAAAGAGACCTTAGCCACAACAGCTACCAAATGGCAACAAAAAGATAAAGGACATGGCAAAGCCCACCGTCAGAGCATTGGTTAACTCTCAGCGTTCGTGATGTGCGAGAGACCGATCGTGATGTGCGAGAGACTCAGCCGTGATGCGGCGGGACTTGCGAGCGCAGCCAATCATCGGAGGATCGGCCGGATTCGGGTTCGGGAGTGCGCTCGTCCTTGGTCGTGGACGGCAGCTCGTCACCGAAGACGCGCGCCAGCCGGGCGCGCTCGGCAGGGGTCAAACGACGAGACCCCGCCCGGCGCTCGGCCGGACGGGGTGACTCGGGGGAATCCCGCGATTCCGGCTCGGCGGAATCGGCGGATTCGGGACTATCGGCGTCGGTCATTCCGACAGGCCGGACAGCTCATCGATGACGCGGCTGGCCAGCGGGCCCAGGGTGGCCATGCCGTCCCGGATGGCGGCGCGCGAACCCGGCAGGTTCACCACCAGCGTGCTGCCCGAGACCCCGGCCAGCCCGCGCGAGAGGCCCGCGTCCAGCGAACCCGAGGCCAGCCCGGAGGAGCGCAGCGCCTCGCTGATGCCGGGCAGCACCCGGTCCAGCACCTCTTCGGTGGCCTCCGGCGTCACGTCGCGCGGGGACATGCCGGTGCCGCCGACCGAGATGACCAGGTCGACACCGCCGATCACCGCGGTATTGAGCGCATTGCGGATCTCCACCTCATCGGCCTGCACCGACACCGAGGCGTCCACCAGGAACCCGGCCTCGGTGAGTAGTTCGGTGACCAGCGGACCCAGCGAGTCCACTCCGCCATGGGCGGTTCGGTCGTCGACGACCACGACAAGAGCACGGCCCGCCACAGCGGCATCGATTTCCATGGTGCTCACCGTAGCGTCCTTGTCCGACAACAGCTCCCATCCCCCGTCCGCGGTGACACGGATCGTCGGTGCGCTTTCCCGGTCCTTCTGGTGAATCATCATCGGCCGCCCTCCACTGCTGCCTCGCCGAGGGTCACCTCGACGGTCTTGGGGTTCTTGCCCTGGTCATCGGTGTAGGTCACCTTGACCTTGTCGCCGGGCCGGTGCGAGCGCACCGCGGCGATCAGCGAATTACCCGAATCCACCACCTGGTCATCGATTTTCGTGATGATGGCGTTCTTCGGGATGCCCGCCTTGGCGGCCGGGCCGTCCGGCGACACGTCCATCACGCGCGCGCCGTTCACATCGTCCTGCGCCTTCACGGTGATGCCGATCTGGGCGTAGGTGGCCTTGCCGTTCTTGATCAGCTCGTCGGCCACCCGGCGCGCGGTGTCCACCGGGATGGCGAAGCCCAGGCCGATGGAGCCGCTCTGCGCGCCCGCCGACTCGGCGGTGCCCATGGTGGCGATGGCGGTATTGATGCCGATCAGCTTGCCGTCCATATCGACCAGCGCGCCGCCGGAGTTGCCCGGGTTGATGGCGGCGTCGGTCTGGATGGCGTCGATGACCGTGCCCTGCGAGCCCGGCTCACCGCTGGTGGAGACCGGGCGGTTGAGCGAGGACACGATGCCGCTGGTCACGGTGCCCGCCAGGCCGAGCGGCGAACCGACCGCCACCACGCCCTGGCCGACCGCGAGATTCGCGGACTGGCCCAGTTCGATGGGCTTGAGATCGGTCTTGCCGGTGACCCGGATGACCGCGACGTCCGAGATCGGATCCGCGCCCACCACCGTCGCCGGGGAGGTCGAGCCGTCGCTGAAGGCCACGGTCAGCTTGGCGTTCTGGCCCGCGCCGCTGACCACGTGATTGTTGGTGAGGATCAGGCCGTCCGAGGACAGGATCACGCCGGAGCCCTCACCCTCGGCCCGGGTCCCGGCCACCTGGATCATGACCACGCTGGGCAGCACCTTCTGCGCCACCGCCTGGACCGATCCGGCGGGTGCGGGCTCGGCCTTGCCCTTGCCGACCGGCTGCTCCAGGGCGTTGGTGACCGTGGTGTGGGTGTCGTTGTGGTTGGCCAGGGCCACCACGCCGCCGCCGATGCCGCCGCTCAGCAGCGCCAGCGCGACCGCGCCCGCGACGAGTCCGGCCTTGCCGGACCGCTTCTGCGGCGGCGGGCCGTAGGGCGCGCCCAACTGTCCCGGCACGCCCGGCTGGCCCGGAATCACCTGCGTCGGATGCTGTCCCGTCGCATAGGCCGGATGCTGCCCGGTCGCGTACCCGGCCCCCGACGCCGCGTACGCCTGCCCGTAGGGCTGCTGTGCGGTTCCGAACTGCTGAGCGGCGCCGACCGGAATCTCCTCGGTCGGATGCTTGCCACCGAACTGCTCCGAATAGGCCTGTCCCCCACCGAAAGCCGCACCGTAGGCGGGAGCACCGGGGTGCTGTGGCTGTGCACCCGGATTGGCCTGCTGCGCGCCCGGAATGACCTGGGTGGCCGGATCAGCGCCGTACGGTCCCGGCACGGGCGGCTGTCCCTGCGGTCCGGCCGGACCCGAACCCGGTTGTCCCGCAACGCCGGAGCCCTGCGGCTGCGCGGCCCCGGGGCCCTGCGCCTGCGCGGCGCCGCCGGAAAACGACTGTGCCGCACCGAAACCGGCGGGGGCGGCGGGATGCGGGCGGGGAGCCGGGGCATCGAAGCCGTCGAAGGGCTTGTCCGCGGTCTCGGGGGCGGGCGTGGAGGTGGTGTCGCGCTTGGGTAGGCCCGAGGCGGTGGTTTCGGGCGCGGCGGTCGGGTTCGGCTGAACGCCTTCGGCGGCACTGCCCGGGTGCTCGGCGGCGTTGCCTTCGGGCTCGGTGCCCCGCTGGTTCGAATCCTCGGTCATTTCTCGTTTTCTCCTCGAGTCTCGTCGCCAAGCCTGGCGGGAACGACTGAGAGTGGACTGAGACCGTGCTTGCTTTTCGCCGAGCTTTCAGTTGTCCGCCACGTGCGGTGGTGCGCCTTCTCCAGGCAGCACGATACGGATCAAAGCGCCGCCGCGGTCGGAAGTATCGATGTTGATGGTGCCGCCGTGTTTGGTCACGACCTGCTTCACGATCGCCAATCCGAGCCCGGAACCGGGCATGGAGCGCGAGGCGGTGGTCCGGTAGAACCGCTCGAACACCAACTCGCGTTCGGCGGGCGGAATGCCGGGCCCGGCGTCGTCGACGGCGAATTCCAGCAGTCCGCGCCCGCTCTCGCGCATGGTGACGAATACCTTGGCGCCCTCCGGACTCCATTTGGCCGCATTGTCGAGCACATTGAGCAGCGCGCGTTCCAGGCCCGGTTCGTCGCCGTAGATGAACCAGGGGCGCAGCTTGGCGTCGAATTCGATTCCGGTGCGCCGCCGCCGGACTCGCTCGAGCGCCCGCTCTGCCACATCGCCGAGGTCGATCTGCTCGTACACGGTCTCGGGGGCGTCCTCGCGGGCCAGGTCGACCAGATCGCCCACCAGCGTGGACAACTCCTCGATCTGGGCCATCACGTCGGAGCGCAGCTCGGCCATGTCCTCGTCCGGGATGCGGGGCGCGCCCGGGCGCGAGGAGGCGATGAGCAGTTCCATATTGGTGCGCAAGGAGGTCAGTGGCGTCTTCAGCTCGTGCCCGGCGTCGGCCACCAGCCGCCGCTGCCGCTCCCGGGATTCGCCCAGGGCGCGCAGCATGGTGTTGAAACTCTCGGTGAGCCGGGCCAGTTCGTCGTCGCCGGTGACCGGGATGGGGGTCAGGTCGTCGGTGCGGGCGATGCGCTCGGTCGCGGCGGTGAGCCGGGCGATGGGCCGCAAACCGGTGCGCCCCACGGTGGTTCCGGCCGCGGCCGCCACGATGACCCCGCAGCCGCCGACCACGAACAGCAGCCAGGCCAGCCGGTCGAGCACCTCCTTGGTGGGCTGCAGCCGCTGCGAGACCACCAGGGTGGAACCGGAATGGGTGCGCCGCGCCAGCACCCGCTGATCGTCGACGGTGCGCAGCGAGAAACCGAGCTTGCCGCTGGCCACCTCGCGCTCCTGCGGGCCGATGGGCGGGATCGTGGTCTGCGGCGGCACGTACTGCGACTGGTCCGGGAAGACCAGGGCCACACCGACATCGCTGGAGTACAGCCCGGCGAACACCAGCGACTGGAAGCCGAGGCTGTCGAGGTTGTTGTCGATCATCACCGAGGCCCGCGCCCGCAGTTGCGAATCCACGTCGGCGTACAGCGAGCGCGCCACCATGGCGTAGGCGGCGATGGAGGTGAAGGCGACGGCCACGGCCACCACCGAGGCGGCCAGCAGCGTCACCCGCCAGCGCAGCGACACCGATCGGGTCAGCGGCATCGGCGGCCGCAGTTCGGACGCCTCGGTCCGTGGCCCCGAACCGGCCGCGGTGCGTGCGCCGAGACCGGCCACCACCGGGCGCCGGGGAACGGTTCTACCCACGAGCTCGGCTCCTAGGGCGGGGTTTCGCGCAGCACGTAGCCGACGCCGCGCACGGTGTGGATGAGTCGCGCTTCACCGTCGGCCTCGGTCTTGCGGCGCAGGTAGCCGATGTACACCTCGAGCGCGTTGCCGGAGGTCGGAAAGTCGTAGCCCCACACCTCTTCCAGGATGCGGCTGCGGGTGAGCACCCGGCGCGGATTGGCCATCAGCATTTCCAGCAGCGAGAACTCGGTGCGGGTGAGGCTGATCGGGCGCTCGCCGCGCAGCACCTCGCGGGTGACCGGGTCCAGCGACAGGTCGGCGAAGGTCATGGCCTCCGAGGCGGCGTCGACCGGATCGGCGGCGGTGCGGCGCAGCAGGGCGCGCAGCCGGGCCAGCAGTTCCTCGAGCGCGAAGGGCTTGGGTAGGTAGTCGTCGGCGCCGGCGTCGAGCCCGGCCACTCGTTCGGAGACCGAATCCCGTGCGGTGAGTACCAGAATCGGCAGATCGTCGCCGGTGCTGCGCAGGCGGCGGCACACCTCGAGGCCGTCGAGCCGGGGCATCATGACGTCCAGGACGAGAGCGTCGGGTCGCTGACTGGCGGTCTTCTCCAAAGCGTCCAGACCGTCGACGGCGAGGTCGACGGTGTACCCGTTGAAGGTCAGCGAGCGACGCAGCGATTCACGAACCGCGCGGTCGTCGTCGACTACCAGAATGCGCATGACAATCAGTCTGCCCACAGCGACTGAGAGGTGACTGAGAAGGTCCCCTTCGACACGCCGGGCAAGTGAGGAAGCTGACCTGCGTGTTTCCCGGAGGCCCGATGCGGAGTGGTTGCGGTGTCACCCAAATCCACGCGAAAAACGTTGGGGCAAGCCCTCATTCGGAAACTAAACCACCGAGTCGCCCGAATTGCCGTTACTCAGCTCACGCGGTATGTTGCAGGCCGTAAAAGAAGACCTCTAGTTGGTTCCGCGCGGGTTCGACCCCAAAGCCGTACAACCGCATACGTACCCGGGGGTCAAACGTGAAAGCGGAGGCGACGGAAGCGGGATGGAAGCAGCACCCCGGTCCTGGCAATTCAGCCTGTCCAACTGGCCCGTAACCCGCAAAGTCGGGATCGTGCTGGTGCTCCCGGTGCTCCTCGCCGCGACGTTCGCGGTACTGCGCATCAACAGCGAATTGCAGACCATTTCGAAATTGAGCGCGGCGACCGACCAGATGGACGTCATGCACGCCACGGTCGGATTCATCACCTCCACCAACGAACTCGCGGTCGCGGCCATCTCCGGCGGCAACCAGGACGTCGACCCGGCGCTGGACGCGGCCACCGCCAAGTTCGATCAGGCGACGGCCGTCATGGACACCGCCATCAAGGCCTCCAACGCCGATCCCGGCGTGACCAAGGAGCTCGGCACCGCCATCGCGGTGGCCAAGACCATGCGCAACACGTTGCGCACCAGCTCCCCGCAGACCATCGGCGATCAGGCCGACGAGGTCCAGACCCGGACCCAGACCGCGCTCACCAACGCGCCCACCGTCGGCGACCTCCGGGTGCAGCAGTCCTTCCTGCAGTACGGCGCCGCGCTCACCGCGGCGCGGCTGCTGACCCAGGAGCGCGTCATGCTCGCGGTGCCGGGCGCGGGCAACAACCCGGCGCTGCGCACCAAGCTGCTCACCGCCATCGGCGCCGAGATCACCATGATCGAGGTGTACCGCGGCCTGGTGCCGGACGCGGCCGAGAACGCCAACGTGCTCAAGGACAGTGCGGGCGCGCGCGTCGGCATCCTGATGCAGAACGTGCCCGACGCCGGCTCCCTGCCGGCCATGCAGGACTCGCTGCGCGCCAGCGCCGACGCCTACAGCAAGGAAGTCCAGCAGGTCGCGGACTCCATGGGCGACAAGCTCGCCCAGCTCACCACCGAGGCCCGCAACAACGTGCTGCGCGATACCTCGATCGTGATCGGGATGCTGCTGGCCGGTCTGGCGCTGGCCCTGATCGTGGCCCGCTCGCTGGTCGTCCCGGTCCGCCGTCTGCGGCGAGATGCGTTGCAGGTGGCCCACATCGACCTGCCCCAGGAGCTCGAGGTGGTGCGCGCCGGCGGCGCGACCCCGGAGATCACCCCGGTCGACGTGCACACCACCGAGGAGATCGGCCAGCTGGCCCGCGCCGTCGACGACATCCACTCCCAGGCGTTGCACCTCGCCGCCGAGCAGGCGCGACTGCGCCTGCAGATCGGCAACATGTTCGAGACCCTTTCCCGCCGCAGCCAATCCCTCGTGGAGCAGCAGCTGGGCCTGATCGAGGAGCTCGAGCGCGACGAGGACGACTCCGAGCGCCTGCAGTCGCTGTTCCGCCTCGACCACCTCGCCACCCGCATGCGCCGCAACGGCGACAACCTGCTGGTGCTGGCCGGAACCGCGCTGCGCCGCGGCCATCTCGCGCCGGTGCCGCTGTCGGACATGCTGTGGTCCTCGGTCTCCCAGGTGGAGGACTACCAGCGCGTCGAGATCGGCACCGTGCCCGACGGCATCGTCGCCGGTGAACCGGCCGTCGATATCGAGCATCTGCTGGCCGAGCTGATCGACAACGCGCTGCGCTACTCCCCGCCCACCACGCCGGTGGCGGTGTCGGTGGCGCGCGCGGTGGACGGCGGCTACCTCATCGAGATCACCGACCGCGGCCTCGGCATGAACGCCGAGGACCTGCAGGGCATCAACGACCGCCTGGCCTCCGGTGGCGAGGTCAATGTCGAGACCGCCCGCCGCATGGGTCTTTTCGTGGTCGGCCGCCTGGCCAAGCGGCACAACATCACCGTGAGCCTGCGCCGCACCTCGGCCATGGTGCAGCAGCCGGGCATCACCGCCAGCGTGCACCTACCGGGCAGCCTGGTCTCGCCCGCGCCGGAGCGCGGCGGCGACCCGACCGGGCAGTACGCGGTGCCGACGGCGCTCCCGGTGCCGCCGGGGCAGAATCCCTTGGCCACCGCGCCGAATCCGCTGTTGGTGACCGGTCCGAATCCGTTGGCCTCCGGGCCGGTCGGCGTGCCGATGGGGCCGATCTCCGCGCCGCAGCCGGTGATCGCGCCGCCGCGGCTGACGCCGGTCCCGAATCTGCCCGAACCGGTTCCGGCCACCACCGGACGCTTCACCACCAGTTCCGGCCTGCCCCAGCGCAAGCCGGGGGTCGATACCGGTGAGCAGCCGGCGGTGCCCGTCTTCGGCGGCGAGCTTCCGGTTCGCGGTCAGCTTCCCGTCCGGGGCGAGCAGGCACCGCAGGATCGCTTCTCCGACGGCTTCACCGACGCGTTCACCGAACCCGACGAGGCCCGCGCCTACGGTGTGACGGCACTGCGTCCGGAACCGGAACCCGAGCCGGCCGCCGCGCCGATGGACTTCTGGGGCGAGGTTCGCGCCACCGATCCCGCCGAGGATATCCCGGAGCCGGTCGCACCGATCACCGGCGGCGGCAACAACTCCGGCTACGGCTTCAGCGCCGAGGCGGAGAGCGCGGGCACCTCGTTCGGCAACGGCTACAGCGCTTTCGGTACCGGCGAGCACCCCGTGGCCCGCCCGACCGAGAACGGTTACGTCATCGGCGACCCCGCCGAGGATGTCGCCGAGGCCCCCGAGGTCGTCGAGGCGGCCCCGGAAGCCATCGAGGCCCCGGAAGGGAATGCCCAGACCGACAGTGAAATTCGCGGCAATGACGCCGCACCCGCCGCGCAGCGGCAGGCCGCGCCGCAGTCCGGGCTGCGTCCGGTCGGGGCCCCGACCCCGATCTATCAGCGCATGGTCTCCGAGTGGCTGGTCGAACCCGCCGCCGCGGAGCAGAACGGCGCGGCATGGTCGTCGAACTCGGACGCCGGCTGGGCCGCGGCCGAGGAGGCGGCCAACCCCACCAGTAGTGACCGCACCCAGGGCGGGCTGCCGATTCGGCGGCCCGGAGCCCAGCTGGTGCCCGGCGCCGTCGCCCAGGAGGACGACGGCGAAGGCCGCAATCCGGAAGAGATCCGCAACAGCCTCAGCAGGCACCTCAGCGGCGTCCGTTCCGGGCGCGCCGACTCCCAGTACAACGACGGAGGGCATGCATGACCGACACCCAGAGCACCACCACGGACGAGAATCTGAACTGGTTGGTCACCCGCTTCACCCGCGAGGTTCCGGGCGTCTCACACGCCGTCCTGGTCTCCGCGGACGGCCTGCTGCAGGCCACCAGCCCGCATCTGCCGTCCGATCGCGGTGAGCAGCTGGCCGCCGTGACCGCCGGTCTGGCCAGCCTGTCCGCCGGCGCCGCACAGCTTTTCGAGGGCGGCAAGGTGATGCAGTCCATCGTGGAGATGCAGCGCGGATACCTGCTGGTCATGAGCGTCGGCAATGGCTCGCACCTGGCGGTGCTGGCCAACAAGCAGCACGACATCGGCCGCATCGGCTACGAGATGGCGCTGCTGGTCGACCGGGTCGGGTCCGTGGTCTCGGCCACCGCCCGCACGGCCTCGTAGATGAGCCGCCGATGACCAATCCCCTTGGCGGTGGCGGCAATCGGCCACCGACCACACGTGTTCGTCCCTACGCGCTGACCTCCGGCCGCACCGAACCCGCGGTCGAACTGCCGCTCGAGGCGGTCGTCGAAACCCTGTCCTACACCGCCCATTTCGATTGGCCCGCGGGTGACGTGCGCACCGAGATCCTGCGCCTGGGCACCGCCCGGCTCTCGGTCGCGGAGATCGCCGCGCACCTGGGACGGCCACTGGGCATGGTCCGGGTCGTGATCGGCGATCTCGTCGTCGCCGGAACGCTGCGCGTGCATTCGACTTTGAGCGATCAGGCCACCTTCGACGAGCGTCGCTCCCTGATGGAGAGGACCCTGCATGGACTCCGCGCCCTTTGATGGCGCAGGGTACCCCGGTGGCCCGCACGGGGCCCCCGCGTACACGACCGGGCAGTTCCCCAACCCGGCCCTGCAGTACCCGCCGCGACCGGGCGAGGAGGCCCGCACCGCCTCGACCAAGATCGTCGTAGCGGGCGGATTCGGCGCGGGCAAGACCACTTTCGTGGGCGCGGTCTCGGAGATCGTGCCGCTGCGCACCGAGGCCATGGTGACCGGCTACTCGGACGGGGTCGACGACCTCGCCGCCACGCCCGGTAAGGAAACCACCACGGTGGCCATGGATTTCGGGCGCATCATCCTGCCCGGCAACCTGGTGCTGTACCTGTTCGGCACGCCCGGGCAGCGGCGGTTCTGGTTCATGTGGGACGACCTCATCAAGGGCGCCATCGGCGCGGTGGTGCTGGTCGACACCCGCCGCATCGAGGACAGCTTCGCGGCCGTCGACTTCTTCGAGGCCAAATCGCTGCCGTTCCTGATCGCGGTCAACCGCTTCCCGGACGCGCCCCGCTTCCCGGTCACCGAACTGCGCGAGGCGCTCAGCGTGCGCGAGGGCGTGCCGATCGTCGACATCGACGCGCGGGACCCGGCCGAGGTGCGCCGCTCTTTGGCCGCGGTCACCGAGTACGCGATCGAAAGGCTGATGGCGGCGCAACGCGAAAACGCCGCTCGCGGTTAGGTAGGGGGAATCACCGGATGATCTATTTCTCGATGGGCTACTGGGTCATCGCGCTGGCACTGATCGTGTCCTTCGCGGGGGCCGCCTGTGGGCTGGCATGCATTCGCCAGTCCACCAAGTCGGTGACCCAGCGCTTCCGGCTGGTGTGGCAGTTCGTGGCCGCGGTCTCCATCGGCGGCGTCGGCGTCGCCATGCCGATCTTCGTGTCCATGCTGGGTTTCGACATCAAGGGCACCCAGCTGCGCTACGACAATGTGTCGATCACGCTGTTCTCGGTGCTGGCCGCGGCGACGGTGTTCATCGCCATGCTCATCAACGGCAAGCGGCTGGTCTGGTGGCGGCTGCTGATCGCGGCGGCCGTGATGGCCTTCGGCTTCGGCGACGTGCACCTGTTGCTGCTGAAGGCGATTCGCATCCAGGGCACGGTGGACACCAGCCTGGTGGCCACGGTCGCGGTGTACGTGATCGCCTTCGTGCTCTCGGCGCTGACCCTGTGGTTCAGCCTCTGGGTGTCGTCGGTGCCGCTGGTGCTGCTCGGCGCGGTGGTGTACGCGATCCTGGTGACCGGCATGCACTACGCCGGGCTGACCGGGCTGCAGGTGCACGTGGACCCGTCCAAGTCCACGCCGCAGGGCAATGTGCTGTTCAACTTCTTCGTGCCGTTCTTCATCATCGGCACGCTGTCGCTGGCGATTCCGATCACGGCCATCCTGGTCGCGCCGGACCGCCGCGAGGCGCGGGCGCCCATGGCGGCGGTGCGCTGAACCGCCTGCCGCTCTCGTCATTCCGGCGTGCTTTTGGCCGGAATCCACTGCATGACGGTGGATCCCGGCCAAGAACACGCCGGGATGACGAAGCCGTCTGTCTCAGTCGGCCGTCGGCGTCTCCGCCGTGGTGGTCGGATCGAGCAGGCCGAACAGTTCGCCCTGCGGCGCGGCCATGATGGCCATCCGGCCGAACGGCCCGTCGGTGGCCGACATGAGCACGGTCGCACCCAATTCCACCGCGTGCGCGATGCCGGAGTCGATGCCCTCGAACTGGAACCAGGTCAGCCAGTAGGGCACCTCGGCGGCCACGCCGTTGACGCTGTCGTCATTGATGCCGCCCACCGCGTCGGTCCCGCCGGGCGGGGTGAAGGTGGCGTATCGCATGGCCTCGTCGTCGAATTCGGTGAAGGTGAAGCCGAAGACATCGCCGTAGAAGCTCTTGGCCGCCTCGAAATCGCCGGTGTGCAAGTCGTTCCAGACGTAGGAGCCGTGCTCGTTGTAGACCGCCGCGCCGTCGTGCGCCCGCGCCTCCCACACCGCGAAGGGCGCGCCCGAGGCATCCGCGGCCACGAACATGCGGCCGAATTCCATCACGTCGAAGGCGGGCACCAGCAGGCTGCCGCCCGCCGCGGTCACCTGTTCGGCGCTCTTGTCGGCATCGGCCACCGCGAAATACGTGGTCCACACCGACGGCACCCCCACCTCCGGTTTGGGCCCGATCCCGGCCACCGCCTGCCCGTCCCGTAGCCCCATCAGATAGCCCCCGGCGTCCTCCCCACCGCCCTGCATGGTCCAGCCGAACAGCGCGGAATAGAACTCCCCGGCCTTCACCGGATCGTCGACCTGGCAGTCGACCCAGCACGGTGTGCCGGGCGGCCACGCCTCGTTGCGTACAGGCATCGATCTTCTCCGTTTCTGAAAAACCAGTGACGCACATCACAAATTGCCTCCCAGTCAACCACTCTCGAACGATCACCGCGACGGTTCGCGGCGCGTCACCTTCCGGCGGGCAAAACGGTCAGAGCGGCACATTGGGCCCACCTCGCGAATTACAGTGAGAGGCATGCGTTTCGGGCTGGATTACGCCGCAGGTAGGCCCGCCCCCAGTGCCATCAAAGCCGCCGGGTACGACTTCGTCGTCCGGTATCTGTCCGACGGCGGTCCCACCCTCCCGGGCAAACTGCTCACTCCGGCCGAAGCGGACGACCTGCGCGCACAGGGCATTTCGATTGTTTCGAACTGGGAGACCACGGCCGCGCGCATGCTCGACGGCTACGGCGCGGGCGTCACCGACGCGCGCGCGGCGCTGGCCCGGGTGCTGCGCTGCGGCGGACGGGCGGATCGGCCCATCTACTTCTCCGCCGATTTCGACGCCACCCCTCAGCAGCAGGTGCCGATCAACGAGTACCTGGACGGGGCGGCCAGCGTCATCGGGCGCGCGAATGTCGGTATCTACGGCGGCTTCTGGCCGGTGAGCCGGGCGCTGGACACGGGCACGGCCAGCTGGGCGTGGCAGACGGTGGCCTGGTCCGGCGGGAATATCGATCCGCGCATCTCGATCTATCAGACCGGCGAGCAGGTCGTGGTCGACGGCGTGGAATGCGATGTGAACCAAACCGACCGAGCCGATTTCGGCCAATGGGACGTAGAAACGGAGGAACCGGACTTGACCCCCGAACAGGACCAAGTGTTGCGCGATATCCAGACCCAGTTGCGCGGCCCCGGCCTCAACGGCTGGCCGCAATTGGGCAAGGACGCACAGGGCCACGATCGGACGGTGGTGGATGGGCTGGCGGCCGCGCTCGCCGAGATCGACGAACTGCGCACCGAGATCAGCGATCTGGAGGCCACGACCGCCGAGCTGAAGGCCGAGGTGGACCGGCTGAGCGGCGGGCGGCACTGGCCGTTCCCCTTCTCGCTCGTGGAGGGACCGGCCACCGCGTTCGCCGATCAGCTGGCCCGGCTGGAACAGTTGCTGCCGGGTGTGCCATTACCCGGTTGGGGCACCGGACCCGACGGCCATTCGGACGAGTCGGTAGAAACTGGACAAGCTCCGGTTGCGGGCGCGCCGAATCCGCCATCCAGCAACTGAATTGGTCGATTTGTCGGATTTTATCCGGAGTGTGAATGCCGGCCGAAGAGTCCGCGTATGGCGGCCGAACACCCGCTGAACTGGCCCTGAAGTGGCGATGAGCGGGTTCTTCTGTGATCAGAAGAACCCGCCCTCAAGGCACGAGGATACCGTCGCCAGGCCACGAGTTCACAACTTTAGGAAGACTTTTTCGCACTCCCGAAACAATCGGACGGCCGATTCACGTGTCCGCAACACTCGAGCAGATCTCTGGTGGGACAGCAACTTCGGGGCTATTGTCGGCGTCGTCCGATCTCTTGCTCAGTTCCAGACGAAGGAGGCCCCCGTGGCCGTCAGCGTGGTTCTCGACAAAGCTCTCGACAAGGCATACGAAACGAAGTCCCTCGACGACATCCTGGCCGCGCCGCCGTCGGCGCTCGCCGGATTGACCGAGAAGCACGACGCCCAGCTGCTCGAGGCGCTCGGCGTGAAAACCATTGCCGATCTCGGCAAGAACAAGTACTTCCGCCTCGCCGCCACCCTCGTGGACCTGGCGACCAAGGAAGGCTGAGGTTCGGCGGCCTGATCGGTCAGATCTTCCCCGGATCGATCAGGCCGCGCTCCACCGCCCGCGCGAGCCGGCGCGGAATCCGGTACTCGACTCCCCCGACCTTCACCGGAATCAGATCCGGCGGCGTCGCCTTCCATTGCGAGCGCCGGGCGTGGGTATTGGCCCGCGACATTCTGCGCTTGGGTACGGCCATTGTCAGTTCTCCTTATTGGTAGGCGAATTGTGTCCGCCGCGAACGCGTTTGCCGTAACGGCGCTCGAACTTCTCGACCCGGCCCGCGGTATCGAGCACGCGCTGATTGCCGGTCCAGAACGGATGCGAATCCGAGGTCACATCGACGACCAGCAGCGGATAGGTATTGCCGTCCTCCCATTCGATGGTCCGGGTGGACACCGCGGTGGATCGGGTCAGGAAGCACTTTCCGGTGCTCACATCCTGGAAGACCACCGGATGGTAATCGGGATGGATTCCCTCTCTCATCACTTCACCTTTCGTTGTTTCGGGTAGCGCCGTCGCCGGCGACGGGCGTGGATCGGGTGGTGTCGCACGGTTCTTCGTGCTGATCGCCGAACGGGTCCGCCCACAGCGCCACCCGCTCCGGCGCGAAACGCACCTGCCGCAGTTCGTCCTCGTCGACCAGCGCCCAGTGCAGCGCGTGGCGGATCTCGTCGGCGTCGGCATCGGCGACCAGGATCACCAGTGAGGAGTGCCGGTCCCCGAACTCCTCGTGCCAGCGCAGCGAGGCCAGCGTGCGGCGCTCCGGATCGACCTCGTCGAGTTCCCGGGATGTCATGGCCGCCAGCCACTTTCCCGCGCCGCCGACACGGAGGCCGCCGCCCGCGGACTCCAGCCACACCACCTCGTCGGGCTGGGTGGCCAGCCAGACCCGGCCCCGCGCGCTCACCACGCCGTCGAGCAGCACGTCGATGGCCGAGTGCAATCGATCCGGATGGAAGGGGCGGTCGGTGGCGAATTCCACCAGTGCCACACCGCAATCCGGCTCCAGCGGCGGCTGACCGCCCAGCAGCGGGGCGTGCGGATCGAAGGCCGCGCCGCGGCGGGCATCGGCGGGCACCCGGCGCAGCAGCCAGGTCAGGTCCTCGGTGTCGAGCACCTCGGGCGCGGCGACCCAGCTGATGGGGGCGCGCGGGGTCAGCCGCACCAGCACGGCATTGGTGCGCTCGCGCTCGACCGGATCGGCTCCGCCGTCGAAAACCACCAGGGCATCGGCGAATTCGACCTGACCGACGGCCAGCTGGGCCACGGTCCGCTCATCTTCGGCGGTGGCGTGGCCGCGCTCGGCGAGGGTCTCGTCGCCGGTGGCGTCGGCCAGCCAGTCCCGGCTGTCGACGCAGGTGAGCACGGTCTCCACGCGCACGCTACGCCCGGCCGGGCCGTCCACGCGGCCCACGACCCCGGTCACCACCACGTCATTGATGGCCTGGCACACCGCTTCCGCCTCGAAGGCCGGATCCAGCGCGAGCACGATGCGGCGCACCGAATCCCGCTCGGCCAGCAGGCACAGGAACGGCAGCAGGTCGGCGCGCAGCGTGCAGGAGACACAGCCGTGCGCGAGTTCCAGCACCGAGATGTCCTCGCGGCCGTCGAGGCGGACGGTGCGGCGCACCACGCCCTCGCGCAGTTCGCTCAGATCGTGGCGGACCACCACCGTGCCGGGCTCGGACCCGAGCAGGCGGGCGGCCCGATCCACACCGTCGGCGGCGCGGCCGGGGAGCCCCGCGAGTACGAGCACGGGCTTGCGTTGGGACGGCACCGGTCCCCCTTTCGACAATGATTTTCAATTACCGACGAGTCAATGTACCTTGGAATAACTTCGTTGTCGAAAACGATTATCAGTAACGTCCACCACCCGGAAGGGAGTGCCCATGTCGGCCATCTGCCAGGTCACCGGTCGAAAGCCGGGCTTCGGCAAGTCCGTATCGCACTCGCACAAGCGGACCAACCGGCGTTGGAACCCCAATATCCAGCGCAAGACCTACTACCTGCCCAGCGAGGACCGGCGGATCACGCTGACCGTCTCGGCCAAGGGCATCAAGACCATCGACCGCGACGGCATCGAAGCGGTCGTCACTCGCCTGCGGGCGCGCGGCGAGAAGATCTGAAAGGGAAGAAGATGGCCTCGAAATCGACCGACATCCGGCCCGTCATCAAGCTGAAGTCCACGGCCGGGACCGGCTACACCTACGTCACCCGCAAGAACCGGCGCAACGATCCCGACCGGATGGTCCTGAAGAAGTACGACCCGGTCGCCCGCAAGCACGTCGACTTCCGCGAGGACCGCTGACCCCTCCGGGAGGAGCAACGATATGGCGAAGAAGTCGAAGATCGTCAAGAACGAAGAGCGCAAACTGATCGTCGCCCGCTACGCCGAACGGCGAGCGGAACTGAAGGAGATCATCCGCAAAACGACCAGCAGCGACACCGATCGGGCGGCCGCGCAGACCGCCTTGGCCAAGCTGCCGCGCGATGCCAGTCCGGTACGATTGCGCAATCGGGACGCCGCGGACGGACGCCCGCGTGGTCATCTCCGAAAGTTCGGTCTCTCGCGTGTGCGAGTACGCGCGATGGCCCATCGAGGTGAACTGCCCGGTGTGCACAAATCGAGTTGGTAAGCATCCACGATTCGTGAGTGAGGAACGCTGACATGGCAGTGAAGCGAGCACCGTCGAAGAAGGTCCGTGCCGAGCAGGCCCGTCGCCCGAAGAAGAACCCCCTGATCGCCGCGGGCATCGAGACCGTCGACTACAAGGACGTGAACCTGCTGCGCACGTTCATCTCCGACCGCGGCAAGATCCGCTCGCGTCGCGTGACGGGCCTGACCCCGCAGCAGCAGCGCCAGGTGGCGGTGGCGGTGAAGAACGCCCGTGAGATGGCACTGCTTCCGTTCACGAGCCGGTAGCTCACACACTTTCGCCGGGCGAAATACCTAGAGTTGAAACAACTCTCGTAGCTCTCAGGGGTTCCCCCTGAAACCCCGACAGTGGCGGAGCGCTACCCACCCACCCAAACATGAAGCCCCCGAGTGCTTTTGCACTCGGGGGCTTCATTTCTCGCATGCGTAGCGAAGCTGCGCCTTACGGGATGGTCAGGACCTGGCCCGGGTTGATGGCATCCGGGTTGTCGATGCCGGAGGCGTTGGCGATCTCCTGGTAGCGGTTGCCGTCGCCGTAGAAGCGCTCGGCGATCGCCCACAGGGTGTCACCCGGCTCGACGGTGTAGGTCTGGGCGGCCGGCGGCGGCGGGGGCACGTCCTCGACGACCGCGGCGGCCTCGGTCTGGACCGGCTCCGGTGCGGGCAGCGGGTTGTCGGTGTTGGTCTCGGAGGACCACAGCGCGCTGCCGTCCTTGCCGTACAGCACGACATTGCGGTCGGCCTGGACGACCAGACGGTCCGCGTCCTTGCCGTTGGTCTCGGTGGACCAGGCGGCGCCGTCACCCTTGTAGAGCACGAGGTTGCCGTCGTCTTGCAGGGCCAGCCGCTCGACGCCCTGGCCGTGGGTCAGGGTCGACCACACGACGTTGCCATCCGGCTCCGAGAGCACCAGATTGCCATCGGGTTGCAGCGCGAGGGTGTAGGCACCACCCGTCAGCGACTCCCCAGCCTTGAGTTCTTCTCCGACCCTCAATGTGTCGCCCACGGTGTGTCCTTTCGGGAGATGGTGATCATAGGTAAGGCGATGGCACGGAAGTGCATTGGCGCATCTGAATCGAGATTACTCACGTTGCACCGGTCAGCGCAGGGATACGCGCCGGGTCTGCGAAGATTTCGGCGTGTCGTCGCCAGAAATTCGCCAAAGTAAGGGATCGCGCGCGCGGAACCATCCGACCGGTCCCTGCCGTTAGGGTGTCAGCCATGACCGGGACAAGGGGACGCCGCCTGATCGCTGCCGCCGCGGCCGCATCGATCGGGCTCGCCGTGACGGGGTGCGGCGACTCGAAAGACACTGGCGGCCAAGCGAAATCCAGCACCGCCAGCAGCGCGACCAGCACGCCCACCGAGGCACCCAACGGACAATTCGGGCGGCCCTTCACGGCCGACCCCACCATCGTCAGCCCGCACAGCATCTCGTTCGACAGCTGGACCCGGCTGGCCCCCGACAAGATCGCGGTGAACTTCCAGACCGGCTCGCCGGAGTGCTACGGCATCGACGCCACCGTCACCGAGACCTCGTCCAGCGTCACCGTGGATCTGAAGTCCGGCACGCTGCCCACCGCGGTCGGCAAGATGTGCACCATGATCGCCGTATTCGGCACGCTGGAGATCCCGTTGAAGGCCCCGCTGGGTGATCGAAAAGTACTGAGCGCCAAATAGATATCGCGATGCACGAAGGGTGCGGATCGCCGTCGCGATCCGCACCCTTCGTGAATGACGTTGTGCCGCTTGCTCAGTGAGCTGTGACCTTGCTCAGTGAGCGAAGTGGCGCGACCCCGTCAGGTACAGCGTGACCCCGGCCTCGCGGCACAGGTCGATGGTGTCCTTGTCGCGGATCGAACCGCCCGGATGCACGATGGCGCGCACGCCCGCGGCGACCAGGATCTGCGGACCGTCCGAGAACGGGAAGAACGCGTCGGACGCGGCCACCGAGCCCTTGGCCCGATCCCCGGCCCGCTCCACCGCCAGCTTGCAGGAGTCGACCCGGTTGACCTGGCCCATGCCGACACCCACGGCCGCGCCCTCGTCGGCCAGCAGGATGGCGTTCGACTTCACGGCCCGGCAAGCGCGCCAGGCGAATTCGAGATCGCGCAGGGTGGCCTCGTCAGCGGCCTCACCGGCGGCGAGGGTCCAGTTGGCGGCGCTGTCGCCATCGGCGTCGAGGATGTCGCGGTCCTGCAGCAGCACGCCGCCGCTGACCGGGCGCAGCTCCGCGCCCTTGCGCTGGGCGGGCTGGGCCACCAGCACGCGGACATTCTTCTTGCGCTGCAGCACTTCCACCGCGCCGTTGGCGTAGCCCGGGGCCACGATGACCTCGGTGAAGATGTCGGCGACCTGCTCGGCCATCTCGACGGAGACCTCACGGTTGGCCGCGATCACGCCGCCGTACGCGGAGACCGGGTCGGTGGCCGTGTGCCTTGCGGTGCGCCTCGGCGATATCCGCGCCGACCGCGATGCCGCACGGGTTGGCGTGCTTGATGACCGCCACCGCCGGCTCGTCGAAGTCGTAGGCGGCGCGCCAGGCGGCATCGGCGTCGGTGTAGTTGTTGTACGACATCTCCTTGCCGTGCAACTGCTTCGCCTGCGCCAGCCCGGCCGGACCGGCCTCGTTGACGTAGAGCGCCGCGCCCTGGTGCGGGTTCTCGCCGTAGCGCAGCACGTTCTCGCGGTTCCAGGTCGCGCCGATCCACGCCGGGAACTTGTCCGCCGCTTCGGTTTCCGGAGCGACGGCCGGGACGGCGACGCTGGTCATCCAGCTGGCGACGGCCACATCGTAGGTGGCGGTGTGCTGGAAGGCCTTGGCGGCCAACGCGGTCCGCTGCGGCAGGGTGAAACCGCCCTGCTGCACGGCCGCGATCACCTCGGCATAGTCGCCGGTGTTCACGACCACCGCGACCGACGGGTGGTTCTTGGCGGCGGCGCGCACCATGGACGGCCCGCCGATGTCGATCTGCTCCACGCACTCGTCGACGCTCGCACCCGAGGCGACGGTCTGGGTGAACGGGTACAGGTTCACCACGACGAGCTGGAACGCCTCGACCCCGAGCTCGACGAGCTGGTCGACGTGCTCCTCCTTGCGGGTGTCGGCCAGGATGCCGGCGTGCACGCGCGGGTGCAGGGTCTTGACGCGACCGTCGAGGGTCTCCGGGAAACCGGTCAGGTCCTCGACCTTGGTGACCGGGATGCCGGCCTCGGCGATCTTGTTGGCGGTGGATCCGGTCGAGACCAGCTCCACGCCCGCCTGATGCAGGCCTTGGGCCAGTTCGATCAGACCGGTCTTGTCGTAGACGCTTACGAGGGCCCGCTTGATCGGCTTGCGTTCACTCACCGGAGAACTCGCTCATCTGGGATAACTGCCTTTCGTCCATCGGAGACAATGCCTCGGGTAGCGACGGCGGCGACGACCTCCGCCAGCAACCGCCGCTCCACGACCTTGATGCGCTCGTGCAGGCTGTCCTCGTCGTCGTCGGGCAGCACGGTGACCGCCTCCTGCGCGAGGATCGGCCCGGTGTCCACACCCGAATCGACCAGGTGCACGGTCGAACCCGTGACCCGGACGCCGTAGGCGAGCGCGTCCCGCACCCCGTGCGCGCCCGGGAACGCGGGCAGCAGCGCGGGATGGGTATTGATGATGCGACCGCCGAAGCGGTCCATGAACGTGGGCCCGAGGATCTTCATGAAGCCCGCGGAGACCACCAGATCGGGCTCGAACGCGGCGACGATCTCGGTCAGTGCGACATCCCATTCGGCGCGGTTCGCGAACTCGCCCAGCGCGACCTTGAACGAGGAGACGTCGAAGGCCTCCGCGTGCTCGACGGCGGGGCAGTCACGATCCACTCCGACGGCGACGACCTGCGCCGGATAGCCCGGCGTCCGG
Source organism: Nocardia concava NBRC 100430 (assembly GCF_000308815.1). Classification (GTDB taxonomy): domain Bacteria; phylum Actinomycetota; class Actinomycetes; order Mycobacteriales; family Mycobacteriaceae; genus Nocardia; species Nocardia concava. The sequence continues at coordinate 137,402 of NZ_BAFX01000124.1, forward strand.
GTCGCCTCGAGCAGTGAACGCAGCAGAGATCCGGTGCCGGAGGCCAGCACGACAACGGTCGCGGGCGCGGTCGGCGGCAGCAGCTGGGCGGGCGTGGACGTCAGCGCACTACTCCCTGGGTATCGGAGCGGGAAGGGACGGCGGGGCGAATCCGCCGCCTAAAGAGTAACTATCGCCCGATTGCTACTTGTCCGGCAGGTCGCCTTCTACCACTTCCGCGTCCACGATGTCGGAGTTCTCGACGGATTTCACACCGGCCGCGGCGACGTCCTCGTCCTGGTCCTCGACCAGTTCGGCCTCCAGCGCGCCGTCCAGATCGGACTCGTCGTACCAGCCTCCGGTCGCGGCGCGCGCGGTCTCGTCGTCCTCGTCCTCGTCCTCGTATTCGTCGTCGTAGTAGTCGTCGTCCTCGTAGTAGTACTCGTCGTCGGCGTAGACCTCGTCGTCGTAGTACTCGTCATGGGCGAGCACCGCCGGACCGCCGAACCACCGCGCGCCCACCATGCCGACGTATCCGGCGACGGCCACCCAGACGAAGACCAGCGCCGCGGTCACCAGGGTCGGCGCGATCCGGCCGAACGTCCCGAGCTCGCCCCCGGCCATCGCGCCGAGCAGCGCCACCGCGACGGCCGCGACCCCGGCGGCGGTCAGCGTCGCCCACGGCGCGGCCGCCCGATCCCGCGACGTACGAGCACAATCCAGGCCCGCGAGCGCCCCGGCGGCAGCGGGCACCACCAGCAGCGCCAGCCACCACACCGCCACGGGACCCGACGGCACCGCCGCCGTCACCGGCACCGCGGGCACCGGCGCGCCCTCGATCCGGAACAGGCTCAACGATCCCGGCCCGATCCGCACCTGCCCGCCCGCCAGCACGCTCACCGCGTCGACCGCCACATTCGGCAGGTAGGCCAGCGAGAGCAGCGTCAAACCCAGTACGCCGAAGACACTTCCGTTGGCGGCTTGGTAGGTGTCGCCGATGCGGGACCAGTGGACCAGGAAGGACGCGACGGTCGCGACCGCCCCGACCGCCAGCAGCCGGCCGACGGCTGTCATGCCCGCACGGAAACCGGGAACCACCCAGTCCGGCAGGCGAATCGGCAGCAGATCGGCCAGATCGCGCCAGCGCTGGGACCCGATCCCGACGGCCGCCGCCAGCACGCTGAGACCCAGCACCCAGCCGAACGCAGCCAGGGTGTCGGGCGGCTGCAATGCCACCACCGCCGAGGCGTCGTCCGCGACCGCCAGGCATACCGCCGTGATGAGCAGCGGCCCACCGACCGCCGCGCCGACGACCCAGCCCAATTCCTCTGTCTCGCAATCGGGTCCGGCCGCCTCCGCGCTCTCGCGGGCCACCAGCCACAGCATGATCGCGGTCGGCAGGAGCGGCCACAGCCCGATGCTCGTCTTGCCGATCACCAGCGGAACCTGGTGCACCGCAAGCCAGCTCGCCGCGATCGCCCCCGACGAACCGCTCATCCCGCCGCCCGCCGCGAACAGCGTGCCGTACACCAGGATGAAGATCACCAGCATGGTGATGGCCGAGGGCCGGGCGGCCACCAGCATCAGCACCCGGGCGCGTTCGGGGGTCAGCGACCCGAAACCCCCGCCCCGCCGCCGGACCGGCGGCCGCGGCGACTCCCGTGGATCGGGGTCGCTCAGGCGAGCCAGGGCAGCTTTCGGGGCACTCATGGACAACCAGCGTGGCAGCATCTCGGAAACCGGGGGGTCAGGCGCGCCGGGTGAGAACGGCGGGCGGGCAAAGAGAACGGCCCCCGGCAGACACACCGGGGGCCGTTCCCACGAACCGAATTACTTGTCGTCCTGGCCCGGACGGAAGGCGCGGGTGGCGTCGGCCGCCGGATCCGCGGCCTGTTCGCCGCCGAAGGGCTGCGCCGGGCGCTGCGCCTGCTGGCCGCCGAAGTGCTGGGTGGCGTCCGAGCTGCCCGCGGGCTGCGCCGGCTGCTGACCGTACGACGGCTGCTGGCCGTAGCCCGGCTGCTGCTGGCCGTACGGCTGCTGCGGCTGCTGACCGTAGGTCGGCTGCGAACCCGTGCCGTACCCGGCGGGCTGCTGACCGTACCCGCCCTGCTGACCGTAGGACGGCTGCTGCCCGTAGGACTGCTGACCGGCCTGCTGGCCGAACCCGGGCTGCTGCGGCTGCTGGCCGTAACCGCCCTGCTGGCCGAACGAAGGCTGCTGGTATGACTGCGGCCCGGTGGTGCTGAACGGCTGCTGCGGCTGGCCGTAACCACCCTGCGCCGCAGCCGGTTTCGGCTCCGGAGCCTTGACGATGCCGAGCTCGAACAGCAGCGCCAGCACGGCCACCACCGCCTGCACGAAGCTCAGGAACAGAATCACCCAGCCACCCCACTTCAGCGTGACGCTGTCGCCGAGGTCGAAGGAGCTGAACAGGATGCCGAGGAACGCGGCCAGCGAGGCGGCCGCCACCACGGCGGTATTGCCGGCCTGCTTGGGCAGCAGCGACAGGCCCGCCACCAGACCGGCCACCAGCAGAATGGTCACCAGCGCGGCCGAACCCGCGTTCTCGAACAGGCTGAAGCTGGTGTCACCGCCCACCCGGGTGCCGCCGATCTCGACGGACTTGGTGCCGATGTAGGGCGCGAAGCCCAGCAGGAAGTTGATGACGCCGAGCGCGGCGATTCCAACGGTGAGGAAGAAGGGCAGTCCCTTCCCCGCGACTGGAGAGGTTCCCGAACCGGCAGCGGGAGCGCCTGCGGGCTGCGAGCCGTATCCGGATGCGGAGGAGGGCGTCGGCTGGGGCGCGTTGAATCCCGAGCCCCCGGTCGGGTATGACATGTCGTCGTCTCCTATCGAGTCGTTCACGAACCTCCACCGACGCTACTGCACTTGACGGTCGGGGGCACCATCTACCACCAGCCGTGGCCTTACCGCAATACCTGAAATAACGAACGAAAAGTTCCGGGAAATACGCACGAAGGCCGCCTGTCGAATTCGACAGGCGGCCTTCGTGATCAGCGTTTCAGCAGCGCAATCAGGCGCTGATGGAAGCCTTTTCGAGGATCTCGCGCGCCAGGGCGGCGGTCTCGGACGGGGTCTTGCCGACCTTCACGCCCGCGGCCTCGAGGGCGTCCTTCTTGGCCTGGGCGGTACCGGCCGAGCCGGACACGATGGCGCCCGCGTGGCCCATGGTCTTGCCCTCCGGCGCGGTGAAGCCCGCGACGTAGCCGACGACCGGCTTGGTGACGTTGGCCTGGATGTAGGCCGCGGCCCGCTCCTCGGCGTCGCCGCCGATCTCGCCGATCATGACGATGAGCTTGGTCTCCGGGTCCTTCTCGAACGCCTCGATGGCGTCGATGTGGGTGGTGCCGATGACCGGGTCGCCGCCGATGCCGATGGCGGTGGAGAAACCGAAGTCCCGCAGCTCGTACATCATCTGGTAGGTCAGGGTGCCCGACTTGGAGACCAGGCCGATCGGGCCCTTGCCCGCGATGTTGGCCGGGGTGATGCCGACCAGCGACTCACCCGGGGTGATGATGCCGGGGCAGTTCGGGCCGATGATGCGGGTCTTGTTGCCCTTCTCCACGTTGTAGGCCCACGCGTAGGCGGTGTCCTGCACCGGGATGCCCTCGGTGATGACCACGAGCAGCGGGATCTCCGCGTCGATGGCCTCGATGATGGCGTCCTTCGAGAAGGCCGGGGGCACGAAGGCGATGGAGGTGTCGGCGCCGGTCTTCTCCATGGCCTCGGCCACGGACGCGAACACGGGCAGCTCGACCTCGTTGCCGTCCTTGTCGACGTGCTTGACGGTGGTGCCCGCCTTGCGCGCGTTGACGCCGCCGACCACGTTGGTGCCGGCCTTCAGCATCAGCGCGGTGTGCTTGGTGCCCTCGCCGCCGGTGATGCCCTGGACGATGACCTTGTTGTCCTTGTTCAGGAAGATAGACATGTTGGTTCGTGTCCTTTACTTGGCCGCGGCCAGCTCGGCGGCCTTGTCGGCGCCTTCGTCCATGGTCTGAGCGAGGGTCACCAGCGGGTGGTTGAAGTCGGCGAGGATCTTGCGACCCTCCTCGACCTTGTTGCCGTCGAGGCGGACGACCAGCGGCTTGGAGGCCGCGTCGCCCAGGGTCTGCAGCGCGCCGACGATGCCGTTCGCGACCGCGTCACAGGCGGTGATGCCGCCGAAGACGTTCACGAACACGGACTTGACCTGGGAGTCGCCCAGGATGACGTCCAGGCCGGCGGCCATGACGGCCGCCGAGGCGCCGCCGCCGATGTCGAGGAAGTTGGCCGGCTTGACGCCGTCGTGGTTCTCACCGGCGTAGGCGACGACGTCGAGGGTCGACATGACCAGACCCGCGCCGTTGCCGATGATGCCGACCTCGCCGTCGAGCTTGACGTAGTTGAGGTCGTTCTCCTTGGCCTTGAGCTCGAGCGGATCGGTGGCGTCGATGTCCGCGAACTCGAGGTGGTCGGGGTGGCGGAACTCGGCGTTCTCGTCCAGGGTCACCTTGCCGTCGAGGGCCAGGATCTCGTCGTTGGGGGTGCGCACCAGCGGGTTGACCTCGACCAGGGTCGCGTCTTCCTTGATGAAGACTTCCCACAGCTTCTGGATGGTGACCGCCGCGGCATCCAGGATGTCGGCCGGCAGGTGGCCCTGCTCGGCAATGCTGCGGGCGAAGGCCAGATCCACGCCCTTGACGGCGTCGACCGGAACCTTGGCCAGACGGTCGGGCTTGGTGGCCGCGACCTCTTCGATCTCCATACCGCCCTCGACCGAGCACATGGCCAGGTAGGTGCGGTTGGAACGATCCAGCAGGAAGGAGATGTAGTACTCCGCCGCGATGTCCTTGGCCTCGGCGACCAGGACCTTCTTGGTGATGTGGCCCTTGATGTCCAGGCCCAGGATGTTGGAGGCGTGGGTGAAGGCGTCGTCCGGGGTGGCGGCGTACTTCACGCCACCGGCCTTGCCGCGGCCACCGACTTTGACCTGCGACTTGATCATTACCGGCTTGCCGATTTCCTCGGCGATCGCCCGCGCGTCCTCGGCGGAATCCGTGACGCGGCCCTCCGACGAAGGCACTCCGTGCTTCACGAAGAGTTCCTTCGCCTGATATTCGAAGAGATCCATGTACTCACCGTCTCGTCTGCGTTGTTGTGACAACGTCTTGGTTGGCGGCCCGTCGTCGGAGGCGGGTCGGATCGGACTCTAATCAGTCACATGGAGCGGAAATCAGCCGCATACAGCCTAAGTGGCGCAGGTCACGGTACTGTCTCCGCGGTCCTAAAACCCCTCGTCAATGCTACTCATCGGTAGCTTGTTGACCCGGTGCCAGGTGGAGCACACGAATCCCGAAGAGTGACATCGGCTACTACGCAGCGTCGTTGACAAACCTCAGTTGGTTACCCCAAGCACAGTGGGCACATTCCCGCCCTCGGAGTGATGAATGTCACAGCCGCGTGTCGAACCAGGTCCATCGCTTGCTGAGCCGCAATCGTTTCGTTACCGTCGTTGCGGTCGATGTCACAACCCGGTCACGGACAGGAGGACGGCAGGCTTGACGCAGCACGACGCTCCGCAACACCGGCCCCGACGCGGCCACCGCTACAAAGAGGACGCGGAGACCTACGGCGCGACCAGCTTCGACGCCCCGTTCGCGGCACAGAGCACCGTCGCCCACGGCGACTGGGACGCCACGCAGGCCTGGAACTCCGAGCAGAGCTGGGACAACGCCCGGCCCTGGGACGAATCCGCCTGGCAGTCCGCACAGCAGTGGGACGAACAGCAGAACTGGGATCAGCAGCAGGCCTGGGACCAGCAGCAGAGCTGGGACGAGCAGCCCGAGGCCGACTGGAACGCCCAGACCACCGTGAACGGCTGGGCCGCACCGAATCCGAGTGATTGGGCCGCGCGGTCGCGGACCAACTGGGATCCGTCCGCGGACCCGACCCCCTCCGACGAGTATCGCCCCGTTTACACGTTCAAGACCGCGTCCGGCGAGAAGCTCCAGTTCTCCGGCGACGGCGCGCGCGTGAATCGTGAGGCGCGCGAAGCGGATTCCGACGACGACGAGCGCCCCACCCGGGTCGGCGGCAAGCGCCGCGCGGGCGGCACCCATCGCCTGCCCGCACCGCCCAACGCGCTCAAGGGCCGCGCCGCGGTCGTCGCGGTGGCCGCCGGTGCGGTCGTGGCCGCGGGCCAGGCCACCATCGAGGCCAGTGGCCACGACAGCAGCAATGTCGACTACCAGGCCGCCAACCAGGTCAAGGAAGTCGCGGCCACCTCGGTGGTCGGCGACGGTGCGCCCGGCTCGCCGCAGGTGCTGAACCCGAGCGCGCCCGCGAGCCTGGACCAGTTCAACGACATCCTGGCCAAGGGCAAGCAGTTCGCCGCCGATATGGCCAACCAGGAGGCCTCGAAGTACCGGCCGCTGTGGACCAAGTTCACCGCCGCGGGCACCTTCACCTCCGGCTTCGGCATCCGCTGGGGCGTCGCCCACCAGGGCGTGGACATCGCCGCCCCGATCGGCACCCCGATCTACGCGGTGGCCGACGGCACCGTGCTCGAGGCCGGTCCCGCTTCGGGTTTCGGCATGTGGGTCCGCCTGCTGCACGATGACGGCACGGTCACCATCTACGGCCACATCGACACCGCGACCGTCTCCCAGGGCCAGCGCGTCATGGCGGGCGACCAGATCGCCACCGTCGGCAACCGCGGCTTCTCCACCGGCCCGCACTGCCACTTCGAGGTCTGGCTGAACGGCGTCGACAAGATCGACCCGCTGCCCTGGCTGGCCTCCCGAGGCATCTCCCTCGGCCCCGAACGGGACTGAGCGGCAGACGAACAGACGAAAGGCGCGCCCGGACGGGCGCGCCTTTCGTGCATTCCGGGGCCCTCACGGCCCCGGAGCGGGCTTTGCCGGGGCTCAGCGACGGTTGGAGCGGTACCAGCCGATCAGCGCGTCGGTGGAGGAATCTCCTTGCGGGGCGGGGTCTTCCGGCGAGGTCAGCAGCGGCTCGAGAGCCAGCGCCTGTTGCTTGCCGAGTTCCACGCCCCACTGGTCGAAGCTGTCGATGCCCCAGATCGCGCCCTCGGTGAAGACGAGGTGCTCGTAGAGGGCGATGAGTTGACCCAGCACCGACGGGGTGAGCTGCGGGGCCAGGATGGCGGTGGTGGGGCGGTTGCCCGGCATCACCTTGTGCGGCACGATCTTCGGGTCGGTGCCCTCGGCGGCGATCTCCTCGGCGGTCTTGCCGAAGGCCAGCACCTTGGTCTGGGCGAAGAGGTTCGACATGAGGATGTCGTGCATGCTGCCGGTGCCGTCGAGGGTGGGCAGATCGTCGGTGGGGCGGGCGAATCCGATGAAATCGGCGGGGCACAGCACGGTGCCCTGGTGCAGCAGCTGGTAGAAGGCGTGCTGGCCGTTGGTGCCGGGCTCGCCCCAGAAGATCTCGCCGGTGCTGGTCGACACCGGAGTGCCGTCCGCGCGAACGGATTTCCCGTTCGACTCCATGGTCAGCTGCTGCAGGTAGGCCGGAAAGCGGGCCAGGTCATTGGAATACGGCAGCACCGCGCGCGACTGCGCGCCGAAGAAGTTCGAGTACCAGACGCCCAGCAGGCCGAGCAGCGCCGGACCGTTCTCGTGCAGCGGCGCGGTCTTGAAATGCTCGTCCACCCGGTGCATTCCGTCGAGGAACTCGGCGAAGCGCTGCTTGCCGATGACCGCCATGACCGACAGGCCGATGGCCGAATCCACCGAGTAGCGTCCGCCGACCCAGTCCCAGAAGCCGAACATATTGGCGGTGTCGATGCCGAAGTCCGCCACCCGCTGCGCGTGCGTGGACACCGCCACGAAGTGCTTGGCCACCGCCTCCTCGCCGAGCGCGGCCACCAGCCAGCGCCGGGCCGCGGTGGCATTGGTGAGCGTCTCCAGGGTGGAGAAGGTCTTGGACGCCACGATGAACAGCGTGGTCGCCGGGTTCAGGCCGTGCAGCTTCGAAACCAGGTCCGCCGGATCGACATTCGAGACGAAGCGGGCCGAGATGCCGGCGTCCGCATAGTGCCGCAGCGCCAGGGTCACCATGGCCGGGCCCAGGTCCGAGCCGCCGATGCCGATGTTCACGACGGTGGTGATGCGCTCCCCCGTCGCGCCGCGCCACTGGCCGGAGCGCAGCTGATCGGTGAATTCGCCCATGCGCCGGAGGACTTCGTGCACATCGGTCTCGACGTCCTGGCCGTCGACGCGCAGCGGTTCCCCTGCCGGCCGTCGCAGCCACACGTGCCCGACCGCGCGGTCCTCGGAGGTATTGATGTGCTCGCCCGCGAACATGGCGTCGCGCCGCTGCTCGACCCCGGCGGTGTGCGCCAATTCGACCAGCAGATCGAGGGTCTCGCGCGTCACCCGATGCTTCGAGTAGTCGATGCGCAGGTCCGCCACCTGGACCGTCAGCTCTTCGCCGCGGGCCGGATCCTCCGCGAAGAACTCCCGCAGATGTCGCGTGCCGATCGACGCATGATGGTCGTGCAGTTTCCGCCAGACCGCCGACGCGGTGATGTCGCTGCTCACCCGGGCGAGGTTACAACGTCGCCGATCTGACCCGCAGGTAACCACTGGTGATTCGCGGGATTCGTCCAGCGTAGGAGTCACATTCGAGGGTGAGGCATAGGCTGGCGGAATGGTGACCGAAACCGCATTACTCGCATCCATTCCCACGCAACTCTGGATCGGCGGACCGGTGGACGCCACGGGGGGTGCGACGTTCCCGGTGCACAATCCGGCCACGGGTGAGGTCATCGCCCAGGTCGCCGACGCCACGCCCGATGACGCGGTGCGCGCGCTCGACGCGGCGGCCGCGGTGCAGGCCGAATGGGCCGCGACCCCGGCCCGGCAGCGCGGGGAGATCCTGCGCGCGGTGTTCGAGGCGATCACCGCGCGGGCCGAGGAGTTCGCGCTGCTCATGACGCTCGAAATGGGGAAGGCCCTGCCCGAGAGCCGCAATGAGGTGAAGTACGGCGCGGAGTTCTTCCGCTGGTTCAGCGAGGAGGCCGTGCGCATTCACGGCCGCTACCAGCCCGCCCCGGCCGGGACCGGCCGCATTCTCGTGCACAAGCAGCCGGTCGGCCCGTGCCTGGCCATCACGCCGTGGAATTTCCCGCTGGCCATGGGCACCCGCAAGATCGGTCCGGCGCTCGCCGCCGGTTGCACCATGATCGTGAAGCCTGCCGGCGAAACACCTTTGACCATGCTGCTGCTGGCCCAGCTGTGCAGTGAGGCCGGGCTGCCCGACGGCGTGCTGTCGGTGATCACCACCTCGCGGTCGAGCGCGGTCACCGCCCCGCTGCTCGAGGACCCGCGCCTGCGCAAGCTGACCTTCACCGGGTCGACGCCGGTCGGCAAGAAGCTGGTCGAGCAGTCCGCGCACGGCCTGCTGCGCACCTCCATGGAACTCGGCGGCAATGCCCCGTTCGTGGTCTTCGACGACGCGGATATCGATGCCGCGGTGCAGGGCGCGCTGCTGGCGAAATTGCGCAACGGCGGTGAGGCGTGCACGGCCGCCAACCGTTTCCACGTCCAGAACTCGGTTCGCCAGGAATTCACCGACAAGCTGGCGGCGGCCATGGCGGAGTACAAACTCGGCAATGGCGTCGATCCCGAGACCACGCTCGGTCCGCTCATCAACGAGAACCAGCTCGACACCGTGAGCGAACTGGTCGACGACGCGGTGGCCACGGGCGCGCAGATCAAGCTGGGCGGCAAGGCGCCCGGCGGCCCGGGCTGGTTCTATCCCGCGACCGTGCTCACCGATATTCCGCCCGCGGCCCGCATCCTGCGCGAGGAGGTGTTCGGCCCGGTCGCCCCGGTGGTCGGCTTCGAGACCGAGGAAGAGGGTCTGGCCGCGGCCAACAACACCGAATTCGGCCTGGTCGCATACGTTTACACGCGCAGCCTGGATCGCGCGCTGCGGGTCGCCGAGGGTCTGGAGACCGGCATGGTCGGCGTCAACCGCGGTGTCATCTCCGATCCGGCCGCGCCGTTCGGCGGCGTGAAGGAGTCCGGATTCGGCCGCGAGGGCGGCTTCGAGGGCATCGAGGAGTACCTCGACACCAAGTACATCGCCCTGCCCTAGGCACGCTCTGCCCATCGGAACGAAAACAACCGCCCCGGGGTCGAAACACCCGGGGCGGCCTGGGGATGCTGCACCGGTCTCCGCATGCAGCAAGGTCTGTGGGCACGCCGAAAGACACACCGCTCGATGTATCGGATCGGGCGGTGCTGTCCGTTAACGAGTCGGATTGATCAGTGGCCCAAACGGCCGCGGCCGAGGCGCAGCAGGAGCATGGCGAGGGTGTGACCCTCCTGGCCGAGCTCGCTGAATCGCTCCAGCACCTTCATCTCACGGGAGTGGACGAGCTTGGGCCCGCCGTTCGCCATGCGCGTGCGTCCGATGATGCGCGAGACCTCGGTGCGGCGCTTGATGGCCGCGAGGATTTCGGCGTCCAGCTTGTCGATTTCCAAGCGCAGCTTTTCGATCTCAGCCTCGGAGGGCAGGGCGGAATCCGAGCCGGTGGCGGACTCGGACTGTCCCGTCGTCGAGATGCTCATACTTTCAACTCCTCGTGGTCCCGAACGTCGATCGGTGGTTGGACCCGTCCTGTTACCGATCGGTTCTTCACCAAGAATCAGACCTGTTGGCCATACATTGTCCCCCCGTGGTCGGGCTCAGGTGCAATGCGTCGCCATAGAGCCGGTCATTCGACGAGTGTGCCACGCAGAGTGACCCAAGCAAAACAACTACGTTTGTGAATCTTCTGAGTATCCGGAGCCGATTCGATTCACCGGAAGTTCGCCGGACCGGCACTTATCGGACACCTGTGCGATCCCGTCCGCCGTCTGTCGGTGCGCGCCGGTAGCGTGGACGGGCGATGAACACGACGGTGGCGATCAACACGACGGTGGCACGGGACGATATGAAGACCGAGCGGTTGCTCGAGGGGTTGAATCCACAACAGCGGGCCGCTGTGACGCACACCGGCACCCCGCTGCTCATCGTGGCCGGCGCCGGGTCGGGCAAGACCGCGGTGCTCACCCGTCGCATCGCCTATCTGCTCGACGCCCGCGGGGTGCGCCCGGGCGAGATCCTGGCCATCACCTTCACCAACAAGGCCGCGGCCGAGATGCGCGAGCGGGTGGCCGGGCTGGTCGGCCCGCGCGCGGCGGGCATGTGGGTGTCCACCTTCCACTCCAGCTGCGTGCGCATCCTGCGCACCCAGGCCTCGCTGCTGGCCGGGCTGAACACCAACTTCTCCATCTACGACGCGGATGATTCGCGGCGGCTGCTGGGCATGATCATTCGCGATTTCGATATCGACGCGAAGAAGTACACGCCCCGGCTGCTGGCCACCGCCATCTCCAATCTCAAGAACGAGCTCATCGATCCCGAGCAGGCCGCGGCCGACGCCGAGACCGAGGATGCCGAGCTGCCGCGCATCGTGGCCCGGGTCTTCGCCGAGTACCAGCGGCGGCTGCGCGCGGCCAATGCGTTGGACTTCGACGATCTGATCGGCGAGACGGTGTCGCTGCTGCAGCGGCATCCGCAGGTGGCCGAGTACTACCGGCGGCGGTTCCGGCACGTGCTGGTCGACGAGTACCAGGACACCAACCACGCGCAGTACGTGCTGGTGCGAGAGCTGGTGGGCCATCACCGGAACCTGTGGGGCGACGAGCCGGACACCCCGGAGGACGACAACCGGGTGCCGCCGTCGGAACTGTGCGTGGTGGGTGACGCCGATCAGTCCATCTACGCCTTCCGCGGTGCGACCATCCGCAATATCGAGGAGTTCGAGCGCGACTTCCCGGACGCGGAAACCATTCTGCTGGAACAGAACTACCGCTCCACACAGCACATCCTGACCGCCGCCAACGCGGTCATCGCCCGCAACGAGGGGCGGCGGGAGAAGAAGCTGTGGACCGATCACGGCGACGGTGAGCTGATCGTCGGGTACGTGGCCGACAACGAGCACGACGAGGCCTCGTTCGTGGCGCGGGAGATCGACAAGCTGGTCGATCAGGGCGACGCCAACTACGCGGATGTGGCGGTCTTCTACCGCACCAACAACAATTCCCGGGCGCTGGAAGAGATCTTCATCCGAATGGGCCTGCCGTACAAGGTCGTCGGCGGCGTGCGCTTCTACGAGCGCAAGGAGGTCCGCGACATCGTGGCCTACCTGCGGGTGCTGGAGAATCCGGACGACGCGGTGAGCCTGCGCCGGATCCTGAACACCCCGCGCCGCGGCATCGGCGATCGCGCGGAGGCGTGCGTGGCGGTGCATGCCGAGCAGCGGAATATCGGCTTCGCACAGGCGCTTCGGGACGCGGCCGAGGGGAAGGTGGCGCTGCTCAATTCGCGTTCGCAGCGGTTGATCGGCGGGTTCCTGGAGCTGCTCGACGAGATCCGGGCCGCGGGCGCGCAGGCCGATATGGACTTCCCGGATGTCGGTTCGATAGTCGAGGCGGTGCTGGATCGCACCGGGTACCGCGCCGAGCTGGAGGCCTCCGACGATCCGCAGGACGGCGCGCGGCTGGACAACCTCAATGAATTGGTCAGCGTCGCACGCGAATTCAGTTCCGAGGCGCGCAACAATGTGGAGGCGGCCCGGGCCGAGGGCATCATTCCCGAGCAGGCCGAGGGCGAACCGGAGCCGGGCTCGCTGGCCGCGTTCCTGGAGCGCGTCTCGCTGGTGGCCGACGCCGACCAGATCCCCGAAGAGGGTTCCGGCGTGGTCACGCTGATGACCCTGCACACCGCCAAGGGCCTGGAATTCCCGGTGGTCTTCGTGACCGGCTGGGAGGACGGCCAGTTCCCGCACATGCGCGCACTGGGCGATCCCGCCGAGCTCCAGGAGGAGCGCCGCCTGGCCTACGTCGGCATCACCCGCGCCCGCAAGCGCCTGTACCTCACCCGCGCCGTGGTCCGCTCCGGCTGGGGCCAGCCCGTCTCCAACCCGGAATCCCGCTTCCTGCAGGAGATCCCGGGCCACCTCATGGACTGGCGCCGCCTCGAGCCCACCCCCTCCCAAACCTCCCGCGGCTTCCGCCGCCGCGGCGAAGACGATGGCTTGGACCGCGACTGGACCCGCGGCGACGGCTGGTCCGACCAACGCCCCGGCCTCAGCGGCCGCGGCGACCGCCGCCCCGCCCCCGCAGCAGCCGCCAAACGCAACAACACCAATCTCGTACTGGCCGTAGGCGACCGCGTCAACGACGACAAGTACGGCCTCGGCCGAGTCATCGCCGCCGAGGGCTTCGGCGACCTCGCCACGGTCACCATCGACTTCGGCACAGCCGGCAAGATCCGCCTGATCCCCAAGTTCAGCCGCACCCTCACCAAGCTCTAGGCGGCCGGCCGTGGGCGCAGCACAGCGCACGTGCCGGTGACGAGCGCGACCACGGCCAGCACCAAGGCGGGGCCGCCGCCTTGGTCGAGCAGGCGCTGGACAGGCTGGCGGAGGCAGGCCCGGTGTTGGGCCGGCCTCTCGTCGATACCCTCGAGCACAGCCGACTACGCAATCTGAAGGAACTCAGGCCTGGTTCCTGTGGTCAGTCGGAGATCCGAATGCTGTTCGTCTTCGACCCTGATCGCGAAGCCATCGTTCTGGTTGCTGGCGACAAGGCGAGAAGATGGTCTCGCTGGTACGAGGAGGCGATTCCGTTGGCCGAGCGCCGATACGCCGACTATCGAACCGAGAAAGACGTGGAGAAGGAACAGAGGTCATGAGCCCTGCGCGGAATTGGCGAGACATCAAGGCGGAAGCCCATCACCTACACCCGGAACTGGCGGATCCGGCAGTTCGTGCCGAGGCGTCGGCGCAGCTAGATGCCTACGTCGCGGGTTATCACCTCGAGGAGCTCCGCAAAACCCTGGGCAAGCCCCAGTCCGAGATCGCCGTGGTACTCGGTGTTTCTCAGTCACGCGTATCTCAAATCGAGAACGGCGATCTCGGCGCCATGGAACTCGACACTCTCCGGGCCTATGCCGAAGCGCTGGGTGGACGAGTGGAGATCACCCTCAGCGTCGGCCCGCACACCATCAAGGTCGCGTAGTCCTGTCAGCTGGTGTGGCGGGAGAGGACGTCGTAGGCGCGGGCGGCGTCTTCGGGGAAGACCAGGATTTGGAAGCGGTCCTTGAGGTTTCGCCAGCGGTGGATGCGGGTGCGGCCGAGGGTGGCTCGGACTCCGTTTTCGCGTAGGAGGTGTTGGACGGTGCGGGCGGAGACCATGTCGTAGACGGTGGCGGCGGGGACCAGTAGGCCGAATTCGGCTTCGTCGGTGTGTGTTCGGAGGTTCATTGCCGACTCCCGGTGTCCTGCTTGGTCTTCAGCATGGTGAGCTGTGCCTGTTCCTCATGATGATGGACGGCGTCGAGGGCCGCGCGTTCTTCGGGTGGGTCGGCGGTCAGGAAGCCGCCGATTCCGGGCTTGCCCGCAGAGCCGAGCTTGCTCATCTTCTTCGGGACGGCGGCGCCCTGGTATGCCAAGGGGATTGGGTGTCCGTGCTCGTCCACCGGGCCGAGCGATTGATGGACCTCGATGTATTCGCCGTGCGGCAGTCGCTTGATGATGCCGGTCTCGATGCCGTGTTCGAGCACCGCGCGGTCGCTGCGCTGCAGGCCCAGGCAGAACCGGTAGGCCACGAAGTAGGCCAGGGGCGGCAGCACCAGCAGGGCGATGCGGAAGAACCAGGTGGTGGCGTTGAGCGAGATATCGAACTTCAAGGCGATGATGTCGTTGACGCAGGCGAAGGTGAGTACCAGGTAGAACGCGATGGCCATGGCCCCGATTCCGCTGCGCACCGGCACATCTCGCGGTCGCTGCAGCAGATTGTGGTGGGCGGTGTCCTTGGTGAGGCGCTTCTCGATCCACGGATAGATGGGGATGACCACCAGCACCAGGCCCATGATCACCGCCACCCAGAAGGGCGCGGGAATCGTGTAGTTGCCCAGGTAGATCTCCCACGGCGGCATGAGCCGGGCCAGGCCGTCGGTCCACATCATGTAGAAGTCGGGCTGCGAGCCCGCCGACACCTGAGCGGGGTTGTAGGGGCCGAGATTCCAGATCGGGTTGATCTGGAACAGTCCACCCATGAGTGACACGGTGGCCAGCGTGAACGCGAAGAACGCGCCCTGATCCAGCGAGAACACCGGAATGATGCGCGCGCCCACCACATTTCGCTCGGTGCGGGCGGGTCCGGGGAACTGGGTGTGCTTCTGGTACCAGACCAGCGCGATGTGCGTGACGATGAGCGCCAGCATGATTCCCGGGAACAGCAGCACGTGGGTGATGTAGAGGCGCGGGATCAGCACGGTGCCCGGGAATTCCCCGCCGAAGAGGAAGAAGTGCGTCCAGGTGCCGATGACCGGGACCGCCATGGTGATGCCGCCCAGCGGCGAACGCAGCCCGGTGCCGGAGAGCAGGTCGTCCGGCAGCGAATACCCGAAGTAGCCCTCGAACATGGACAGGATCAACAGGATCGCGCCGACCACCCAGGTGGCCTCACGCGGTTTGCGGAACGCGCCGGTGAAGAACACCCGCAGCATGTGGATGATCATCGAGGCCAGGAACAGCAGGGCGGCCCAGTGATGGAGCTGTCGCACGAACAGCCCGCCGCGCACGTCGAAGGAGATGTCGAGGACGCTGCGGTAGGCCGCGGACATCTGCACGCCGCGCAGCGGCTGGTACGAGCCCTCGTAGACGACCTCGGTCATGGAGGGTTCGAAGTACAGGGTCAGGTAGACCCCGGACAGCAGCAGGATGATGAAGCTGTAGAGGGCGATCTCCCCGAGCAGAAACGACCAGTGCGTCGGGAACACCTTGTTGATGGAGCGTTTCAGGCCCGCGGCCAAGTGATACCGCTGGTCGGCGGCATCGGCGCGGTTCGCGGTGGTACTCATGAACAACAGACGCCGGCGGGCCTCGAAACGTGACATCCGAATACGACAGTTTGTCGTAGATCACACTTTTCGGTTGTCAGGACGGCGCGATCAGCGTGGCAGCAGGTTCGACAGCGCCTCGTCGAGGGTCGGGTAGCGGAAGCGGAAACCGTTGTGCCGGAGCACCTCGGAGGTGGCGTGCCGCCCGGTCAGCCCGAGCGCCGGATCGGTGCGCAGGAAGATCGCGCCGATGGTCAGCGCGGGCGCGGGAGTCGGCGGCGACCACGGGCGGCGCAGCTGCCTGCGCAGGGTGGCCATGAGTTCCTTGTTGCGGACCGGGAAGTCCGTGGCCG
Source organism: Nocardia concava NBRC 100430 (assembly GCF_000308815.1). Lineage (GTDB taxonomy): Bacteria > Actinomycetota > Actinomycetes > Mycobacteriales > Mycobacteriaceae > Nocardia > Nocardia concava. The sequence continues at coordinate 153,661 of NZ_BAFX01000124.1, forward strand.
CGACCACCACGCCGTTGGGCAGGCTCACCCGCGGATCCAGGCCGAGCCCGGCCCGCACGATGGCCAGCCAGTCCTCGAAGTGGATCCAGCTGAACCACTGCCGACCGTTGCCGACGCTGCCGCCCAGTCCCGCCTTGGTCAGGGCCGCCAGGCGTTTCAGCGCGGGCGCGTCCGGATCCAGCACGATGGAGGTGCGCAGGATCGTCCAGTGCGCGGCATTGGCACCGTCGAAGGCCGCCTCCCAGGGCGCGGCCACGCCGGTCATCTGCGGCAGGCCGGGTTCGGGCAGCGGGGTGGCCTCGGTGCAGCGGGTCTCCCCGGCGTCGGACCAGATGGCGGTGGTGCTGGCCTGGATCCAATGGTCGATCGGCCGGTCCAGGGTCTTGGACGCCTCGACGAGAGCCCGCGTCGAATCGACTCGGCTGCGGCGCAATTCGGCGATATTGCGTGCGGTGGGCCGGCAGTCGACGAGCTTGCCCGCCAGGTTGATGACCGCGGTGCGGCCGGGATTGCGTAGGGCGTCGGCCCACGCGCCGACCGTGCGCCCGTCCCATTCGTATTGCGGGTAGGGCAGTTCCGCCACGGTGTGCCGGGTGAGGATGACCACGCGCTGGCCCCGGGAGGCGAGGTCGGCGGCCAGGATGCGCCCCAATGCGCCGGTGCCACCGGCGATTACGACGGTCAGCGCGTCGGCGGCGGGCTCGAGCCCGGCCAGCCTAGCCAGCCGCGTGAAGCAGGTGTGGGTGTCGGTCTCGAGCAGATCGCCGACCACCTTGCGCATGGTCGCGCCCGAGATACCGCTGAAGGTGAGCTGCTGGCTGAGTTCGGTGCCGCCGTCGCGCGGGGTGAGCACCCAGCGCATGCGCATGGTGCCCGCCGGTTCGGGCTGTTCGATGGTGATCTCGTGCTCGGGCACGAAGGTGGACAGCACGAACGGTTTCGCCAGCCGCCCGTGCACGGCCTCGTTCACGCGCCCGCGCGGCAGATAGTCGCCGGTGACCCCCGCGCCGGGCGCGGCGTGCAACGTCAGGGCGCTCACGGCGGGATTCCATTCGGGCCAGCGCGCCGGATCGCCGAGCACGCTCCACAACTGCTTCGGCGGGAGGGCGATCCATTGGGTGTACGTCGTTGTACGAGGCATGCCCCGACGCTATTACCGCTGGGCCGCGCCCGGAAGCGTGGCCTTGGTCGCAACGCGTGGGTGTCGGCGGACATTCATTAACCGAGCTTCTGGATACAACAGGATTCCGGGCTTGATGAACCCCGCGCACCGCCCGAAGGTGAGGGAGGATACCCATGCGCCCTTTTCGGCGCATTCCTGAACAAGAGGCGAGCAATGAGCGAGAAGATTCGCGTCGAAGGCACCATCGCGGTGCACAAGTACGAGCCTGTCCCCTACGAAGAGCCCGAACAGGGCCCGGTCCTCACCCGAATCCATGTGGAGGAGAGCTTCTCCGGCGGTATCGAGGGCGAGGGCGTGGTGGAGTTCCTGCAGTCCTCCTCCCCCGACGGCACCGCCAGTTTCGTTGGCATCGAACGCATTACGGGATCGGTGGACGGCAAGTCCGGCACCTTCCTGCTGCAGGACGCGGGCACCGTCGCCGACAATATCGTCAGCGGCGAGTGGTTCGTGATTCCCGGCTCCGGCACCGGCGACCTGACCGGATTGCGCGGCGAGGGCGGCTTCAAGGCCAATCTCGGTGAGGGCGCGCAGATCTGGCTCGACTACTGGTACGAGTAATGAGGACCGCCCTGATCACCGGCGCCGCCACCGGTATCGGCCGCTCCATCGCGGAAACCCTTGCTGCGCAGGGCGTCCGAGTGGGCATCAATCATCCGCACACGCCCGAGCTCGCCGACGAAGTGGTCGCGAAGATCGAGGCGGACGGGGGCCAGGCGCTGGCGCTGGCCGCCGATGTGCGTGACCGCGACGAGTACGCGGCCATGGTCGACCGGCTGCTGACCACTTGGGGCAGCTGGGACATCCTGGTCAACAACGCGGCCGTCGCGATCACCAAACCGTTTCCGGAGATCACCTCCGAGGAATTCGATCTGAGCTTCGCCGTGAACGTCAAGGGCGTCTTTCACGGCATGCAGCTGGCCTGGGATCGGATGGCCGACAACGGCCGGATCATCACCATCTCCAGCTCCACCACCGCGCTCATGCTGCCCGGCTACGCCGTCTACGACTCGACCAAGGGCGCGGTCGAACAGCTCACCCACATCCTGTCCAAGGAGTTCGGGCCGCGCGGCATCACGGTGAACGCGGTCAGCCCGGGCGCCACCGAGACCGAGACCTATCGCACCGGCAAGAGCGACGAGTTCCTGGGGCGGCTCGAGGGCATGAGCGCCTTCGGCCGGTTGGGCAAACCGAGTGAGATCGCAGCTGTCGTAGCGTTTCTCGCCAGTGATGCGGCGAATTGGGTTACGGCGCAGAACATCCGGGTGAACGGCGGCACCGCCTAGCCCGGAAGATTGACCAGCGCCCCGTCATCCCCGCTCGTCATCCCGGCATGCTGTTGGCCGGGATCCACACCCCGAGCGGTGGATTCCGGCCAAAAGCACGCCGGAATGACGGAGATGACGGGGCGACTGATCCTCCGGTTCGCTACACCCAGATCTCATCGATGGGGGTGAGCGCCTCCGGCGCCGGGGCGGGCGTCGGCGGCGGGGTGCGCGAGAACCGGGGCGCGGGGGCGGGCTGCAGCATGCCGCCCACCTCGATCAAAGAGCCTCTGGCCCTGAGGTGTTCGTCCTGGGCGGCCTCGGTCCAGGTGCGAATGGGCGTGACGCAGGCGTCCACGCCGTCGAAGAGTTCGGCCCATTCGGCCTGGGTCCTGCTCGCGAACTTCTCGGTGAAAACCTTGCGCAGCACATCCTGTCCGGCCGGATCCATCTGGTGCGGCAGCGATCCCGGATCCAGCTCGAGCACGCGCAGCAGTTCGGAGTAGAACTGCGGCTCGAACGCGCCGACCGCGAGGTGCTTGCCGTCGGCCGTCGAATAGGTGTCGTACCAGGCCATTCCGGTGTCGAGCAGGTTGGTGCCGCGCTCGTCGGACCAGACCCCGCCCTGGTGCAGCGTCCAGATCGAATGCGCCAGCGTGAGCACGCCGTCCACCATGGCCGCATCCACCACCTGCCCCTGCCCGGAACGTTCCCGCTCGTACAGCGCGGTAATGATGCCGAGCACCAGGAACACCGACCCGCCACCGTAATCGCCGAGCAGATTGATCGGCGGCAGCGGCCGTTCCCCCTTGCGCCCGATGCCATTCAGCGCACCGGTGAGCCCGATGTAGTTGATATCGTGCCCGGCCCGATCGGCACGCGGCCCGTCCTGCCCCCACCCGGTCATGCGCCCGTAGATCAGCCGCGGATTCCGCGCGAGCGCTTCCTCCGGCCCCAGCCCGAGCCGCTCGACCACGCCCGGCCGGTACCCCTCGATAACCACATCGGCCTTATCGATGAGCCCGCGCACCGCGGCAATATCGTCCGGATCCTTGAAATTGGCCTGCACAATGGTCCGCCCACGCAACTGCGCGCGCATGGGCCCCACCGCGGACCCATCCCCGGGCCGCTGCACCCGCACCACATCCGCACCCAGATCGGCCAGCATCATCCCGGCATGCGGCCCGGGCCCGATACTGGCCAGCTCCACAATCCGCACACCCGCCAAGGGCCCCTTGCTCACAGTCACGCGCAACCCCCTGAGATTCCTACGAATACGCCAGAAAGTAGAACACGTTCTACAACGGCGCGCCACCCTCCCCGCGCCCGACCGACGCGTCCTAGGCTCGGGCCATGAGCGATTCGACCTGGCCACGCGGTATCGGCGCACCCGCGACCCGCGCCCTCGCGGCCGCCGGATACCAGAGCCTGGAAGAACTGGCCGGGGTGCCCGAGCGTGACCTGCTCGCCCTGCACGGCATGGGCCCCAAGGCCATCCGTGTGCTGCGCGAGGCCCTGACCGAACAGGGCCTCGACTTCGGCTGAGTCAGTCGACGTAGGCGCGCTGGAGGATGGCTTCGGTGTCCACGCCGGTGGGCAGGGTGCCGAAGGCGATGCCCCAGTCGCCGCCGAAGCGGGTGGCGCAGAAGGCGTCGGCGACCGCCGGGTGACCGTGGCGGACCAGTTGGGCGCCCTGGAGGACGAGGGCCATCAGTTCCACCAGGCGTCGGGCGCGGTATTCGATGTCGGCGAAGTCGGTGAGTTCCTTGCCGATTCGGTCGATGGCGGCGTCGAGGTGGCGGTTCGCGCCGCGGGAGAGGTTCACCTCGGTGAGCAGAGCCTCGACGGTTTCGGGCTGACGGGCCATGGCGCGCAAGGCATCCAGTGCGGCGACATTGCCGGAGCCTTCCCAGATGGACATGAGCGGGGCCTCGCGGTACAGCCGCGGCATGCCCGATTCCTCGGCGTAACCGTTGCCGCCGAAGCATTCCAGCGCCTCGGCCGCGTGCGCGGGGGCGCGCTTGCAGACCCAGTACTTGGTGACCGCCAGCGCGATGCGGCGCAGCGCCGCCTCGGCCGGATCGGTGTCGGCGCGGTCGGTGGCTCCCGCGAGCCGCATCATGACCGTGGTCGCGGCCTCGGACTCGATGATCAAGTCCGCCAGCACATTCCGCATGGCGGGCTGGTCCACCAGGTTCTTGCCGAAGGCCTGCCGGTGCCGCGCGTGGTGGGTGGCGAAGACGGCGCCGGTGCGCATGCCGGTGGCCGAGCCGATCACGCAGTCCAGTCGCGTCATATTGACCATCTCGATAATGGTCTTTACGCCCGCGCCCTCACCGCCGACCAGCCAGCCGATGGCGTTCTCGTACTCGAGTTCGGAGGAGGCGTTGGACTTGTTGCCCAGCTTGTCCTTCAGCCGCTGGATGCGCAGCGCGTTGCGGGTGCCGTCGGGCAGCACCCGGGGCAGCAGGAAGCAGGACAGTCCGCCGGGCGCCTGGGCCAGGGTCAGGAACATGTCGCCCATGGGGTGCGAGGTGAACCACTTGTGGCCGACGATGCGGTAGCTGCCGTCGGAAAGCGGTGTGGCCGTGGTGGTATTGGCGCGGACGTCGGAGCCGCCCTGCTTCTCGGTCATGGACATGCCGGCGATGAGACCGGCCTTGGTGGAGGGCTCGCGCAGGCCGAAGTCGTAGACGCGCGAGGCCAGCAGCGGCTCGTATTTCGCGGCCAGTTCCGGATTGTGGCGCAGCGCGGGCACCACGGCGTAGGTCATGGAGATGGGACACATGTGCCCGGCGTCGGCCACACCCCAGGTGTAGAACTTGGCGGCGCGGGCCACGTGCGCGCCCGGCCGGTCGTCCTGCCACGGCGAGCCGTGCAGGCCATGGGAGACAGCGACTTCCATGAGGTTGTGCCAGTACGGGTGGAACTCCACCTCGTCGATGCGATTGCCGTAGCGGTCGTGGGTGTGCAGGACCGGCGGGTACTCGTTGGCCAGCCGCCCCCACTCCTGCGCGGCCGCGCCGCCCGCCAGCGCACCCAGCTCCCGCACCTCGGCCTCGGCCCAGCCCGCGCCCTCCCGGTGCAGACCCTCGATCAGCGCCGGATTGCGGGAGTTGTCGAACGGCACGATGGGCGGCACCTGGTTGAAGACGTCGTGCGTGTGCATTGGGGGTGACTCCTAGTCGTTGGGAGGCAGAGCGTTCGAAGGCGCGGCGTTGGGTACGCCGAGCGCGCGCAGCGCGAAGGCGACGAGCTCGGGCAGCACCGATTCGCTCTCCAGTCGCTCCGACAGCGGGCCGACCAGCACCTCGCCGATGGCGCCGACCAGGGCGGTGGCCGAGGTGAGCGGATCCTGCGGCGGCAGTTGGCCATTCGCGACGCCGTCGGCGATCGCGTTGACATAGGTCTCGGCGAAGGCCCGGCGGAAGCGCAGGCGCTCGGCGTCAACCGCGGTATCCACGGGCTCGGCGAGCAGCACGTAGGCCAGTTTCGGATTCTTGAGCGCGCGGCCGGCGAAGGTCTCGACGGCGGCGGTGACCCGGTCGCGGGCGGTGCGGCCCGCTCCCGCGGCCCCGGCCTCGGCGACCGCCTCGACTTCGCGGGTGACCACCTCGCGGAAGACGGCGGTCACCAATTCGGCCTTGCCGCTGAAGTTCTTGTAGACCGTGCCGGTGGCGACCCCGGCCTCGGCGGCGACCGCGGCCATGGACAGTCCCGCGAAGCCGTCGCGGGACAGCACGGTCATGGCGGCACGCACGATCGTTCCCGCCTGGGCGTCCAGGCGCGCCTGGACAGCGGGGGTTCTGCGATACGCCATGCAAGAAGTGAACCATCGATTCATTTCTTGACGCAAGCCCACCCGTCACCCACCACCACCCTTCAACGGAGGCGCTGCGCGCCGCTGGGCTTACGGCGTACCGTCGGGCGGGTGACAGTACGAGTGGAGCGCAACGGCCCCGTCTACACCGTGATCCTGCATCGCCCCGAAGCCCGCAACGCGGTCGACGGCCCCACCGCGAAAGCCCTGGCCGACGCCTTCCGCGACTTCGACTCCGACCCGACCGCTGCGGTCGCCGTGCTGTGGGGCGAGGGCGGCACCTTCTGCGCGGGCGCGGACCTGAAAGCCCTTGGCACCGAACGCTCCAACGCCGTCACCGAGGACGGCGACGGCCCCATGGGCCCCACCCGCATGAAGCTGTCCAAGCCCGTCATCGCTGCCGTCTCCGGCTACGCGGTCGCGGGCGGCATCGAACTCGCGCTCTGGTGCGATCTGCGAATCGCGGAGCAGGACAGCACCTTCGGCGTCTTCTGCCGCCGCTGGGGCGTGCCGCTCATCGACGGCGGCACGGTGCGGCTGCCGCGCATCATCGGCGAGGGCCGCGCCATGGACCTGATCCTCACCGGGCGCGCGGTCGGCGCGACCGAGGCCTTGCAGATCGGGCTGGTCACCCGGGTGGTCCCGCCGGGCGAATCCCGGCGTGCCGCCGAGGAACTCGCGCTCGAGCTGGCCGCGCTCCCGCAGACCTGCCTGCGCTCGGACCGCCTGTCGGTGCTGGAGCAGAACGGCCTGGAGGAGTCCGAGGCCATCGCCAACGAACTGCGCCACGGCATGAAGGCCCTGATGGACGGAGCCCTGGACGGCGCGCAGCGCTTCGCCTCGGGCGCGGGCCGCCACGGCCGCCCGGCCTGACGCCTCAGTTGCCCGGCCCGAGCAGGGCGGATGTACTCGAGCGCAACCCCCGAGTACGCGCGGCAGCGGTACATGCAACCGATCGGTACGCTTGCGGTTCGATGGATCGGCTGAGCGTGCTGGACGAGATCTTCCTGCGGTCGCATCGGGGCATGGGCACCCCGATCGTCCTGCAGGGACTCTGGCGTACCGCCGAACCCGTGCATCCCGCCCTGCTCTGGCGGGTGCATCGCGATCTGCGCACCGGTCCGCTCGGGCGGCGGGTGGTGCGCTCCCGGGTGCCGGGTGCGCGTCCGCGCTGGCAGCCGAACCAGTCGGCGTACCCGTTCACCATGGTCCAGGAGCCGATTCCGGCTGGGGCGGTATTGGATTGGGCCGACCGGCAGGGCGCGGACCTGAATCCGGAGACCGGCCCGGGCTGGCGGCTCTCGGCCGCGCGACTCGACGACGGCGGCTGCGTGGTGGCGCTGACCTGCTCGCACGCGCTGGCCGACGGGCGAGCGCTGACCCTGGCCATCGATAACGCGCTGTCCGGCATTCCGCTCGCGGCACCCGTTGCGGGCCACTCGGATTGGGCGGACGCGCGGCGCATGTGGGCCACGGTCCTGGGTGGGACGGCCCGCGCGCTGCGGCGCGGCATTCCGGACCGGCCGACCGCGACGCCCGACCGGAAGGCACGGTCCGGCAGTTCGAGCGCGGCCACGTGCGGTGCGGTGCTCGCGATTCCGGCCCGCGATTGGAATCGTGTCGCCGTCTCGCACGGCGGCACAGCCAACAGCCTGTTCGTCCATCTGATCGCGAACATGTTGTGGGCCAGCGGTTTTCCCGGCGACACCATTGCCGCCAGCCTGCCGGTCGACACCCGCGACGAGCCGCGCGTGGACAACGACATGTCCATGACCGAGGTCGCCATCACCCGCGACGACACCCCGGCGAGCCTGCGGCGCAAGGCCCGCAACGCCTACGAGCACCGCATGACCAGTCCCGGCGGCATTCCGGAGGAGATCCTGCAGGTGGTGCCCGACCGCTGGGCGTATCGGCTGGCCAAGGGCGCGGGCGAGCGGGACATCCTGTGCTCCAACATCGGCAACCTGCCCGAATCCCTGCTCGCGCTGGGACCGCACGCGTGCACCGGGCTGGCGGCCCGCGCCATCCATCCCGGACTGCGATCGGACGCATTGCCCCGCACCCGGCTGTCCGGGTACCTGACCAGGATCGCCGACACCTATACGTTGTCGCTGGTCAGCCTGGACCCGGAGGCCATTCCGACAGCCGACGCGCTCACCGCGCTGGCCCGGTCCGCGCTGGCGGACATGGGCCTGTCGGGTACGCCCTGGTGATTTCGCTCAGGTGAGGGCCGGTATCCGGACCCCTTGCCAGGCAAGGCGTTTGGTGCGCTCCGGATCGATCTCCACTCGCGACGGCGCGTCGATGATCATGGTGGCTCGCCGGTCCTCGGTGTAGGCGGGCCAGTTCGGCAGCGGTGCGCCGTTGCGGGCGAAGGCCAGCCAGTTGTCCTGGAACTGGCGCGACACCGAACGGAACGCGCGATGCCCGCCCGCGGCGGTCATGGCCCGCCCGAACGCCGAATCCACCGCACCGAAGACCGGGATGAGGTCGAGGGCGTGGGTGGCTCCGAAGCCCGCCAATTGGATTGCGCGCGGGGCGAAGTCGTAGCGGTAGGCGTAGGTGGGCGCGAATCGGCTGTGCGCCTCCATGACCCGGACCGACGGCCGCCAGAAGGTGAAGTCGCCGCCCATGCGGACGGTGGCCTTCTTGCCGGGGAACCCGGGATACGCGGCGGTCACCCGTTTTTCGACGATCGCGCCGTAATCCGCGAGCGCCTCGTGCAGGCGTTCCGGCGAGGTCGGCATGGTCTGGCCGAGCTTGATGAAGATCGGGCTGTCGCCGCCCGCGTCCATGGCCTGATCGACGTGGCGCAGCAGCCAGCGCATGCGGTCGGGGGTGGTGGGCAGGGTGTCGTCGAAGCGGACGAAGAGGGTGGCCTCGTCGCGGTTGGTGCCGATGATGAGCGGCACCCGGTGCGCGGTGCCGTTGGTGAAGGCCGTGATGAGCGGGGACGGCAGGTAGTCGCCGTCCACCACGGGCGCGACCGGGAACAGCCCCGGCTGCTCGTGCATCACCTTGGTGACCGCGCGGTCCACGGCCCGGCGAATGTCGTTGGCGCCGACCGTGAGCAGCGTCTTCGCGGCGTCCTCGGGGGCGACACCGAGTTCGTCGATACAGCGCCGGGCGAACAGCCGGGCCTCGGCCTGGGTCGGCGCCCAGTCGGCGGGCGCGCTCTGCGCGATGCCGCGATGGAACAGCCCCGCCGCGGCGGGCGTGCACATGAGCGCGAGCACCGCGTGCGCACCGGCGGATTCGCCGAAGATGGTGACATTGTTCGGGTCGCCGCCGAACGCGCCGATATTGCGCCGCACCCACTCCAAGGCCGCGACCTGATCGCGCAGCCCCAGATTGGACTCGAATCGGGTGTCGTCCGTGGAGTATTCGCCGAAGTCGACGTATCCGAAGGCACCCAGCCGGTAGTTGACCGACACCACGATCACATCGCCGCGCAGCGCCAGCCGCGCACCGGAATACAGCCGCAGCGCGGAGGTTCCGATCATGTAGCCGCCGCCGTGGATGAACACCATCACCGGGCGCGGGGATGCCGACGGGTCGTTGGGTGCCGTGACATTGAGCGTCAGGCAGTCCTCACCGGTCGGCTGCGCCTGCCGCGGCCCGATCCGCGCACCGTCGCGGTGTTGCATTGCGGCGAAACCGAATCCGGTGGCGTCGCGTACGCCACTCCACGGTTGCACCGGCCGCGGCGCGCGGAACCTGAGTTCTCCCACCGGAGGCGCCGCGAAAGGAATGGACCGCCAGCGTGAAACGCGGCGGCCCCGGAGTCCGCGAACGGTTCCGTCCGCGGTCGTGATGTCTGTCGTTGCCACCATCTGAAAAGCGTAAGCCCAACCCCCGGGCGCTCCCAGGGGCTTATGCCCTCCGGATACAACAATTGCCCTCGACGCACAACAATCCGGCATCCGGGGGCCGCACCTGGAAGACGGCCACCGGATGCCGGAGTGCTCGAGTATTACTGCAGGTAGCCCTCGACCTGCCGGGCCGAGCTCACCTCGGCCTCATCCGGATTGCGGCCCTGATCCAGGCGGGCGCGACGCTGACGCAGCAGATCCCAGCACTGATCGAGCTGGACTTCGATCTCGGCCAGCTGACGGCGCTCGTCCTCCGGGTCGAGCTGGCCGCCGGTGGTCTTGGAGCGCAGCTCGTGCTCACGGTCCACGAGGTCCTTGATGCGGGCGTGGATGTCCTTTTCGGTCATGCGGTCCACTGTACGACTCGGCTCAGCGCATCCCCGGCCAACCGGACGGCCTTCGGCAGGTCCGCGGCCGGCAGGGCGGCATAACCGAGGGACAGACCGAAGGTGTGGCGGGGGCCGACGTGGTAGCGGGCCAGGGCGTCGAGGTGGACGCCGAGTTCACGGGCGGCGGCCACCGCGCGATCCTCCTGCTCGGCCGAGGCGAGCGGGACGAACACGTGTGATCCGGCGTCGTCGCCGCGTACTTCCAGACCGCGGCCGCGCAGTTCCTCCACCACCAGGGCGCGGCGGTGCGGCATGTCGCGGCGCAGTCGGCGCAGGTGCCGGGCCAGGTCGCCGTGGCGGGCCAGTTCGGCCACCACCTGCTGACCTGCCGGGGCGGGACTGGTGCCGGTGAGTTCGCGATAGCCGAGCACGGCTTCGGTGACGGCGGGTTCGGCGACCAGCCAGCCGACGCCCAGGGTGGGGGTGAGGATCTTGCTGGTGGTACCCAGGTGCACGACGGCATCCGGGGCGAGGGTGGCCAGCAGGGGCAGCGGCGCGGTGTCGTAACGCAATTCGCCGTCGTAGTCGTCCTCGACCACGAGTGCGCCGGTGCGGCGGGCGAATTCGATGAGGGCCACGCGGCGGGCGGCGGGCATGCGCGCGCCGAGCGGAAACTGGTGTGCGGGAGTGCAGTACACCATGCGGGCGTCCTCGGGCAGCAGATCCACCCGCAGGCCCTCGGCGTCGACGGGCACCGGAACCAGCCGGGCGCCCGCCGCGCGGAAAGCACCGGCGGCACGCTGATATCCGGGATCCTCGATGGCCACCACATCGCCGGGTCGCAGCAGGGCGGCGGCGAGTTCGCCTACGGCCGAACCGGTTCCGGCGGTGGCGAGCACGGCGGTGCCACTGCCCGCGCCCAGCCCGCGATGGCGCAGCAGGTGTTCGGCGACGGCCTCGCGATACTCCGGCTCACCGCGGCGGTCCTTGCGTATCAAGGGCATTCGGTCCGAGGCGGCCCGCCAGGCGCGGCGCCACGCGGCGGTGTCGATGACCTCGATGGAGGGCGCGCCCGCGGCCAGATCCAGCAGTCCGGCCCGCGGATCGACGCGCTCGGGCCCGTCGGCGTGCGCGCTGGCCGGTGCGGGCGCGGCCGTCAGATAGGTGCCCGAGCCGTGGCGGCCGTCCAGCCAGCCCTCGGCGTGCAGCTGGTCGTAGGCGGCGGTGACCACGGTCCGGCTCACCCCGAGCCGGTTGGCCAGCTCCCGCGAGGACGGCAGCCGATCCCCGCCGCGCAGGGCCCCGGAGGTGGCGGCCCGCCGCAGCCCGTCCGCCACCTGCGCGGCCAGGGCCACGCCGCTGGCACGGTCGACGGTGAACGGCAGATCGTCGTCGACCAGGTGATTTCCCCGCAAGTGGCCTCCTGGTCAATCGACAACCGGTCGATTCCAGCATGCCACTCAGCGCAGCAGTGCGACCTCCGGGTCGGTGGGCGGATGTTCGAGCGGGGTCAACGATTTCCCCTGGAGGCCGAAGCGGCCGCGGACACGAGCGCATACAACACGAAACCCGTGGCGGCGCTGGTGATTGCGTAGATCATCATGTGCCGCACGCAATCGTAGAGGCTGATCCGCGCCACCGGATCGGTTCGCGCTAGGAGACCGGCGAGTATCGCTACGACGCTGAGCGACAGCACAACCCGGGCGCGGTGGGGGTCTGGGGCGACGGGCTGGGCACGGCGGTACCAGGCGATCAGATAGCCCGCGAGCAGCGCCATTCCGGCGATCGAGGAGACGTAGCCGATCACGTTGTAGACCCGGTGCGGTCCGATCACCGACTCCCGCAACACTTCCCAGTGCCGCACCGCGACGCCGTCGGTATGGGTGAAGGCATCCCAGACCAGGTGGGTGACCGCCCCGATCAGCAGCGCCGCCACGGCCCCCGGCACACTCGGCCGGGTGAGGGTGGCAGCCCTGCCCACCATGCCCTCGACGGGCCTGCGCAATACCCAGGCGATCGCCACCAGTACCCCGCCCAGCAGCACATCCACCGGCAACCCCGGCACCGAGTGCGTCAGCTCCCCGTCGATCCCGATCGGCAGGTAGTACGGCAGGTCCGGCGCGAGGCTCCCCGCGACCAACCCCGGAAACCACAGCACCCGCCGCAGCGGCAGCACGGCGGCCGGATGTGCGAGCGTGAACGGCACTTCTCCCCCAAAGTGGTCTTCGAATCCGACGCAGAATTGGCTATTCAGCAATGCCATTTCCCCCGCGAAACTGGTCTCATGAGTGAGACAGCTTCGACTCGGACACCATCGTCTTCGACGCGGGCGCCTTTGTCACCCACCCTCCGCAGCAGCCTCACCCGGTCCAAGGAGCGGGGTCGCAGCGACCGCGCCGACCTGGACGCGGTGCTCGACGCCGGCATGCTCTGCCACCTCGGCGTCGTCCTGCACGGCACCCCCGTCGTCATCCCCACCATCTACGGCCGCGACGGCGACACCCTCTACCTGCACGGCTCCACCGGCTCCGGCAACCTGCGCGCGGCCATGACCGGCGACGTCTCGCTGACCGTCACCCACCTCGACGGCATCGTCTACGCCCGCTCGGCCATGCACTTCTCGATGAACTACCGCTCGGCCGTCATCCACGCCCGCCCGGTCGAACTCACCGACCCCGACGAGCGCATGCACGCCCTGCGCGTCATCGTCGAACAGGCCGCCCCCGGCGCCTGGGACGCCGTCCGCTCCCCCAACAAGAAGGAAATGGCCGCCACCCTGGTCCTGGCCGTAGACCTCACCGAGGCCTCGGTCAAGGTCCGCACCGGTGGCCCCCGCGACGACGCGGAAGACATTGCCGCGGGCGGAGTCTGGGCCGGAGTGCTGCCGATGCGCACGGTCTTCGACGCCCCCATCTCCTCCGACGACCTGGCCCCCGACATCGAGATCCCAGCTCACGTCCTCCAGAGGTGCACCACCCCAGTAACCGTGTAGCCGCCGAGAATGCACTGGCGCACAAAAATTCGGACATTTTTGTCCGTCAGTGCATTCTCACGCTATTTGAGGAGGCGGGACATGCGGCGGTCGGCGAGGATTTTGCCGGCCGTTTGGCAGGTGGGGCAGTACTGGAAGGACTTGTCGGCGAAGGAGACTTCGCGGACGGTGTCGCCGCAGACGGGGCAGGGGAGGCCGGTGCGGGCGTGGACCTGGAAGCCGGAACGCTTCTCGCCCTTCAGGCGGGCGGCGTCCTGGCCTACCGAGCGCTGGATGGCGTCGGAGAGGGTGGCGCGCATGGCCGAGTACAGGCGGGACAGCTCTTCCGGGTCCAGGGTGCGGGAGTTCGCGAACGGGGAAAGCTTTGCGGTGTGCAGGATTTCGTCGGAGTAGGCGTTGCCGATGCCGGCCAGCAGGGTCTGGTCGGTGAGGGCGTTCTTCACGCGCTGCGAGGTGCCGTGCAGGATCTCGGCGAATTCGGGTTCGCTCACCGCGAGCGCGTCGGGGCCCAGTCGCGCGATGCCGGGCACCGACAGCGGATCCTCGGTCACCCACACCGCCAGCCGCTTCTTGGTGCCCGCCTCGGTGAGATCGAAAGCGGGCGTGGCCCCTTCGGGGGTGAAGAAATGCACCCGCAGCGCCAGCGGCCCCTTCCCGGGCTTCGGCGGACTGGCTCCCGGCTCGTCGATCCACCGCAGCCAGCCGCCCCGCGACAGGTGCGTGATCAACCACAGCCCGCCGCAATCCATCCCGAGATGCTTCCCCCAGTGACCGACCCCGGTCACGTCACGCCCCTGCAGCGCGGTCGCCGGCGGATCGAAGGTCTTCAGCACACTCAGCGCGGCGACATCGACCCGTCCCACGACCGCACCCACCGCATGCTCGGCCAGAAACTGCTCGAGCGCCACGATCTCCGGTAATTCGGGCACTCCCGCAGCCTACCGACCAGGACCGACACTGTCCTTCCACTGATCGGGGCGAGTCAGACGCCACCCTCGGGGCCGGATTTGGTGTAGGTGCCGTGGAATACCGTCTGTGCGCGGGGGCGGCGGCCGGGGTGCTCACGGCGTTCGGCGGGGTAGCCGACCGAGACGAGCAGTGCGATGGCCAGATCGTCCCGATCCTCGATCCCGATCACCTTCTTGACCTTCGCCTCGTCCCACCCGTTCATCGGCGAGGTGGCCAGGCCCAGTTCGGTGGCGGCCAGCATGACATAGGTCGCCGCGATCATGGCGTCCTTGACCGCGTATTCGCGCAGCAGCTCCCGCTCGGCCAGGCCCTGCTGGAATTCGGTGGAAGCGGCCGCGAATCCGGCGATGAACTCCTCACTCCAGGCGCGGTTATCCCGCGCCAGGTCGAAGATGTCGGTGCGGTCGCCGCGCCACGCCTGCGGTTCGGCGACGAACACCAGCATGACCGGAGCCTCCTGCGGCTGCGGCTGCCCGCCGGTGGCCCAGGTCAGTCCCTCGCACCCGGCGGGGTCGGTGACCACGACCACGGATCGGTCCTGCAAGTTCCAGCTCGAAGGGGCTTCCATGGCCAGCTCCACCAGGGTTTCGAGGGCCTCGGCCGGGACCGGATCGGGGCGGTAGTGGCGGACGGTGCGGCGGGTGCGGATCGCGTCGGCGACGCTCAGCTGTGTCATGTCACTAACTATCAGAGAGTGGCGCTCGATCGGGAAGTAGGCACTAATTAGTGCGCTACTCTCGAAAAGGTGACAACCGTCGAATCCTCAGGCCTTGCCGCCGACTGCTACTCGGCCAAATGCCCCACCCGGCAGGTCCTCGACCACATCGCGGGCAAATGGACTGTCCTGGTGATCGATTCGCTGATGCAGCAGGGCACCATGCGCTACACCGACCTGTCCCGCCGCATCGGCGGCGTCTCCCAGAAGATGCTCACCCAAACCCTGCGCAGCCTGGAATCCGACGGATTCCTCACCCGCACAGTCCATCCCACCATCCCCCCGCGCGTGGAATACGAACTCACCCCGCTGGGCCGCAGCCTCGCCGAACCCATCGCCGCCCTGCGCGAATGGACCGAGACCCACATCAACGAGATAGAGCGCGCCCGCGCGGCCCGCGACTGATCCGCAAGCGCGCTCAGTCGGATTCGACGGTGCCGGTTTCCATGGAATCGGACAGGTCGTGCGTCTCGACATACTCCGCGACCTCATCCAAATCCACGGAGCGGCGGAGCAAGTAGATGTCCATGATCCAGCCTTTGGCCTGGCGCAAGGCGGCGCGGCGGTGGACGATGTCGTCTTCGACCTTGCGGAGGGGGCCTTCGATGATGAGTTCGTCCGGCATGCCTACGTAGGCGCCCCACCAGATGTGGATGTCGTCGCCAGGGAGTTGGGTGAAGGAGCAGTCGCCGTCGAGCATCACGAGTGTCGACTGCCCGTCGGCCAAACCCTCTTCGCGGAGTTTGCGGCCGGTGGTGATGTGGACGGGTTCGCCGATTTCGTGCAGGACGATGCGGTGGGCGGCGGCCAGGGATTGGACGCTGGTGATGCCGGGGATCACCTCGTAGTCGAAGGTGATGCGGCCGCGTTCGAGGACGCGCTCGACGATGCGGAGGGTGCTGTCGTAGAGGGACGGGTCGCCCCAGACGAGAATGGCGCCCACGCCGTCGGTTTCGGCGAAGGCCCGTTCGAGGAGTTCGGCGCGCGCCTCGTGCCAGTCCGAGACCGCGCCCTGGTAGGCGGCGTCGGCGCGGCTGGCGGGGACGGTGCGATCGCGGGGCGGGTCGGCGATTTCCACGACCGTGTGCGGCTGGTCGGCGTGCTCGGCCAGGATGGTGGCGCGCACGTCCACCAGTTCCTGCTTCTCGGCGCCCTTGCCGATGACGAAGAACACGTTTGCCCGGCGCATCGCCTTGATGGCCTGCACCGTCACCTGGTCCGGGTCCCCCGCCCCGATTCCGATCACATACAACTTCCGCACGGTGCGTAAGCTTGCCAGGCGTGGAGAGCGCCCGAGATACCCAGTACGAGGACCTGCTCCGACTGGTCCTGGAGTCCGGCACCCCCAAGGCGGATCGGACCGGAACCGGCACCCGCAGCATCTTCGGACATCAGCTGCGCTACGACCTGTCCCAGGGCTTTCCGCTGATCACCACCAAGAAGGTGCATCTCAAGTCGATCGTCTACGAGTTGCTGTGGTTCCTGCGCGGCGATTCGAACGTGAAGTGGCTGCAGGAGAACGGCGTCACCATCTGGGACGAATGGGCCGACCGCAATGGCGAATTGGGTCCGGTCTACGGCGTGCAGTGGCGGTCCTGGCCCACCCCGGACGGCACCCACATCGATCAGATCTCGCAGGTGTTGCAGACGCTGCGCACCGATCCGGATTCGCGCCGCATGATCGTCTCGGCGTGGAATGTCGCGGAGCTGGACAAGATGGCGCTGGCCCCCTGCCACGCCTTCTTCCAGTTCTATGTCGCCGACGGCAAGCTGTCGTGCCAGCTGTATCAGCGCAGCGCCGACCTGTTCCTGGGCGTGCCGTTCAATATCGCCAGCTACGCGCTGCTCACCCAGATGGTCGCCCAGCAGACCGAACTGCTGCCCGGCGAGTTCATCTGGACCGGCGGCGACGTGCACATCTACGACAATCACGTGGATCAGGTGCGCGAGCAGCTGACCCGCGAGCCCTACCCGTTCCCGCAGCTGCACCTGCGGCCCGCGCCGTCGCTGTTCGACTACGAATACGAGGACGTGGAAATCCAGGGGTACCAGCATCATCCGGCCATCAAGGCCCCGGTGGCCGTGTGAGCCGGTCGATCAGCCTGATCTGGGCGCAGACTCCGAAGGGAATCATCGGGCGGGACAACGCGATTCCGTGGCGCGTGCCCGAGGACATGGCGCATTTCAAAGACGTCACCTGGGGGCATCCGGTGGTGATGGGTCGTAAGACCTGGGACTCGCTGCCCGCGCGCTTCCGCCCCTTGGAAGGTCGCCGCAATATCGTCGTGACCCGGCAAGCCGACTGGTCGGCCGAGGGCGCGGAGCGGGCAGGCTCGCTGGCCGAAGCCTTGGAGCTGGCGGGCGACGGATCGGTCTGGATCGCGGGCGGCGGCGAGATCTACCGTGCCGCACTGCCTTTCGCGACGGAACTGATGGTCACCGAGGTGGACGCCGACGTGGACGGCGACACGCTGGCGCCTGTGATCGATCCGGAATGGCAGGCCGAGGAGTCCCCTTGGCAGGAGTCCTCGAAGGGCCTCCGCTATCGCTTCCGCCGTTATACGCGGTAAGTCCGATAACGCGGGTATTCCACGTCCGGCAATTCCCGCACACACGCCTCGAAACCGCCGATCGGTCCGGTCGCGTCCGGCATACTCAGCGATACTCCGGCGAAAGGCAGTCCATGGACAAGAAATCGCTGACCGCGGTCGCTCGCCAGCAGCTGAAGCTGGCGTCCACCGCCTCGAGCGGACGCAGTTCGGTGACCATCTACGGCGGCCACACCCACAGCCTGCGCCAGACGGTGATCGCCATGACGGCCGGACAGAGCCTGGCCGAGCACGAGAATCCGGGCGAAGCGACCCTCGTGGTTCTGAGCGGGGTGCTGACCTTGATCAGCGGCACCAATGAGTGGAAGGGTTCGGCGGGCGATCTGATCGTGATCCCCAACGCCCGCCACAGCGTGAAAGCCATCGATGACGTGGCATTTCTGCTGACCGTCGCCAAGTAGTGCGGTAGCCACCGGGCCGCCGGGCGAGCCGACACGGGCCCACCGGGCGAATCCGCTGTCGGAGCCTGGGCCTAGGCTGGTGATCATGGGTGAGCCACAGCCGATCCTCGATCCGCTCACGCCGGCCGCGATTTTCCTCGTCGCCACGATCGACGAGGGCGGCGAGGCGGTGGTGCGGGACTTACTCGCAGACCTGCCCGGACTGCGCCGCTCCGTCGGCTTCCGGACGCCCGGATCGGGTCTCGCGTGCATCGCCAGCATCGGGTCGGCCGCCTGGGACCGCCTGTTCTCCGGGCCGAAACCCGCACAGCTGCACGAGTTCCCGGGGTTCGCGGGCGAGAAGCATCAGGCCCCGGCCACACCGGGCGACCTGCTCTTCCATATCAAGGCCGAAGCGCAGGACGCCTGCTTCGAATTGGCCATGAAGATCGCCGAGCGGCTGACCGGTGCGGCCACCATCGTGGATGAGACCGTGGGCTTCCGCTACTACGAACAGCGCGATCTGCTCGGATTCGTGGACGGCACCGAGAATCCCGAGGGTGAGCTCGCCGCGACCGCCGCGTTCGTGGGTGACGAGGATCCCGAATTCGCCGGTGGCAGTTACGTCGTCGTCCAGAAGTACCTGCACGATCTGGACTCCTGGAAGGCATTGTCGACCACCGAGCAGGAGAAGGTGATCGGGCGCACCAAGCTCGACGACTTCGAGCTGTCCGATGCCGAGAAGCCCGCGAATTCCCATGTGGCCGTGAACGATCAGGACGAGATCGGCAATATCGTCCGCGCCAATATGCCGTTCGGCTCGGTCAAGGACGGCGAATTCGGTACGTACTACATCGCTTACGCCGATGATCCCGCGATTACCGAGAACATGCTGATCCGCATGTTCCAGGGCAGCGCGGACGCCGCCTACGACCGCATCCTGGATTTCTCCACCGCCGTCACGGGTACCTCGTTCTTCGCCCCGCCCGCGGGGTTCTTCGACGCGCTGCCGGACGCACCCGCCCCGGCGGCCGCCGCTGTGCGGGAATCTTCGGAAACCAATGGCGTTGTGTCCGGGGATGGATCCCTCGGAATAGGGACGCTGAGAAGGAGCTGACGTGAACAACCTGCATCGCGAACTCGCGCCCATCACCTCCGAGGCCTGGTCGGCCATCGAGGAGGAGGCGACGCGAACCTTCAAGCGGCACATCGCCGGTCGCCGCGTGGTGGATCTGTCCGGGCCGCACGGCACCGACTACTCCGCCGTGGGCACCGGGCGCACCACCACCATCAACTCCCCCGGTGACGGTGTGCAGGCCCGCCAGCGCGTGGTCGTACCGCTGGTGGAGTTGCGGGTGCCGTTCACGCTGTCGCGCGAGCAGCTCGACAATGTGGAGCGCGGGTCCCGCGACACCGATCTGGATCCGGTGAAGGACGCCGCCAAGAAGATCGCCTTCGCCGAGGACCGCGCAATTTTCGAGAGCTACCCGGCCGCCGGTATCACCGGCATTCGCGCCAGCACCTCGTGCGAGCCGGTGAAGCTGCCCGGCGATCCGCGGCTGGCCCCCGAGGCGGTCGCGCAGGCGTTGAGCAAGCTGCGTCTCGCGGGTGTGGACGGCCCGTATTCGGTGCTGCTGTCAGCGGATCTCTACACCGCGGTGAGCGAGACCTCCGACCACGGCCACCCGATCCGCACGCATATCGAGCGGCTCATCGACGGCGAGATCATCTGGGCTCCGGCCATCGACGGCGCGTTCGTCTTGTCCACGCGCGGCGGCGATTTCGATCTGCAGCTGGGTCAGGATCTGTCCATCGGCTACCTGTCCCACGATGCCGAGTCGGTGCAGCTGTACTTCCAGGAGAGCCTGACCTTCCTGGTGTACACGGCCGAGGCGGCTGTGGCCCTCGAGGCGTAACTAGTTGATCCGGAAGCGGTTTCGATACTCCGTCGGCGTCGTATCCAGCGTGCGCCGGAAAGCCCGGGTGAGGGTATCGGTGGTATTGAAACCGCACAGGGTCGCCACCCGCTCCAGGGTGTTGTCGGTCGTCTCGAGCTGATTGCGCGCGAATTCGACACGCGCGGACTCGATGTAGGCGGCCGGGGTGGTGCCGAGGTCGGTCTTGAAGATGCGGGTCAGCTGCCGTTCGCTGACGTGGGCCTGCGCGGCCAGATCGGTGACCGTGAGCGGCTTGCCGATATTGCGCGTGATGTAGTGCCGCAGTTCGTCGATGCGCCGCGTGGTCGAGATCGGTTCGAGTGACACGCTGAATTGGCTCTGCCCGCTGGGCCTTTTCAGGAACATGACCAGCTGCCGCGCCACCCGCAGCGCGAGGGCGTCGCCGAAGTCGTCGGCGACCAGGGCCAGCGCCAGATCCAGGCAGGCGGTGAGTCCCGCACCGGTCCAGACGTTCTCGTCGCGAATGAAGATCGGGTCGGCGTCCACCTCGATGCCCGGGTGCTCGGCCGCCAGCTGCTGCGCGGTCGACCAGTGCGTGGTGGCGCGCTTGCCGTCGAGCAGTCCCGCGTCGGCGAGGATGTGCGCGCCCACGCAGACCGACGCGATCCGGCGCGTTTTCGCGGCCAACCTGCGCACCCACTCGACCACGCCCGGATCGCTGAGCGCCCGCACCCGCCCGTCCGCGTCCACCTCGACCGAGCCCGGCACCACGAGGGTGTCGATGCCGCGCTCGGCGATCTCGGCGAAGGTGACGTCGGGCAGCACCCGCACCCCGGCCGAGGTGGTCACCGGATCGAGGGTCTCGGAGGCCAGCACCACGTGATATCCGGTCTCCCCCCGCATCTCTCGCTGCAAGAGCGCGAAGACCTCGGGCGGCCCGGTCACGTCCAGCAGGTCGACGCGATCGAACAGCACGATGACGACGAATCGCTCGATGGTGCCCACTGCTCTCCTTCCGGCCGGTCGATGTCCGGATTTGCAGGTTACATGACATTTCCGACACGCCCGCCGCGCCCTAGCGTGGAAAACGTCCACCGCACGAGGCGGTTCGGACCATGAAATCCCGGAGGAATCCCCATGTCCGCCCAGACCCTGCGCGACCTCAGCGGCTTCGATCAGACCCCGGCCACGCTGGCCGAATCCACCCTGATCCTGGTCGACTACCAGAACACCTACACCCGCGGCGTGATGGAGCTGACCGGCTGGCAGCCCGCCCTCGACGCGGCCGCCGAGCTGCTGACCCGGGCCCGCAAGGCAGGCGCGAAGATCATCCACGTCATCAATGACGGCGGCGCGGGCACGCCCTACGACATCAATGCCGAGATCGGGCAGATCCACCCGAGCGTCGCTCCCCTCGACGGCGAACCCGTTGTGGTCAAACAGGTTCCGAACGCCTTCGTCGACACCGACCTCGCCGAGCGCGTGGACGCCGCGGGCAACAAGAGCGTCATCATCGCGGGCTTCATGACCCACATGTGCGTCACCTTCACCACCGAGGGCGCGTTCCTGCGCGGCAATCAGCCCACCGTCGTGGCCGACGCCTCCGCCACCCGGCCGTTGAAGTCGGCGGCGGGCGAGGTCAGCGCCGAGCAGCTGCATGTCGGCGCATTGGCCACCATCGCCGACCTCTACGGCGTCGTCGTCGCCTCGGCCGCCGAGCTGAACTAGCTCCCGCCCGAACCGAACTAGGGCTGCCGCGGCATCGCGCGGCTGGTGTGGATGAAGCGGGTGCCGTTCTGGCCGACGAGCCCGAAGATGGCATGGCGGCCCTGGATCGGGTCCGCGGTGATCAGCGCGTCGGGGCGCAGCTGGAGCACTTCCCGGCGTTCGGCCACCGGGACGAGTGCGGCCTCGGCGGTGAGCGGCGTGGTGCGCAGCCAGGCGCGGCCGTCGGCGTCCACCTCGATGGCGTGCTCGACCAGGGCCGAGCGATAGCGTCCCGCCACCAGCGCGGCGTCCACCGGTTGGGGTCGCGCGGGCGGCGTTGGCGGCGTGGGCAATCGGATGCCCGCGTACTCCTCGAGCAGATCCCCCACCAGGTCCCGGTACAGCGCCGCCGCGCTGCCGCCATTGGCCAGCAGCGCGATGGCGACGCCCGCGGCGGGCGCGATCCGCAGGTAGGCGTTCTGGCCGAGGGTGCTGCCGTCGTGGCCGAACAATCCGGATCCGGCGGCGTCGAACAGCTGCCAGCCCAGGCCCCAATGGGTGCCGTAGCCGATATCGGGCAGTTCGACGTGCGGGACGGTCATGGCGCGCACCGCCGATTCGGGTATCACCGGGATACCTTCCGCGACACCGTCATTCAGGTGCAGCCGCGCGAATCGCACCAGGTCCCCGGCCGACATCGCCAGCCGCGCACCGGCCGGGGCGTTGGAG
Source organism: Nocardia concava NBRC 100430 (assembly GCF_000308815.1). GTDB lineage: Bacteria > Actinomycetota > Actinomycetes > Mycobacteriales > Mycobacteriaceae > Nocardia > Nocardia concava. The sequence goes on from NZ_BAFX01000124.1 coordinate 176,126, forward strand.
GCCGGGAGCGCCCACACCGGCGTGGGCCGCAGCGCTCCGCCCGGGGTGGATTCCAGATGCCCCACCGCCGCCCGGAACAGGATGGCCTCGTCGGCGTCGGCGGCGACCCGGGTCAGCCCGAGCGGCGTCACCAGCCGCTCGCGCAGCACCTCGTCGAATCGCTTGCCGCGCAACACCTCCACGATCCGCCCGAGCAGCACGTAGCCGCTGTTGCAGTAGGAGAACATGGCCCCGGGCCGGTGCACCTGCGCGGCATCGGCGATGGCCGCCACGAATTTCTCCACCGCGTCCGCGCCGCGCCCGGTGTCCAGGAACAGGTCGCCGTCGATGCCGGACGTGTGACCGAGTAATTGCCGGACGGTGATCGCCGCCGCGGCCGATTCGTCCCGCAACCGAAATTCGGCCAGATACTCGCGCACCGGCGCGTCGAGCTCCACCGCCCCCTCGTCGACGAGTTGCAAGATCAGGGCCGCCGTCCAGGCCTTGGTGATCGACCCGATCTGAAACACCGAATCCGTCGTCGCCGCAACACCTGTCGCGATATTCAGTACCCCGGCGGCCGCCTCGAATATCTCCTCCCCGGCCAGTACCGCGACCTGCGCCCCCGGCACCCCGTGCCGCTCGATCGATTCAGCGAGCCGGCGCTCGAGCTCGGCATGCGGCATGGGTGCTCCTGGAAAGTAGCGGGCACCGTAGATTACTTCCTGAGCGATGCCGGGACGAGCGCATTTTTGCCCGCGGTGCCCCGGTTCTCCAGCTCGGCGAACACCTTGGGACCGTCGGCGAGACGATGGACGACCGGATCGACGGGGCTGCGCCTGGACACGCTGACGTCCGGCGCTCTCGGACCTCCGGCACGGGTACATTGCCCGCAGTCGGTTTCGGAGGGCGGATGGCGATGGTGCGAGCTGGCGTGGTGCCGGGGCGGCGGGTGGCCGGGTACGCGGTCGCGGGGTTGGCCGTGGTGGGTGTCGTGTGTGCGGGGACGGTCGGGGTGTTCGGGGTGAATCGTGTGTTCACCGGGTTGTTCTTCGGTGTGGCCGTCGCCATCGCGCTGCTGTTCGCGCTGTTCGGGCGGGACGGGGTCGAGTTGACCGAGGAGCGGATCGTGCGGCGAACGCCGTGGGGCAGTTCGACGCTCGGCTGGGATCGGGTGGTGGCGGGGCGGTTCGCGCTGGGTGAGAAGGGGCGCTGGTCGCTGGCGCTGGATCTCAACGACGGCAGCGAGCCGCATCATGAACTGGTGCTGCTGTCGATTCCGCCGGTCACCGCGCCCATCTCCAGCGCCTACGACATGCGCAAGCGCGAGCAGGTCAACGAGATCCGGACCATGCTGCGGCAGAAGAAGATTCCGGTGACCATCCTGCCGGAGATCGCCGACGCCCTGCAGCGCCACTGGAAGATCGCCCCGCCCACCCGCTGACCGGGCCCGCTAACCCCGCGCTACCGGACCTCGATAGGGTGGACCGGTGATTCGCACCGCCGCGCTGGCTCATATCCGGGATCGGCGCATGCTGCAGACCCGGTCCACCGGCAAGACCGTCTTCTACATGGCGGGCGGGAAGATCGATCCGGGCGAGACGCCGGAGATGGCCCTGCACAGGGAGATTCGCGAGGAGCTGGGCGTGGGTACCATCGCGGTCAGCGAATTGGGAGTGTTCGAGGCCGAGGCCTACGGGCACGCGCCGGGCACGCCGCTGCACATGACGTGCTTCCTCGGTGAGCTGACCGACGAGCCGCGCCCTTCGGGCGAGATCGCCGAACTGCGCTGGTTCACCCTCGACGAATACGCGGCCATGGACGAGGTCGCTCCGGGATCGCTCATGGTCTTCCGCCGCCTGCACGCCCTGGATCTGATCGACTAGCGCTCCCGCGCTGTAACCACCCCGGCTATCCCTGAATGGCAGCTCCGCCAACCGGATTACACCGAATCAAGGGTGATTGCAGTGATCAAACCGCTTACTCTGCTCGCCGCGGCCGCGCTGGCCACGGGCGGCCTCGGCTTCGGCACCGTGGCCGATACCCGCTTCGAATCCGCGTGCCTCTGGGCGGGGGAAGCACATCCGGCGGGTTCACGGGTGGTGGCGGGCGGCTGGGAATTCACCTGCGGCGGTGATGCGGCCGGTCCGCTGTGGATTCGCGGCGGCCGGGGCGGCGCGAGCACGGTGCCGAATCCGGGCGCGGACTCGAATCCGGTGGGCCGCTTCAGCGCCGGGGCCCGCCAGCCGGGCACCGATTACGACGACTACTGCGTGGGCGATCAGCTCATCCCGGGGGTCGAGGACGTCTTCCAGGCGGTGCCGACCAGCGGCGGCCTGCTGTGGAAGTCCGCCGGGCCGGTCTCGCAGTGGACCTTCGATCCCGGTGTGGTGCAACCGAAGTCGTCGACCCGCTCATCAGGTCTGTGTTCGAACGGTCAGCTGCTCTGAGACACTCCGGCTGCCCGGCGACACTTCAGCTGCTCGGCGCCTCGTCGACCGCGACGGACTCGCCGGTGTAGGGCCGGTTCGGGATGAGCGCGGCCGAGGCCAGTCCGACCAGCAGGAACAGCGCCCCGGCCAGCAGCGTGGTGCGGGTCGAGTCGGTGAATGCCCGGGTGAGCGCGTCCAGTACGGCCGTGGCCCCGTGGTGTTCGCGCACCCCGGTGATCGCGCCACCCGCCGATTCGCGCGTGGCGGTGGCCAGGGTGTCGGCGGCGGAATCCGACAGATCCGGCACCTTGGACAGCTGCTTGGGCAGATCGTGGGCCAGCGCCGCCGACAGCAGCGCACCGATCAGCGCGGTGCCGAAGGCCGAACCGACCTGCCGAACCGTGGACTGGGTGGCCGAGCCCTGACCCGAATTCTCCGGCGGCACATCGGCGAGCACGGTCCCGGTGAGCTGCGCCGAGGCCATGCCGAGCCCGATGCCGTAGCCGATCAGCAGCACCGCCAGCCACCAGCCGGAGATGTGCGGGGTGACGAACAGGGCGGTCAGCGCGATCGCCACGGCCTCGAAGGCGAGGCCGAGCTGCACGACGCGCACCGGACCGTATTTGCGCACCAGTCCTTCGGCGATCCCCGCGGCCAGGAACGCGCCAACGGCCATGGCCGCCAGCACATATCCCGCGCCGAGGGTGGACAGCCCGAGCACGTTCACCATGAACAGCGGCAGCACGAACAGCAATCCGAACTCGCCCAGCGCCACCATGAACGCGGTGATATTGCCCCACCGGAAGCTCGGGATCTTGAACAGCGCCGGATCCAGCAGCGCGGACCGGCCGATCAGATTGCGATGCTGCTCCCAGCGGATGAACAGCACCAGCGCGAGCACCCCGAGCGCCAGCAGGATCGGGATCGGCGACACCGGCGCGGTGGCCGGCCAATCCCAGCCCGCCAGCGGGAATTCCCGCAGCGGCTTCCACCAGCCATAGGTCTGTCCTTCGATGAGCGCGAACACCAGCAGCGCGAAACCGATTGCGCTGAGCAGGAATCCGTCCACGTCCAATCCGGGCGCGGCCTTGCCCATCCGGGTCTCCGGCACGAACAGCACCAGTCCGATCAACACCACCGCGCCCAGCGGCAGGTTCACCAGGAAGATCCAGGGCCAGGTGAAGTAGGTGGTGAGCCAACCGCCGAGCAGCGGGCCGACGGCGGCGACACCGGAGATGACCGAACCCCACACCGCGAAGGCGATGATCCGGTCGCGACCCCGGAAGATGGCGTTCATGGTGGCCAGCGTCCCGGGCATGACCCCGGCCGCGCCGATGCCCTGCACGATGCGCCCGAGGATCAGCGGCCACGCGCTGTGCGCCTGCGCGGAGAGCACGCTACCGATCAGGAAGACGATCACCCCGAGGGCGAACATATTGCGCCGCCCGAGCCGATCGCCGAGGCGGCCGCTGGTGATCAGCAGCGCGGCCAGCACGACCGCGTAGATGCTGTTGATCCATTGCGCCTGAGTGAAATTCAGCTGCAGATCATTGATGATGACGGGCAGGGAGACCGCGACGATGGTGCCGTCGAGCACCACCATGGACAGGCCCAAGGCCAAGACACCGAGGGTGACCCACTTCTTGCGACCCAGATCGAGCTGAGCTTCCGTCATCCATCGCTCCTGAACTGCGTCCGAAGAACCCGATGTACCGCGTTAGCCACCAATGTGCGATATGACCGTTCCACAGTCTAGGTCGAGGTGTCCAGGCAGCTAGACATTTGCGGACCGTTCGCCCCGGAACGGCGCCGGTTCGCATCGGATAACTTGGAATCTGTGTCGATGCTGAAGGGTTCCAACGTTCCGGTGACGGCGTCCGAGGTTCGGATCGAACTGGGGTGGCAGACGGGACCCGGGGTGCCCGACGCCGACGCCTCCGCCCTGCTGCTCGCGGGCGGCCGGGTCCGATCGGACGCCGATTTCGTCTTCTACAACCAGCCGCAGCACGCCTCGGGCGCGGTCCGGCATCTCGGTAAGCGGCAGGGCCCGCAGGTGGTCGACGCGCTCGCGGTGGATCTGGCCCGGGTCGAACCGCAGATCGACACCGTGGTGGTGGCCGCCTCCGCCGATGGCGGCACCTTCGCCCAATTCCGCGGCCTGCACGTGCGTTTGGTGGATGTGAACGGCACCGAACTGGCCCGCTTCGACAGCGCGGCCGCCACCTCGGAGACCGCCTTCGTGCTCGGCGAGCTGTATCGCCGCGGCGGCGGCTGGAAGTTCCGCGCGGTCGGCCAGGGCTACGACTCCGGACTGGCCGGACTGGCAACCGATTTCGGCATCTCGGTCAACGAAGCCCCTGCGTCCCAGCCGGTTCCCCCGCAGCCCGCCGCCCCGCAGCCCGCCGCCCCGCAGCAGCCCTTCGCGCCCCCGCGACCTCCGGTTCCCCCGCAGCCGATCGCGCCCCCGCCGCCTCCCATGCCGCCGCAGCCGATCGTGCCGCCCCCGCCGCCCGCGCAGGAGCCGCGCGTCAATCTGGGCAAGATCTCGCTGACCAAGGAGGCCCCGGCGGTCTCCCTGACCAAGCAGGGCGCGACCGGCGGCATCATGCGGGTGAACCTGAACTGGTCGGTCCCGAGTTCGGGCGGGCTGTTCGGTCGCAAGCGCGGCAATGGCGGTCTGGACCTGGATCTATGCGCGTTCTGGGAGCTGACCGACGGCACCAAGGGTTGTGTCAGCGCCCTGGACACCTTCGGCAACCTGCACAAGGCCCCGTTCATCGCCCTGGACCAGGACGATCGGACCGGTGGCAGCGCCGCGGGTGAGAACCTGTCGATCAATCTCGACCACACCGCCGACTTCCGCCGCATCCTGGTGTTCGCCTCGCTCTACGAGGGCGCGCAGGACTTCCGCGGCGTGCACGCGACCGCGACCCTGTTCCCCCGCAATTCACCGCCGATCGAGATGGAAGTCAGCGGCTGCCACGATGATTCGCGCGAGATGGTGCTGGCGCTGATCGAGAACGTGCGCGGCGAGCTGGTGGTGCGCCGCGAGGCCCGGTTCGTGCGACCGCCGGACGGCCGCAAGTTCTGGGGCAAGCTGGCGGTGGACCAGGCCTACGGGTGGGGCCTGAAGTGGGGCACTTCGAAGGGCAAGTCCTGAGCCGCCGCTCGCCGGATCAGTCCTGATCGGGCGGGAACTGGGCCGCCAATTCCAAGGCGGCGGCCCGGGTCTCGGTCAGCGATCCGCTCCAGCACAGCAGTCGCAGGATGGCGTCGGGGATGAGCTGTTCGGCGTACTCCGGCGCCGCGCCCTCGTCGGAACGCATATTGATGACCGACTCCACCAGCCGGAACGGCAGCAGTTCGGCCCCGGCCACGGCCCCGGTTCCGGCCTCGGCGATGACCGCGGCGGAGAGGACCTCGTAATGCCGGCGCAGCGCGTCGCGGCCCTCGCGGAATTTGGCGAACCGGTCGCTGCGCAGCTCGGGTAGCAGATACAGCGCGCCGAGATTCCAGCGGCTGGCCAGCAGCTGGCTGATGTCGAACCAGGCCAGCGCGTACAGCCGCACCGCCGCGGGCTCGGGCCGGTCGGCCAGCTTGCCCGCCAGTTCCAGTGGCGTGCTGACCGTTTCGCCGAGCAGCGCGTCGAGGATGTCGTCCTTGGCGGCGAAGTGGTGGTAGAGCGAGGCCTGCCGGATTCCGACGGCGTCGGCGACCGCACGGGTGGAGGTATTGCCGTATCCGTGACTGGTGAACAACTCGGCGGCGGCGTCGAGGATTTCGGCGCGCGGGGTCTGGCCTGCGCGGCGGCGGGGTTCTAGTCGGGGACGGCCGGGTCCGAGTTGGGTCACGTAGCCATTCTGTCCTATACAGCGGGACGACCTGCGAGGTGAGTTTTCTGTCATTTGACAGAAATACCCGCAACGCAGAAGTTACGCCGGGCCACGGGACGGATACAACGCCGTCACCACAGCGGCGATCGCGAACGGAAAACTTTCAATCGATAGATATTCCCCTCGCGAAAGACTCGCCGCCATGGTTGCCCCCGCCGACGCCATAGTCCCTCCGAGCCCGCCCGACACCTCCACCGACAGTGCCGACCTGGCGCGCTTCGGCTACCAGCCCGTCCTGCACCGCAAGCTCGGCCGCTACGCCTCCTTCGCGGCCGGATTCTCCTTCGTCTCCATCCTGACCACCATCTTCCAGTTCTTCGGCTTCGGTTACGCCTTCGGTGGCGCGGCCTTCTTCTGGACCTGGCCGATCGTGTTCGCGGGCCAGTTCCTGGTCGCGCTGAACTTCGCGGAACTGGCCGCGCGCTACCCGATCTCGGGCTGCATCTATCAGTGGTCGCGCCGGCTGGCCGGGGAGGTGGTCGGCTGGTTCGCCGGCTGGATGATGATCATCGCCCAGGTCGTGACCGCCGCGGCCGCCGCCATCGCGCTGCAGGTGGTGCTGCCCAGCATCTGGTCCGGATTCCAGCTCATCGGCACCGATACCGCGCTCACCTCGCACGACGGGGCCTCGAACGCGGTGCTGCTGGGCAGCATCCTGCTGGTGGTCACCACGGTCATCAATGTGGTGGGCATCGACTGGATGGCGCGCATCAACTCGCTGGGGGTGACCATCGAGATCATCGGCGTGTGCGCGGTGATCGCGGTGTTCTTCACCCACACCGATCGCGGGCCGAGCGTGGTCACCCAGACCGATCAGGCCGCGCCCGGGGCGTACTGGGCCGCGTTCCTGGCCTCCGGATTGATGGCCGCCTATGTCATGGTCGGATTCGATTCCGCCGGTGAGCTTTCCGAGGAGACCAAGAATCCCCGCCACGTCGCACCGCGCACCATCCTCTCGGCGCTGGCGGTGTCCGCGCTGGGCGGCGGGCTGATCCTGCTGGGCGCGCTCATGGCCGCACCGAGCCTGACCGACGGCTCGCTGGCCAGCGGCGGACTCGCCTACGTGATCGAGGCCAAGCTGACCACCGTGCCCGGCAAGATCGTGCTGGCCTGCGTGGCGTGCGCGATCACGGTGTGCACCTTGGCGATTCAGACGGCCGGCTCGCGCCTGCTGTTCTCCATGGCCCGCGACGGGCGGCTGCCGTTCGCGAAGCAGCTGTCGACGGTGCACCCGCGCTTCGGCACCCCGGTATGGCCCGCCGTGGTGATCGGCGTGCTCGGCATCGGCCTGCTCTTGCTGAACCTGGGCAACGGCGCGGTCTTCGCGACCCTGGCCAGCGTCTGCATCGTCATGCTCTACCTCGCGTACCTGCTGGTGACGGTCCCGCTGCTGATCCGCCGGATCAAGGGCTGGCCCGCCGATATCGCCGGTGACGCCGCGGGCACCAAGCTGTTCGCGCTGGGCCGCTACGGCATCGCGATCAATGGCCTGGCCGTGGTGTGGGGCATCGCCATGGCGGTGAACCTGGCCTGGCCGCGCGCCGCGGTCTACACCCCGGCCGGCGGCGGCTGGTGGATGCTCTGGGCCGCACCGCTGTTCGTGCTGCTCACGGTGGCGGTCGGCGTGCTGGTGCACCGGATCGTGACGCCCGCCCGCGGACTGCTCACCGAGCCCGCCGCCCAGATCGCCTGACATTCCATAGATTCCGAGAACGGAGCAGCTATGACCACAGCGAACACCACCGGCGCGCGCGATCACGCGCGGTCCCAGGCGGCCGCGGCCGACCGCAACGGGCCGGAGATACCGACGGGCTTGGATGCCACGAAAGTGACCTTCGCCCAGCGGATTCCGTCCGGTGGTTACGCGAATGTGGTGCTGGCTCGGGGCAGCAGGGTGCGGTTGACCGATCCGCAGGGTTCGGCGTGCGCACACCTGCTGCTGCTCCGTGCCGAATCTCCCTGGGAGCGACTGAATGTCGCGGACACCGTGAAGGTGCCGTGGCAGGCGTACCTGGGTGTGGTCCACCCGCTGCTGTCGGATCAGGGCCGGGTGCTGGCCACGGTGGTCGCGGACTCGTCGGGGCATCACGACACCCTGTGCGGCCCCTCGGCCGTCGCCCGGGCTCGACTGCGGCTGGCCGGGGTCAAGCAGGGGCTGGAACCGCGCGATATCGGGCCGACGGTGTCGTTCTTCCGGGGTGTGCGGGTGGAATCGGATGGGGCGCTGACGGTTACGGGCGGCGCGGGGGCGGGTGCGGCGGTCGAGCTGCTCGTGCACCTGCCGGTGACACTCCTGCTCGCCAATGCCGAGCATCCACTGGATCCGACTCCACCGACCGATCTCGACCTCGTGGTCTGGTCCGCTCCGGAGGAGCTGGCACGCACGCACAGCACCGATCCGGAATATCTGCGCGCGGTGGAGAACACCGAACAGGACTGGCACGCACGCACTCTGGAGACCCTCGCATGAGCACCACAACAAGCACCGCCACCACTCACACCGTCGTGCTGGACGAGACCGTGCCCGCCCGCGCCCCCTGGTCGGCCATCGTGCGCGCCGGGGAACAGCTGGAAATCATCGATCTGCACGGAAATCAGGCCGTGGACTGCCTGCTCTACAACGCCGCCGACCACACCGACCGCTACAGCGCACAGGCCACCATCACCGCGCAGCGCAATATCTTCCTGACCACCGGCAGCGTGCTGCTGACCGAGGCGGGCACCCCGCTCATGACGGTGGTCGCCGACGAGGTCGGCAATCACGACACCGTGGCGGGCGCGTGCTCGCAGGAGTCCAACACCCTGCGCTACGGCCACCACACCCGGCATCAGCACGCGTGCGTGGAGAACTTCCTCGCCGAGGGGCTGAAGTGGGGGCTGGGCAAACGCGATCTGGTGTCGAACATCAACTGGTTCATGAACGTTCCCGTCGAGGCCGACGGCACGCTCGGCATCGTCGACGGCCTGTCCGCGCCGGGCAAGACGATCACGCTGCGCGCCGAGACCGACACCCTGGTGCTGGTCTCGAACTGCCCGCAGATCAACAACCCCTGCAATGGCTTCGATCCGACACCGGTGCGCATGGTGGTGACCCGATGACGGCCGTCCTCCCCGAACTCGACGTGACCGAGAACCCCTCCCCCGCACCGGTTTTCCGGGTCCTGCGGCCAGGAATGCAGACCACCGTGCAGGATTGGCCCGCCCGGGTCGGCTACTGGCACGTGGGTGTGCCGCCGTCCGGGCCGATGGACGATCTCTCGTTCCGGCTCGGCAATCGAGCGCTGGGCAATCCCGAGGGCGCGGCCGGGCTGGAGTGCACGCTCGGCGGACCGGCGCTGCGTTTCGACACCGATACCTGGGTGTGCGTCACGGGCGCGCCGGTTCCCGTCACCGTGAACGGCCGCGCGGTGCGCCAGTGGCGCAGCGTGCTGGTGCCCGCGGGCGGCGTGCTGGATGTCGGCATGGTGCGCGGGCCGGGGATGCGCTGCTACATCCTGCTGGCGGGCGGTATCGAGGTACCCGAATACCTCGGCAGCCGTTCGACTTTCACGCTCGGGAAGTTCGGCGGCGGCACCGGCCGGGCGCTCGCTGTCGACGACGAAGTCGCGCTCGGCGAGCCGGGTCGGGTCACGGCCGGGGTGACCGGCGACGACCAGCCGGTGCTGACCCGCCGCTGGGAGCTGGCGGTCACCGAGGGCCCGCACGGGGCGCCGGAGTTCTTCACCCGCGCCGACTTCGACACCATCATCGGCACCGACTACGAGGTGCATTTCAACTCCGATCGGACCGGTGTGCGCCTCATCGGCCCGAAGCCGGAGTGGGCGCGCCCGGACGGCGGCGAGGCGGGCCTGCACCCGTCCAATATCCACGACACCGCGTATTCCGTTGGCGCGCTGGACTTCACCGGCGATACCCCGATCCTGCTCGGCCCCGACGGCCCTAGCCTGGGCGGCTTCGTCTGCCCGGTGACCGTGGTTGCGGCCGATCGCTGGAAGCTGGGCCAGCTCACCCCCGGCGACAGTGTGCGCTTCGTACCGGTCCGCGCCGATCGCGCGGCCTCGCTGCGGGAGCTCGGGCCCGAGCGCCGGGCCTCCTGGCCGGTGGTGCTGTCCAACGGCGGCGACGGCGATGACGGGGTGCTCGCCCGACGCGACGGCGCGGACACCGCGGTCACCTACCGCCGGGCCGGGAACGACGGCCTGCTCGTCGAATACGGCGATATGACACTGGATCTGGAGCTGCGCGCCCGCGTGCACGCCCTACACCAGGCGCTGCTGGAGCGCTCCGAGCCCGGCATCACCGAGCTGACGCCGGGTGTGCGGTCGCTGCAGGTGCGCAATGATCCCGACCGGCTGCCCACCCGCAGGCTGCTGGATCTGCTCGCCGAGGTGGAGGCCGATCTGCCGTCCGCCGACGAACTGGTGGTCCCCAGCCGCACCGTGCGACTGCCGCTGTCCTGGGACGACCCGTCCACCCGCGAGGCCATCACCCGCTACATGCACGGCGTCCGCGCCGATGCGCCGTGGTGCCCGTGGAATATCGAGTTCATCCGCCGGATGAACGGATTGGACTCCGTGGACGAGGTTTTCGACACCGTCTTCGCCGCCGAGTACCTGGTCCTCGGCCTCGGGGACGTCTATCTGGGCGCGCCGGTCGCCACCCCGACCGATCCCCGCCACCGGCTGGTCACCACCAAGTACAACCCCGCCCGCACCTGGACCCCGGAGAACGCGGTCGGCATCGGCGGCGCGTACCTGTGCATCTACGGCATGGAGGGTCCCGGCGGCTACCAGTTCGTCGGGCGCACCACCCAGGTGTGGAACCACCGGTCGACCGGGATCGGCGAAGATCCCTGGCTGCTGCGCTATTTCGACCGCATCAGCTGGTATCCGGTGAGCGCCGAGGAACTGCTGGACCTGCGTGCCGATACGGCCGCGGGGCGCGGACGGCTGCTGGCCGAGGACGGCGAGTTCCGGCTCGTCGACTACCGGAAGTTCCTGGACGACAATGCCGGGTCCATCGCCGACTTCCGTGCCCGCCAGGCCGACGCCTTCACCGCCGAGCGCAATTCGTGGCGCGAGGCGGGCGAACTCGCCGAAAAGGCCTGACACACCGGGCATTCGCACCCCGCACCACGCGTTCGGCCCCGCACCATCGTCTCCGACCCTGATCGAGGAGTTCTCATGACCACGTGGATCCACCGACGCGCCGAATCCGAGGTTGCGGCCGAGATCGCCACTGCCACAGGAGCTCTGGCCGGATTGCTCCTGGCCGTGAAGGACAATGTGGATGTCGCCGGGCTGCCCACCACTGCGGCCTGCCCCGACTTCGCGTACACCCCAGATCGGGATTCAGCCGTCGTCGCCGCACTGCGGGCGGCCGGTGCGGTGGTGGTCGGCAAGACCAACCTCGATCAGTTCGCGACCGGATTGGTCGGGACCCGCTCCCCCTACGGCGTCGTCGAGAATGCCTTGCGGCCCGGATATGTCTCGGGCGGTTCGAGTTCCGGGTCGGCGGTCGCAGTGGCGACCGGCGAGGCGGATATCGCCATCGGCACCGATACCGCCGGTTCGGGGCGCGTCCCGGCGGCCTTCCACGGGCTGGTCGGCATCAAACCGACGGTGGGGGTGGTCTCGACCGAGGGCGTGGTGCCCGCCTGCCGGTCGTACGACTGCGTCACCATCTTCGCGGCCGACCTGCGCTTGGCCAATCGGGCCATGGGCGTGCTGGCCACCGGCGCGGCCACTCGACCCTGGCCCGCCGATACCCGACTGGCAGCCCCACCGCAGCCCGTCGTGGCGATCTTCAGCGACCTACCCGATCTGGATCCACTGTGGCACAGCGCCTTCGAGCGGACCGTGGCACGACTGCGCGATCAGGGCGCGACCATCGTGGAAGTCGATCCGGCCCCGTTCCTGGCAGCCGCCAAGCTCCTGTACAACGGCGCGCTCGTCGCCGAACGCTATTCGGCGGTCGGTGAATTCGTGGACACCCACCCCGAATCGGTCGATCCCACAGTCGGTTCCATCATTCGCGCCGCACGCGACCTGCCCGCGCACCGCCTGGTCACCGACCTGGCCGCGCTGGAGAACCTGCGCGCCACCGCCATGGCCAGCCTCGAAGGCGTCGATGCCCTCCTGACGCCGACCGCCCCCATCCACCCGACCATCGCCGAGGTCGCCGCCGACCCCATCGGCGTCAATTCCCGTGTCGGGACCTACACCAACTTCTGCAACCTCTTCGACCTCTGCGCGGTGGCGGTCCCCACGGAGGAGCCGTATTTCGGCGTGACGGTACTGGCCCGCGCGTTCGAAGACGCGGTCGCGCTCGACATCGCCGCACTGATCACCGGCACGCCGCTCGGACCGGAAGAACAGGTCTGGCCCGCCGCTGTCGCCGAGGCCCAGGATCTGATCGTCTTCGGCGCACACCTGCGCGGTCAGCCCCTCGAACATCAGCTGACCACGCTCGGTGCCCGCTGGTGCGGTCCTATCGAAACCGCTCCCTATTACCGCCTGGGCGCACTCGACACCGTCCCGCCCAAACCGGCCGTAACCCGGGTCCCCGCAACCGAATCCGGGTTCGCGATCGCCGGGGAACGCTGGCTGCTCTCCCCCGCCGCCCTGGGCCGCTTCCTCGCCGCCCTGCCCGCCCCCATGCAGCTCGGCGCCGTCGAACTGGCCGACGGCAGCTGGCACACCGGTTTCGGCTGCACCGGCGCGGCCGCCGAATCCGCCAAGGACATCAGCGAATACGGCGGCTGGCGAGCGGCGCTGGCGGCCGGTGCGGTGGGCTGAGGGTCAGTCCCGCCAGAGCGCGCCGATGCGTTCCGCGTCCGCCTTGCCCTGGGCGCGACCGGCTTCCAGCGCCGGAACGCGGGTGGCGGAGTCGAGGGGGTTGACTCCGAAGGCGGTGATGGCCGCTTCGTCGGGTGCGATCACCTCGACCCGTGCTCCGGCCGCGACCAGTCCCGATACCTGCGCGTCGAGTTCCGCGTCCGGCATGGGCGCGATGATCAGGACCCGCGGATAGCCAGTCGCGAGGTCGGCATTGACCGAAGTCCGCACGCCGCCATCGGTGTAGCGCACGCCGTCCACGGTGGCGCACGGCCACACCATCGGCACCGCGGAACTGGCCGTCACCGCGTCGACCAGCGTGACGCCGGAATCCTTGTCGAACACCCGCAGCTCGCCGGTCTCGGCGTTCACGGCCGTGATCCGCAGTGCCCGCGCGGGCCAGTCGTGCTCGGGCAGCCGGGACTCGATGACGGCGCGGCGCTCGGGCTCGGGCACCGACTCGGCGGCCAGCGCCAGCGCACCGATGCGCCGGCGCCGCTCGACCGAATCCACCGGCAGTTCCTCGATGGTCGCCCCGAGCTGCTCCCACAGCCCCGCGAACTTCTCCATGGAGGGCACGATCTCGCGGCTCTGCACCGCCGGATCCACCTGCCGCCGAACCAGTTCCGCGATCTCGACGCCGCTGCCCAGCTGGGCCGCCACATTGGATCCGGCCGAGGTGCCCTGCAGCAGATCCGCCTCGGTCACATCCACGCCCGCATCCGCCAGTCCGGCGACAATGCCCGTGGCCCACGCGATTCCGGCCACTCCCCCGCCGCCGAGGACCAGCGCACGTTCGGTCGTCATACCCGTTCCCACTTTCTCACCGCTCGAAAGACACCCTGCGGTCTGAAAACTACCGGCTCAACGGGGGAAACGGCGGCCGTGCGGCGATCATTCCGTCACGTGGGTGGCCTGGGGGTTGGTGGCGTCGCGGATCACGCGCAGTCCCGCGGTGAGGTCCTCGAGTTGAGTCGGGGTGAGCAGTCCGGTGAACCAGCGCTCGACGCCCTCCAGATACGCGGGCAGCACGCGGGCCACGCGGGTGGCGCCGGCGGCGGTGAGGACGGCGTAGGAGCTGCGGCGGTCACCCGGATCGGCCTCGCGCCGCACGAAGCCATTGCGCTCCAGGCGATCCACCAGCCGGGTGACGCCGCTGGTGGACAGGCTGGTCTGGGTCGCCAGATCCGTCATGCGCAGCTTGCGGCCGGGTGAACGGCTCAGGCGCATCAGGGCATTCAGGTCGAGACCGGAGAGTCCATTGCTCTTCCAGGTCTCCTCCAGCCGGGCGACGAGCCCGTCGTGAGCCTCGTAGAGCAGTCCCATGGCGGTCAGCCTGGGGTCGTCGAAGAGATGCTTGGGATCCACGCTGACCAGCCTAAACCAAACGCTTTCAGTGGGGATAGTTGACACGCGGAATATTTGGGATATCTTGTTGTCAACGCAATATTCCGCAGTGCAACTAAATGGAGGTTCCGATGACGACGCAGCTTTGGGTGGCGGGATACCGTGCGCCGCTGGTGAATCCGGCCGAGGTGATCAAGCTCGCCGAGCCGCGCACCTTCACCGGCGAGACCGTCCGCCAGCCGGTGCGGGTGGCCGGGACCGGGTCGTCGGTGCGGCTGCTGCTGACCAATCGATACGGCACGGAGGAGCTGGTGATCGGCGCGGCCCGGATCGCGGTCCGCAAGTCGGGCGGCGAGATCGTGGCCGAGACCGATACCGAGGTGCGGTTCGCGGGGTCCGCGTCGACCCGGATTCCGGCCGGGGCCGACGCGGTCAGCGATCCGGTGGACTTCGCCGTCGAGGCGGGCGCCGAACTGGCCGTCAGTGTGTACCTGCCGGAGTCGGCGCGGCCGGCCTTCGCGCAACTCCCGGTCGAGAACGCCTGGATCAGCACCGGCGATCGGACGGGCGACGCTGCACCGTCCGATGCCGAGGAAACCGTCGGGCGGTTCTTCCTCACCGGAATCGACGTCGCTGTCGATTCCGCGGCTCCGGTGCTGGTGGCCTTCGGCGACTCATGGTTCGAAGGCTTCGGTTCCACCCACGGCGCGAACCGGCGCTCGGTGGATGTGCTCAACGAGCGGCTGACCACCGGGTGGGCGGTCAATCAGGGCATCGGCGGCAACCGGCTGCTGACCGACGAGATCGGCGAGCACGGCCTGGCCCGGTTCGAACGGGACGCGCTGTCGGTGCCGGGTGCCGCGGCCGTGTGGGCCAACTTCGGCATCAATGACCTGATCCTGGCCGGGACCGCCACCGCCGAGCAGCTCATCGCGGGCTTCACCGCGCTGGCCGAGCGGGCGCACGCGGC
Organism: Nocardia concava NBRC 100430; assembly: GCF_000308815.1. Lineage (GTDB taxonomy): Bacteria > Actinomycetota > Actinomycetes > Mycobacteriales > Mycobacteriaceae > Nocardia > Nocardia concava. The sequence continues at coordinate 191,583 of NZ_BAFX01000124.1, forward strand.
GGGACTTCCCATCTACGCCAACACCATCGGGCCGTTCGGCGGTGCGATCTACCCGGGTCTGGCGGTGGCCGAGGGCATTCCGGTGCGGCGGGCGGTCAACGAGTGGCTGCGCTCCACCGAGGTGTTCGACGGCGTCTTCGATGTGGCGGCGGCGGTGGAGAATCCGGAGGATCCGGACTTCATCCGGCCCGACCTCGACAGCGGGGACGGTATGCACCTCAATGACGCGGGCGCGCGGGCCATGGCGGAGGCGGTGGATCTCACCGTGCTGCCGGCGGTGTTCCGCTGAGTACCGCGCCGGCGGGATCATGGCAGCCGCGGCCCGGCGGCCTGATCCTGCCGTAATCCGCCGGCCCACAGGTCATCCGCCACATCGCGGCCCAGCCGCACGCCACCGACGTTCTGTGACAGGTCCATGTGCCCGGCCGGATCGGTGGCATAGGCGTCGAAAGACCAGGCCACACCGAGGAATACGCGGCTGCGGGCATTCTCCTCCATCATCTGCCACAGGCCGCCCGGGAAGCGGCGGACATGGCGGGGACGCTGGACGCCGTGGTTGTCGGTGGTGCGGCCGTCGAGTTCCTCGGAGACGAAACCCATACCGTCGGCAAGGATGTCGGGGCCCTCGGCCGCCACATCGTAGTAGCGGCGAATGGTTTGCAGGGCCGCGCCGCCGAGGGCAGCATGCGCGGAGGGATAGGCCGGGGAGGGCGGGGTGAAGTTGGCCGCGATCTCATTGCTGCGGGGTGCGCCGTACGGCAGCCAGCCCGGATCGCAGTCGGCGTCGAGGCCGGTGCCCGGCACCGCCTCCGGGCCCAGCGTCGGATCGAATTCGCGGATGCCCAGGACGGGCCGCCAGAGGTTGTGCCGGTATTTGTCGTCCCAGCACAGGATCGCGGCGTCTGCCAGGGCGGTGTTGACCAGGGCGAACAGCCGGGCGTTCTGTTCCACGTCATTGCCGCGGGCGACGGCGATCTCACCGGTGATGCGGTTGAACAGGCGCGGCAGGCTGCCGAGCTGCTTCGCGCCGTCGTAGGCCCAGAACAGGCCGCGCAGGGTCTCGTCGGTGGTGCGGGCGGGCCAACCGGCGGGCAAGCTCGCCATCGATTCGGCGGCAATGCCTTTGGCTCGGACCTCGCGCAGGGCGGCCAGGTAGCGGGGGTCGTTGTCCTTGGGCGGCGGGTCGAGGGTGTAGCGGCTGGTGACCGCGAAGCAGCGTGAGCGCGCGCCGTACCGCGGTGCGTAGTAACCCTGTTTCGGGTTGACCGGGTCGGGGCGGTGACCGGGCGGGGCGGTGTCGGGGGTGTAGTCGGTATCGCTCAGATTCGGGTCACCGGCGCGGGCCTTGAGGATCGCGCGGCCGACGGCCTGCCCGTGGGTGCTGCCGCGGCCGGTGCCCGGCCCGCGTAAACCGGCCTCGCGCAGGGCCTTGTCCAGTCGCGGGGTCTGCGTCGGATAGAGCACGGACAGCGTGGTGTGGGCGGCCACGGCGATGGCGGCATCGGGCGCCGCGCCATTGGACGCCACCGGCGGGGTGGTCAGCCAGGTGCCGTGCGGTGCACCGAAAATGCTGAAGAGGGCATCGTGCATGGCCAGGTGCACCATGGCCAGGGCACGAGAACTGCCGGCCGGACCGCGGGACCCGCGTTCCACGGGTTTGATATCGGTGTGCGCCATGCGGTCCGACTCCAGCGCCACCGCGTTCCAATACAGGATTTGATCCACTTTCGCTGTCTCCCAGAGATTTTTCGAGAACTGCGCTCGCGGCATCCAGCATCGGACTCGGATCGGGAGAACTCCGCAGTAGTGGGCTACCCGAATTCCGGGGCTGGATCGACCTCATTGCGAGTAGCGGCGCGTCTCGGTCAGCGCGGCTTCACCTCGGCCAGCAGTTCGGGGCCGTGCGACTCCAGGCGGAGGGTGGCCCGGCGGATTCCGATTGCTGTGGCGGCCACGCCGAGCAGCAGACCGACCGGTAGGGCTGCCCATTGGAGCAGTGAATTGTGCAGGGCCGCACCGACTCCCAGGATTACCAGCACCGGGATGGACGCCAGCAACTGAACGATGCCCACCACGAACTGCATGAGGATCTTCGCGCAGCCCGGATTGCCATTGCCCGCGAAGGGATTGCCGCGCTGGGGCGGGAGCGCGAAGGCGGCATGCGTGGACAGGAACACCACACCTCCCGCCCCCACCCCGAGCAGCACCGGAAGCGTCGACACCGCCCACGGGTACATCTCGGCGTGCCCGGTGGCGCCGGGCAGGATGAGGGTGGCGAGCACCGACACCGGGGCGACCAGCAGCAGCCACGCGTAGGCGCGGCCACGCACATCCGGGCGGGCCGCGCCCGGGATCACCAGGGTCTGCCAGACGGCGGTGCCGTCGAAGCCGTAGAGGTTGGTGCTGGACATGGTGGCCAGCCAGACCACGAAAGCGCCGGAGAACGGGACGGTTTGGATGCCGTTCGCGCGAATGGTCAGGAAGAACGGCAGCACGAAGCCGACCAGCAGCAGCGGCAGCAGGGCCGCGCGGCGGCGGCCGTCGCGCCACCAGGTGCGCAGTTCCTTGGTGACCATCGCGCCGACCGGGGTGGCGGGGATGACCCGATCCAGCAGGCCGCCACCGGTATCCACGATCTGGCCGGCCGGGGCGGGCGGGGTGGTGAGCCGCCGGCCCAGCAGGACCGCCCAGGCCTGCCACAGCAGGACGGCGAGCAGGGCGAGACCGGCGAGCGGCAGCAGAGCGAGCGGATAGCTGCCCCGCGAGGCGAGCTCCACGGCGTAGGGAGCCCAGCCCGACGGCACCGCGCGCAACGCCACCGACAGGCTTCCGGTATCGCTGTCCAATTTCGGGCCGAGGGTGCCGATCAGCAGATTCAGTGGGTAGTAGGCCAATCCGATGAGCGCCGCGAACAGCACGCCGATGTCCCGGCCGCGCCGCGAGCGCATGGCCGCGCCCAGCCAGGCCACCACCACCCGCGACAACATCACCACGAACAGCAGCTGGAGCACCGCGCCCAGCGCCGCGATTCCCATGGGGCCCAGGCCTTCCGGGGCGGCCAGCAGGACCAGTCCGCCGAAGGCGATCAGGTTGACGATCGGGGCCGGTCCGACGAAGGCGGCGGCGGCCAGACCGTAGGCCAGTTGCCGAGTCGTCAAGGGCAGCAGGCGGAATTGCTCCGGCTGCAGGGTCTCATCGCTGCTGCCGGTGAGCACCGGGCCGCAGATCCACCCGAGGGTCCAGGCCGCGAACAGGGCCGCGGCGATGGTGACGCCGCCGTGCAGGGTCTCATGGGCGGTGGCGATGAGCACCGCGGTGATGCCCGCGGCGATGAGCCCGAAGATGCTGCCCATCCAGAAGTTCAGTGCCGCACGGCCTTCGTGCATGTGCCGCCTGGTGATCACCAGGCGCATGCGGATCAGGACGCCAACCACGACAGGCCCTCCTCGCCGCCCACGCGGCCGCCGACGAATCGCACGAAGGCCTCTTCCAGGGTGCCGTCGCCGCGGACCTCGGCGAGCGTGCCGCCCGCGACCACCCGGCCGCGATTGATGACGGCGACCCGGTCGCACATGCTCTCGACCAGGGCCATGACGTGGCTGGAGAGCACCACCGAGCCGCCCGCGGCCACGAAGCGTTGCAGGATGGTGCGGATGGTGCCGGCCGAGACCGGGTCCACCGCCTCGAAGGGTTCGTCCAGGACCAGCAGTTTCGGTGCGTGCAGCAGGGCGGTGGCGAGGCCGATCTTCTTGCGCATACCGGCCGAATAGTCCACCACCACGGTGTTTTCCGCGTCGGTGAGTTCGAGGACGGTCAGCAGTTCGTCGGCGCGGCCGACCACGGTCGCCTTGTCCATGCCGCGCAGCAGGCCGGTGAAGTTCAGCAGTTCCCGGCCGGTCAGGCGTTCGGGCAGGGCCAGGCCGTCGGGCAGGACGCCGACCGCGGCCTTGGCGCGGACCGGGTCGGACCAGACGTCGGTGCCGAAGATGCGCGCGGTGCCCTGGTCGGGGCGCAGCAGGCCGACCGCCATGGAGAGGGTGGTGGTCTTGCCCGCGCCATTGGGGCCGACCAGGCCGAAGAAGGAGCCCGGTGGCACCTTCAGGCTCACGCCGTCGACCACCCACGGTCCCCCGAACCGCTTGTACAAGCCGTCGAGGTCGAGCGCCAGTTGCCCATTGGTCGTCATTGCCCCTCCTCGGGCGCACGCTTCGGTGTCCAACGCCCACGATACGGGCGAAGCCGCTGTTCACAGACTTATCGTGGCGTGATCGGATACTGCAACGCGTGCAGGGCTACGGCCAGGTCGGCGAGGTGTTCGGGGGCCGGGGTGTAGCCGGGGAAGTAGACGCAGACGCGGTCGGCCACGTCGCCGAAGCGGGCGCGGATGGCGGTGGCGCAGTCCTCGGGGGTGCCGAGGACCGCGAAGGTTTCGAGCATGGAGTCGTCGATGTGGTCCGACATGTCCTGGTAGGCGGCGCGTTTCGCCATCGCGTCGAGGGTGGGCTGGAGGTGGGCGTGGCCTTCGATCTCGAGGACCGGTAGGTAGGCGGGGGTGGAGGCGTAGAAGGCGATCAGTTTGCGGACACCGGTCAGGGCTTGGTCGAGTTCCTCCTGTGTACGGCCGATTGCCGCCATGACCTGGGGGATGATGGCGAAATCCGCGAGATCGCGGCCCGCGCGGTTCAGGCCGTGGTGTACCGCAGGCATGGTGCGGTCGCGGAAATGCTTCGCGCTGTTGAACGGCATGACGAGCAGGCCGTCGGCGGTCGCGGCGGCGGTGCGGGTCATGATCGGACCGAGCGCGCCCAGCAGGACCGGCGGCGGGCCGTACGGGTTGGGGCCCGGGTGGAAGGCGGGCGGCATCAGCGTGTGGCGGGTGAATTCGCCGCGGAAGTTCAAGGGTTCGCCGGTCTGCCACGCGTTCAGGATCGCCTTGACCGCGGTGACGAATTCGCCCATGCGGGCGGCGGGGCGGGACCAGGTCGCGCCGTAGCGGTGTTCGATGTGCGGGCGGATCTGGGAGCCCAGGCCGAGGCGGAAGCGGCCGCGGCTGAGGAGGTGCAGGTCGTAGGCGGCGTGGGCGGCGTGCAGGGGGCTGCGGGGCGGGGCCACGGCGACATTGGTCATCAGGTCCAGGTCGGTGGTGGGGGCGACCGCGGCCAGGGGGACGAAGACGTCGTGCGCGCCCTCGAAGGTGAACAGGCCGTCCACGCCGAGGGCGGCGAATTCCGCTGCGCGGGTGAGGAGTTGGTCCGGGCGGGCGGCGAGCTGGATGTCGAGGCGCATGGGCCAGCTCTAACAGGCGGTTCGCGGGCGCGGGGGTGGTCGTTTCAGCCAGTGGAACCGGGGCTTCCGGCGGAGTCCTCGCCGGGGGTTAGCTTCGGATCGGAGGTATGTGATGGAGAGCAGGCCGTCGATGATCGAGCGCATGACCGATGTGCTGGACGTTTTCAGCGCCGAGTCCGAGCCGGTCGCACTCGATGCCGTGGCTGCGGCCACCGGGCTGCCGCGCACCACGGCATACCGGATCATTCGCGAACTGGTCCGTTTGGAGTGGCTCGAAGCCGATCGCGGCGGGCATCGACTCGGCAGGCAGGCCTTCGATCTGACTGCGCGGCAACGGGAATGCGGCGAGCTGCGGGCGGCAGCCGGTCCGGGCCTGCATGCGCTGCACCGGACTGCCGGTGTCACAACACATCTGGGCATTCTGGAAGGCCGCCGCATCCGCTACCTCGACAAGATCGGTGCCGAGTCAGCCGTGCCGCCACCGCTGGCCGGTTCCCGAATCGCGGCCGATCGCAGCGCCCTGGGCTGGGCAGTGCTGGCCACCATGGGACCGGAACGCGTCGACGCCCTGTTCACCACCCGCTCCGACCCGTCGCGACTGCGCCGACTCCACACCCGCCTGCACCGAACCCGGGCCCGGCAGGGCCTGGCGATCAGCGAAGCCGACCGCTGCCCCATGCGCATCGCCGCCGTCGCCGCCCCCGTCCGCCACCCCGATGGCACTGTCCTGGGCGCGATTTCGGCCCTGGGCCGCGGCATCCCCATCGACCGCCTCGCCCCCATGGTGCTGGCCACCGCCCGCGGCACCACCGAGGCCCTCCGCTCCACCGAAGCCCGCCGCCCCCAGGATCCCCGATGACCTACCGAACCCTGAATCTCGAAGTCTCCGACCGCATCGCGACCATCACCCTCGACCGCCCCGCCCACCGCAACGCCTTCACCCGCGAAATGGGCACCGAACTCTCCGATGCCTACCGCACCTGCGACGCGGACCCCGAAACCCGCGTAATCATCCTCACCGGCACCCCACCCGCGTTCTGTGCGGGCGCCGACCTCACCCCCGGCGAAGCCACCTTCACCTCTCCCGCAACCGATTTCAGCGCCGCAGGCGTCAACCCACCTGCCTGGCGCCTCCGCAAACCGGTCATCGCAGCCGTCAACGGCCATGCCATCGGCATAGGCCTAACCCTCGCCCTCCAATGCGACCTCCGCATCATGTCCACCGAAGCCAAATACGCCATCCCCCAAGTCCGCCGAGGCATCCTCCCCGACGCCTACTCCCACTGGACCCTCCCCCGCCTCATAGGCATCTCCCGAGCCGCCCAACTAATCCTCACCGGAACAACTTTCACCGGCGACCAGGCCGCTGACTGGGGTCTGTCCGTCCAGTCCCTCCCCGCCGACCAGGTCCTCGAAGCCGCCCACACCCTGGCCCGCGATATCGCCACCAACACCGCCCCACTCTCGGTAGCCGCCGCCAAACAACTCCTCTGGTCCACCTTCGAACGCGACGCCACAGCCACCGGCACCGCCGAAACCGCCCTCCACCACACCCTCATGTCCCACCCCGACGCCAAGGAGGGCGTCCGCGCCTACCTCGACCACCGCACCCCCACCTGGACCGGCGACCTCGCCGACCTCGACGACCCGTCGTGACCCCGACTCGCGCGATCCGGCTAGGGCAGCAGGGTTGCGGGGTCGAGGGTGTCGCCGATGAGTACCCCGACGCCGAGCATCATCGAATCCCGTCGGGCATGGCTAGTGCGAGGCGGTCTCACGGGACCGTCACCGGGAAGTCGCAGCTGGCGGGGGGATCTACGAGGTCGCAGTCGGTGGGTGGGCGGGTGGGGAGGTAGTCGGTGGGGACGCCGTTGTTGGCGATGATGGCTTGGTAGGTGGGGACTGCGTCTGTGGAGGTTCGGGTCAAGGTTGGGTCCGTCAGGGCGTTGACGGTGTAGAGGCCGAATCTTGGGGTGTAGGAGGACCATTCGTAGTTGTCGGTGAGGCTCCAGTAGTTGTAGCCGATTACGTTTATGCCGGTGGATTTGGCTCGTTGGAGCCAGTAGATGGTGTCGCGGAGGTGGGCAGAGCGGGTGTAGCCGTCGGGGCGGGGGCGGTCGTCTTGGGTGGGGATGCCGTTTTCGACTATCCAGAGGGGCTTGTCGGGGAAGAGTTGTGAATAGTGTTGGAGGGCGAAGTAGATGCCCTCGGGGTGGACTGGGAGGTCCCACATGCCGGTGGGGGTGGGGGTGGTGGCGGCTAGTTGCGGAGGTTCGTAGCCGAAGTAGTAGTCGATGCCGATGAAATCGAGTTTGTCGGCGATTAGGGACATCAGGGGGCCGTTTACTTGGGATTCGGCTCCTGCCACGTAGCCGACATTGCTGGTTACCAAGGCATTTGGTTGGACCATGTGGATGTAGCCGTAGATGTTGTTGTGCGCCTGGGCAACTCGGTCGAGCATGCGGTCCGGGTTGGTGCCGTTCTGGTGGAACTCGTGCATGATGTAGGCGACCGGCTCGTTGATGGTTACCCAGATTGGGTTGTGCACCGCGTAGCGGTCTACGACCTTGCGCATGTTCGCGAGCCAGTCGGTGACCATGGCAGGGTTGGACCAGCCGCCTCGGTCGGATTCCCAGCCGGGGTAGACCCAGTGGTCGAGGGTGAGCATGGGGCGCATGCCTGCGGCTTCGATGGTGGAGATGACGTCGTCGTAGTAGGCGAAAGCCGCCGGGTCCCAGAGGTCCGGTTGGGGTTGTAGGCGGGCCCATTCGAGGCCGATGCGGAATACCTTGACGCCCAGGTTCTTTGCCAGGGCTATGTCGGAGCGGTATCGGGTGCGGAAGTCGACGGAATCGCCGAGGCGGTCCCAGGCGGGATTGGCCTCGATATAGCGGGTCCAATTGCTGTCGGGTGACTGGCCTTCGGATTGGAAGCCGGACGCGGCCACGCCCCAGAGGAATCCGTCGCCGAGTACACCGCCGTGAGTTTCGGGTGCGGTGCGGGCGGCGGCGGGGACCAGGAGCAGGGTGGCGGCCGCAACGAGGCAGGACGCGACGAGGCAGCGGAATCGAGTGCGCATCAGCACTTCTCCAGGAGCAGCACTCGAAATGAGTGAAAAGGACTACTTACTCCTGGATAGCTGACATTGATTGCGGAAATATGCCAGCTCGGCAGTGGTTTGGCACGGGAGCCTCACATTACGAACTCGCCGGTGGCAGACAAGAGAACGTCTGCCACCGGCGATTCGCGTCTAGCCGATGGTGCGGATTTCCGCGCCCGCTTCCTCGACCGGGTCACCGTCGACGGTGAACCAGTGGGTCACCTCGCCGTCCTCCAGATCGGCGGCGATATCCCCGCCGGGGAGCACGGACAAGGCACCCGCGGTGGACGAAGCCAGGAACTCGTCGATCGCGGCACGACCGATGGAACCGGTTGTGTACGTGGTCGATTCGTAGTCCAGCTCGTACTCCGAACGCAGGTTCGCCGCCCGCTCCAGCGCCTCGGCCTGGGTCAGCGTGGCCCAGGTCTCGCCCTCGCGGTACACGAACGCCGGATCGGTCTCCGACAGCGGCCGGACCCGGTCGGTGTAGGACACCGGATGGGCCGGGCGAGCCGCCAGATCCGCCTGGACCTTCGGATCCGAAGGCACCAGCCAGCGCACCGAGCTGGCCGCCGGTTCCTGCGCGATCCCGAAACCGGCTCCCGCGGCGAGGATCTCACCGAACGACAAGCCATCGGCGAACAGCGCCGCGGCGCCGGCCTTCTGGATGGCCCAGACCGCGACCACCGCGTCGACCGTATGCGGCAGGGCGACGGCGACGATATCGCCCGGCCCCGCACCACGGTCGATGAGCAACCGCGCCAGCTGCGAACTACGCCGATCCAGCACGTGGTAGGCGATCTCCTGCCCGTCGGACAGCAGCGCCGGAGCCTGCGGATCCTCTTCCACCACCTCGGCCAGCACGTTCGCGACCGTGGCGGTACCCACCCGCGCCGGCTCCGCCGCCGAATCCGCCGGGGTGACAGCGCTTTCGGCGAGAATCCGCGCCCGCTCGGAGGCATCGAGGATGTCGATGTCACCGACCAGCCCCTCCGGATCGCCCAGCAGGGCGTCCAGAATCCGGGTGAACCGCGCGGCCAGCGTGGCGACCTCGTCCGCGGTGAAGCGGCTGTCGAGGTAGCGCATATTGATGTCGATGGTCTCGCCCGCCATGATCACCAGCGACATCGGGTAGTGGGTGTTGTCGTTGATGCCGACACCACTCACCGACATGCCGTCGATGGAACTGGCCGCCGCGATCGCGTCCTTGTCGACCGGGTAGGACTCGAACGCCATCATGGTGTCGAATTCCGCTCCGGCACCGGCCAATTGCAGGATCTCGGTGAGCCCGATGTGGTGGTGCTCGAGCAGGTCGGCCTGATCGCGCTGGACCCGCTGCAGCAGGCCCGCGATGGTCAGCCGGTCATCGACGCGGATGCGCACCGGCACCGTGTTGATGAACAGACCCACCATCGACTCCACGCCCGGCAGGTCACCGGGGCGACCGGACACGGTCGCGCCGAACACCACGTCGCTGCGCCCGGTGAGGCGCCCGACCAGCACCGCCCAGGAGGTCTGGATCAGCGTGTTCAGCGTGACATTGAGTTCCCCGGCGCGCTTGGTCAGCGCGCGGGTGCGCTCGGCGTCGATCTCCAGGCTGTGGCGGCCGATCTCGTAGGTCTCGTCCTTGGTCGCGGCGGGCGCGAGCTGGGTGGGCTCGCTGACGCCGGCCAGGGCCTTCTTCCACGCCTCGAGCGATTCGTCCCGGTTCCGCCCGGCCAGCCAGGCCAGGTAGTTGCGGAACGAGGCCACCCGCGGCAGCGCGGACAGGTCGCCGCGCACCGCGTACAGCACCAGCAGATCCCGCATGAGCAGCGGCATCGACCAGCCGTCCACCAGGATGTGGTGGGTGGTGATGACCAGGTGCACCAGTTCGTCGCTGATCCGGAACACGTTGAACCGCATGAGCGGAGCCGCCGACAGATCGAAGTGATCGGCGCGATCGGCCTCGATCATCTCCCGCATGCGCGGATTGCGTTCGGCCTCGGGCAGATCCGTCAGGTCGATGACCTGGAACGGCGCTTCCACGCGGTCCAGCACCACCTGGTGGGCCTGACCGTCGGCGTCGGTGACGAACGCGGTCCGCAGGCTCGGGTACCGGTCGAGGATGGCCTGCGCGGCCACCTTCAGCCGGTCGATGTCCACCACACCGCTCAGGTCGAGCACGGTCTGAATGGTGTAGACGTCCACCGTGTTCTGGGTGAGCATGGCGTGGAACAGCAGACCCGACTGCAGCGGCGAGAGCGGCCACACATCCGACAGCGCCGGATACGCCTGCTCCCACACCTCGATATCGGACTGCTCGACCTTGACCAGCGCCAGATCCGACGGCGTGAAGCCACCGGCGTCGGGCCGCTTGGCGTGTTCGGCCAGCGCGGTCAGCGCCGCCACGAACAGATCCGCGAACTCCTGCACGCGTTCCCGCTCGAGCAGCCCGCTCGGGTAGGAGAACGCCGCACCCAGCTGCGGCCCGTCCTCGCCGTCGGTGACGATGGCGTTGATGTCGAGCGTCGCGTTGGCGGGCATGTCGGCGTCCATCTCGCCGTCGAGGCGACCCAGATCGTCGACCGGCACCCAGCCCAGCTCGGCCATGCCCTCGGGCACCTCACCGGCGGAGACCCGGCCCAGGTAGTTGAAGCTGATCTGGCCGACATCCCGCAGCTGCGAGGAGGTTTCGGGGTTGAGGTGCCGCAGCAGACCCCAGCCCAGACCCTTGTCGGGCAGCGCCAGCAGCTGCTCCTTGACCGATTTCACGATGTCGCCCAGGGCGTTTCCGCCCTCGAAGGCATCGCTGAGGTCCGCACCGTTCAGGTCCAAACGGACCGGGAACGCGGCGGTGAACCAGCCGACCGTGCGCGAAAGATCCGCGCCCGCAACGATTTCCTCTTCGCGGCCGTGGCCCTCGAGCTTGATCAGCGCCGATCCGCCCGCGGTCTCCCCGCGCCAGCGCGCGACCGCCATGGCCAGCGCCGACAGCAGACCGTCGTTGACACCGCCCCGGTACAGACCCGGGACCGACGTGAGCACGGCCTCGGTGACCGACGCCGGCACGCTGACCTCGACCCGCTCGACGGTGTCGAAGGTGTCGACCTTGGGATCGAACGCCCGCGACCCGAGCAGCGGATCCGGAGTCTCGGTAACCCGCTGCCAGAACGGCAGTTCCGCGACGCGAGCCTCGGAGCGCGACTCCTCGACGAGGGCGTGCGCCCAGCGCCGCATGGAAGTGCCGGTCTCGGGCAGCGCGATCGGCTGCTCGAACGCCACCTGCGACCACGCCAGACCCAGGTCCGGAATCAGGATGCGCCAGGACACGCCGTCCACGACCATGTGGTGCGCGACGATGAGCAGCACGTCGCGGCGGACGCGCGCCTCGTCGGATCCCTCGGGCGCGAAGGCGAACCAGACGAACTGCACCATGGCGGCATTCGCCGGATCCAAACGGCCGAGTGCCGCATCGAATTCGATGCTGCCGACCCTGGTCAGCTCCTCATCGGAGACGTCCCCGGCCAGCTCGACCCGGTGCACCAGAGCATCCACATCGACGGCGCCCTTCGGCAGCGCCTCGAATTCGAAGCCCTCCGTGGCATTCCCGCGCAGACGCGACCGCAGCACATCGTGGTGGTCGTACAGCGCCGAGATCGCGCCGACGAGCACCTCACGGGTGATCCCGTCCGGCAACCGCAGCGGCATCGACTGCGAGAACCGCTGGTACGACGACCCGCTCGACAGAATCGCGTGCATGATCGGCGTCAGCGGAATATCGCCGACCCCGCCGCCCGGCAGCTCCGCCAGCTTCTGCGCCGTGGTGTCGCCGCCCAGCTTGGCGACCTCGGCCAGTCCCGCGACGGTCCGCTGTTCGAACACGTCGCGCGGCGAGAACACGATGCCGCGCGCCTTGGCCCGCGAGACCAGCTGAATCGACAGGATCGAGTCACCGCCGAGCGCGAAGAACGAATCGTCCGCGCCCACCTGCTCGACCCCGAGCACATCGGCGAACACCTCGGCGATGGCCGCCTCGACCTCGGTGACCGGCGCGCGGAAGTCGCGCGCGGTGAACACCGGCTCGGGCAGAGCGCGGCGATCCAGCTTGCCGACCGGGGTCAGCGGGATGGCGTCGAGGACCGTGATCGCCGTCGGCACCATGTATTCCGGCAGTCGACCCGCGACATGCTCGGTCAGAGCGGCGATGTCGATGGAACGACCGGCCACCGGCAGCACGTACGCCGCCAGGATGGTCGCCCCCGCCTCGGTCTTGTGACCCACGGTGACCGCGAAGTCCACGGTCTCGTGCGAGGCCAGCGCCGCGTCGATCTCGCCGAGTTCGATGCGGAAGCCGCGCACCTTCACCTGGAAGTCGTTGCGGCCCACGTACTCCACCTCGCCGGTGGGGGTCCAGCGGACCACGTCACCGGAGCGGTACATGCGCTCGCCTGCCAGGAACGGGTTGGCGACGAATCGCTCGGCGCTCAAGCCCGGTCGGTCGTGGTAACCGCGGGACAGCTGGATACCCGACAGGTACAGCTCACCCGCGACGCCCACCGGCACCGGCCGCAGTCGCGCATCCAGGATCAGCGCCTGCATACCGCGGATCGGACCACCGATGGTGACCAGATCGCCCGGCGTCAGCGCATCGCTGATGTTGGTCATGATCGTGGTCTCGGTCGGGCCGTAACCGTTGTGGAACGCACGAATCGTGCGGTTCTCCAACGGAATCGCCCACTTCTCCACCAGATCGGCCGGAACGGCTTCACCACCGGCGACCAGCACCCGCAGCGAATCCAGACCCTTCGGATCCAGTGTCGCCAGCGCGGCCGGGGTGATGAACGCGTGCGTGGCCCGCTCGCGCTTGATCAGCTCGGCCAGCTCCTCGCCGCCGTAGACGCCCGGCGGCACCACCACGAGGGTGCCGCCCGCGCCGATGGCGAGCAGGTACTCCAGCACCGACGCGTCGAACGACGGCGACGCGAAGTGCAGTGCGCGCGAACCGGAGTCGAGGTGGTAGCGCACGATCTGCTCGGTCGCGAAGTTGGCCAGACCGGCGTGGGTGACCACGACGCCCTTGGGCATGCCCGTGGTGCCGGACGTGTAGATCACGTACGCCACGTGCTCGGGCCGGATGACACCCCAGCGCTCGGTGTCGGTGACGGGTTCCGCGGAGTGCGAGCCGATTTCGGCCTGCACCATCGGATCGTCGAGCGAGATCCAGCCCGCCAGGCTCTTGACCGGCGGCAGCCCCTCGACCTCGGCGTCGACCGTCAGGCCGAGCACCGCGCCGGAGTCGTTGACCATGTGCGCGATGCGGTCCGCCGGGTAGGACGGATCGACCGGCACGAACGCCGCGCCCGACTTGGCGACGGCCCAGATGGCCAGCACCGATTCGAACGAGCGGCGAATGGCAACCGCGACACGGGTTTCCGGCCCGGCGCCGCGCTCGATGAGCACCCGCGCCAGGCGCGAGGAGGCGGCATCGAGTTCCGCGTAACCGAGAGCCTGACCGTCGAAGGCGACCGCCTCGCCGACCGGATTGTTGGCCACGGCGTCGGCCAGCAGTTCGGGCAGCGTGCGCGGCGCGATGGCCGGACCGCCCGTGCGGGTGATCAGGTCGGCGCGCTCGTCGGCGGCCAGGATCTCCAGATCGCCGACGGCCTTGCGCGGCGCGGCGATGATCTCGCCGAGCAGTCGCAGGAACCGATCCGCGAAGCCCTGGACGGTCTCCTGGTCGAACAGGTCACGGGCGTAACCGAATTCGGCGTACATGCCCGCGTCCGCGTCGGCCGGGGCCTCGGTCAGGGTGAGCATGAGGTCGAACTTGGCGATCTCGTTCTCGAACTCGACCGCCGAGGCCCGCAGCCCGGGCAGCTCGAAGGAGCTCTCCGGCAGGTTCTCGAACGACAGCGCCACCTGGAACAGCGGGTGCCGCGCGGTGGAGCGTTCCGGGTTGAGCAGCTCGACGAGCCGCTCGAACGGAATGTCCGCGTGCGCGAACGCCTGCAGGTCGCTGTCCTTGGCCGCGGCCAGCAGTTCGGTGAACCCGGCCTGCCCGCTCACCTCGGTGCGCAGCACCAGGGTGTTGACGAACATGCCGATCAGGTTGTCCAGCTCGGCCTCGCCGCGGCCCGCGATGGGCGCGCCGATGGCGATGTCCGAGGTGCCGGACAGGCGCGCCAGGAACACCGCGAGCGCGGTGTGCACGACCATGAACATGGTCGCGTTATTGGTGCGCGCGATCTGCTGGAGTCCGCGGTGCAGGTCGTTGCCGATCGGGAACAGCACCCGGCCGCCGCGGAAGGACTGCGCGTTGGGGCGCGGCCGATCCGAGGGCAGGTTCAGCTCGTCGGGCAGGTCCGCCAGTGCGGTGCGCCAGAATTCGGCCTGCGAGGCGATCAGGCTGGCCGGGTCGTCCTCGGCACCGAGGACCTCGCGCTGCCACAGCGAGTAGTCCGCGTACTGCACCGGCAGCGGAGCCCAGCTCGGCTGCATACCGGCGGCACGGGAGGCGTAGGCCACCATGACGTCGCGGGTGAGCGGGCCCATGGACCAGCCGTCGGCGGCGATGTGGTGGGTGACGAAGACGAGCACGTGCTCGGCTTCTTCAGCACCTTCGACGCGGAACAGCGCGGCGTGCACCGGCACCTCGGTGGTGACGTCGAAACCGGTGGTGATCAGCGCGGCGATCCGCTCGGTCACCGACTCGGCGGACACGACCACCGGCGTCAGATCCGGAATCGCCTGCGCCACCGGCACGATCACCTGTGCGGCCGCCCCGTCGACCTGCGGGTACACCGTCCGCAGCGTCTCGTGGCGTCCGATCACATCGGCGACCGCCTGCTGCAGCGCCTCCACATCCAGCGCACCGGTCAGGCGCACCGCCACCGGCACGTTGTACGCGGCCGACGCGGTATCGAACTGGTTGAGGAACCACATGCGCTGCTGCGCCAGCGACAGCGGCACGTTCTCCGGCCGCGTTCCGGCGGTGAGCGCCTTGCGATCTCCCGCACCGGCGTGCTGCTCGACCTTGGCGGCCAGACCGGCGACGGTCGACGCCTCGAACACCGCGCGCACCGGCACCCGCGCGTCCAGCGCCGCACCGATTCGCGCGGCGACCTGGGTCGCGAGCAGCGAGTTGCCGCCGAGCGCGAAGAAGTCGTCGTCCGCGCCCACGCGTTCGGTACCCAGGACCTCCGCGATGACGCCCGCCACGATCTCCTCGATCGGGGTGGACGGCGCACGGAACGCCGTGGTCTCGAACTCGGGCTCGGGCAGCGCCTTGCGGTCCAGCTTGCCGTTCACATTGAGCGGCAGGGCATCCAGCACCACGAACGCCGACGGCACCATGTACGACGGCAGCGCCGCGTTCAGCGCCGACTTCACCAGCGGCACATCGATACCCGAGCCGGTCGGCACCAGGTAGGCGACCAGGCGGTCACCGGTGCGCTCGTCGCGCTTGGCCAGCACCGCGGTCTGCGCGATCTCCGGCAGCGCCAGCAGCGCCGCCTCGATCTCGCCGAGCTCGATACGGAAGCCGCGGATCTTCACCTGGAAGTCGGTGCGGCCCCGGTACTCCAGCTCTCCGTCGGCCGACCAGGCCACCAGGTCACCGGTGCGGTACATGCGCTCGCCGATGGCGAACGGGTTGGCCACGAAGCGATCCGCGGTCAGGTTCGGCTGCGCGAAGTAGCCGCGCGCCAGCTGCGCACCGGCGAGGTAGAGCTCACCGGACACGCCGTCGGGCACCGGGTTGAGGCGTGCGTCGAGGACGTACACCCGCGAATTCCATTCCGGCACACCGATGGACACCGCACCCTGATCGGCATCGGTGACCAGGTGCGTGGTGATGGACACCGCGGCCTCGGTCGGGCCGTACAGGTTGAACAGCGACGCGTCCGGGTTGGCCGCACGGAAGCGCTGCGCCACCGCGGCGGGCAGCGCCTCACCGATGGCCAGCACCCGCCGCAGCGAATCGTTCAGCGTGCCTTCGGAAGCGGTGAGCAGCGCGTCCAGCATGGACGGCACCACATGCAACGTGGTGACCCGCTCGCGAGCCATGAGCTCGTTCAGGTACGCCGGATCCCGGTGCCCGTCGGGCGCCGCGATCACCAGTCGCCCACCGGACACGGCGGCCGACCAGAACTCCCACACCGAGAGGTCGAAGGTGGCGGCGGTCTTGAGCAGCACCGCGTCATCCGCACCGAGCCCGAATTCCGCCGTCTTCCACTGCAACTGGTTCGCGATCGCCGCGTGCGGCAGCGCCACACCCTTCGGGCGACCGGTGGAACCGGAGGTGAAGATGACGTAGGCGGTGTTGGCGGCAGTCAGCTCGCGCACCCGCTCGGCGTTGGTGACCGGCGCGGTCGGGTGACCCGACAGCTCCAGCTCGTCAATGCGCAGCACCTCCGTGCGCAGACCCTCCGTCATTCCGGCGTGCTTTTGGCCGGAATCCAACGCCTCGTCGTGTGGATCCCGGCCAAGAAGCGCGCCGGGATGACGGGGATTGGGCAGCTCGAAACCGTCGCGCGACGTGGTGAGCACGCACGCGGGGGCGGCCGTCTCGAGGATGTAGCCCACGCGCTCCGCGGGCTGGTCCGGGTCGACCGGCACATATGCCGCGCCCGCGACCGAGACCGCGTACATCGCGACCACGAGATCCACCGAGCGGCGAATGGCCAGGGCCACACGGTCTTCGGTGCCGATGCCGCGTGCGATGAGCTCCCGCGCGAGCTGGTTGACCCGGGCGCCGAGTTCGGCGTAGGTCAGCGTCTCGCCGTCGGGCCCGATGAGCGCGATGGCGGTCGGCTTGGCCGCCACCGTGGCGCCGAGCATGGACACCAGCGTCGCGGCCGAATCCACCTGGTGCGCGGTGTTGTTGCGCGAGTCCAGGATCTCGGCCCGCTCGGCCGGGGCCAGCAGTTCGATCGCGCCGACCGCGGTGCGCGGCGCGGCCACGATCTCGCGCAGCAGGTGCACGAACCGGTCCGCGAACCCGACCACGGTCTCCCGGTCGAAGATGTCCGTGGCGTAGGTCAGGATGCCGGTGATGCCCTCGGCCGCACCGTTTTCGGCGTACAGGTCCGACACGATCAGGTGCAGGTCGAACTGCGACAGCTCGGTGTCGACGTCCAGCCCGGACACGGTCAGCCCCGGCAGTTCCAGGGTGGAGCGGGTCAGGTTCTGGAACGACAGACCCACCTGGAACAGCGGATGCCGCGCGGTCGAACGCGCCGGGTTGAGCACCTCGACCAACCGCTCGAACGGCACATCGGCATTGGCGTAGGCCTGGATGTCGGTCTCACGCTGACGCGCCAGCAGCTCGGCGAACGGCTGACCGCCGTCGACCTGCGTGCGGAACACCAGGGTGTTGACGAACATGCCGATCAGGTCGTCGAGGACGGCCTCGCCGCGACCGGCCATCGGGGTGCCGATGGCGATGTCGTCGCTGCCCGACAGTCGCGACAGCAGCACCGCCAGCGCGGTGTGCACGACCATGAACAGCGTCGCACCCTCGGTGCGCGCCAATTCGACCAGCGCCGTGTGCAATTCGGCATCGATGCGGATGTCGATCTTGCCGCCGTGGAAGGACTGCACCGCCGGACGCGGCCGGTCGGCCGGGAGGTCCAGCTGATCCGGCAGCCCGGCGAGGGCCTGCTTCCAGTAGGCGACCTGCTTGGCGGCCAGCGACTCCGGATCGTTCTCGTCACCGAGCAGCTCGCGCTGCCAGATGGAGTAGTCGGCGTACTGCACCGCGAGCGGCGTCCAGCCCGGCTGCTGCTTGATGGAACGCGCCGCGTAGGCGGTCATCAGGTCCCGGGTCAGCGGAGCCACCGAGGAGCCGTCACCGGAGATGTGGTGAATCACCAGGGCCAGCACGTATTCCGCGCTCACCGGGGCGTTCGGATCAACGACCTGGTACTGGCCCGTGGGCTCGGTGTCGGCGAAGTCGAAGGTGTAAGCCGCCGCATGCGCCGCCGCTTCGGAAGGCGTGGCCACGACGGCCTCACTGCCCTCGATCTTGAACAGCGCCACCTTGATCGGCACCTCGACGGTGACGTCGAAGGAGGTGGAGGTCAGCTCGACCACCGCGCCGACCACCTCGTCGGCGCTCACCGTCCGCACCTGCAGCTCGGGCACGGCCTGCGCCGGCGGCAGGATGACCTGCACCGCGCCGTTCTCGGTCTGCGGGTAGATGGTGCGCAGGATCTCGTGGCGGGCAACCACATCCGCGATCGCGGCGCGCAGCGCGTCCTCGTCCAGCGCGCCCGACAGCCGCACCGCGACCGGCACGTTGTAGGCCGCGGACTGGGTGTCGAAGCGGTTGAGGAACCACATGCGCTGCTGGGCCAGCGACAGTGGGATGTTGTCCGGCCGCGCCACCGCGGTCAGCGCCTTGCGGCCCGCCCCGGCATCGCGTTCCACGCGGGCGGCCAGTGCCGCCACCGTGGACGCCTCGAACATCAGTCGCACCGGCACCCGGGTGTTGAGCGCCTCGCCGAGGCGCGCGGCCACCTGGGTGGCGAGCAGCGAGTTGCCGCCCCACTGGAAGAAGTCGTCGTCCAGGCCGATGCGCCCGGACTCGACGCGCAGCACCTCCGCGAACACGCCCGCCACGATCTGCTCGATCGGGCTGACGGGTGCGCGGAAGACCGCCTTCTCGAAGGTCGGCTGCGGCAGCTCCTTGCGGTCCAGCTTGCCGTTGGCGTTGAGCGGCAACGCGTCCAGCGCCATGAAGACCGACGGGATCATGTACGACGGCAGTTCGGCGGCCAGCGCCGCCTGCAGCTCGCGCTTGTCGGGCTCGCCGTCGGTGCCGACCACATAGGCCACCAGGCGGTCGCCCAGCACCGGATCGGTGTGGGCCACCACGGCGGCCGAGGCGACGGCGTCCAGGCGCAGCAGCGCCGACTCGATATCGCCGAGCTCGATGCGGAAGCCGCGGATCTTCACCTGGAAGTCGGTGCGGCCCCGGTACTCCAGCTCGCCATTGGCCTGCCAGGCCACCAGGTCACCGGTGCGGTACATGCGGGAACCGTTGTCCGCGAACGGGTTCGCCACGAACCGGTCCGAGGTCAGATCCGGGCGGCCGAAGTAGCCACGGGCCAGTTGCGCACCGGCAAGGTAGAGCTCACCGGACACGCCCACCGGCACCGGCCGCAGGCGCGAATCCAGCACGTACACCTGCGAGTTCCATTCGGGCGAGCCGATGGACACCGACAGCTCGTCACGCTCGGTGACCCGGTGGTTGGTGATGGACACCGCGGCCTCGGTCGGGCCGTACAGGTTGAACAGCTCGGTGCGCGGGTGCTCGCGCAGCACGCGCAGCGCCAGCGGCCCGGGCAGCGCCTCACCGATGGCCAGGATCCGCCACAGCGAGTCCGGCAGGCCGTTGGTGAGCAGCGCGTCCAGCATGGACGGCACCACGTGCAGGGTGGTCACCCATTCGCGGGCCATCAGCTCGTTGAGGTACGCCGGATCCTTGTGCCCGTCGGGCGCGGCGATGACCAGGCGGCCACCGCAGGCCACACCGGACCAGAACTCCCACACCGAGAGGTCGAAGGTGGCGGCGGTCTTGAGCAGCACCGCGTCCGCCGGGTCGAGCCCGAATTCGGTGACCTTCCACAGCAACTGGTTCACGACCGCGCCGTGCGGCAGCGCCACACCCTTGGGGCGGCCGGTGGATCCGGAGGTGAAGATGACGTACGCGGTGTTGGCGGCGGTGAGCGCGCGCACCCGCTCGGCGTCGGCGATCGGCTTGTCCGAGTGACCGGACAGGTCGACCTCGTCGATGCGCACCACGTCGGCCAGTTCGGTCTCGAAACCGACTGCCGCCGTGGTGAGTACGGCCTTGGGCGCCGAGGTCTCCAGGATGTAGCCGACGCGCTCGGCGGGCTGATCCGGATCGATCGGCACGTAGGCGGCGCCGGACTTGGCGACCGCGTACATGGCCACGACCAGATCGGTGGAGCGGCGAATCGCCAGCGCCACCCGGTCTTCCGCGCCGATGCCGCGCGCGATGAGCTCACGCGCGAGCCGGTTGACGCGGGCGTCGAGCTCGGCGTACGTCAGCGACTCGGCCCCGTCGGGGGTGTCGGTGACGATGGCCACGGCCTTGGGGTCCTCGGCCACGGACTTGTCCAGCAGCGAAACCAGGGTCGCCTCGCCCGCGCCCGGGAACACCGCGTCCACGTCCTGCTCGGTGTTGTTCCACCGCTTCAGGATTCGCGCGTTCTCGTCCGCGTCGAGCAGGTCGATATCGCCGACGGTGACCGTCGGGTCGGCCGTGATGGCGTCGAGGATGCGCACGAACCGGTCGGCGAAGGCCCGCACGGTGGGCTCGTCGAACAGGTCGGTGGCGTAACCGAATTCGGTGAAGATCTCGGCCGGGGTGCCGTCCTCGGTGTACCGGTCGTAGAGCGTGACCTGCAGGCTGGTCTTGGCCAGCTGCGATTCGAATTCGACCGCGGCCACGTGCAGGCCCGGCAGTTCGAAGGCGGTCTCGGCCAGGTTCTGGAACGAGAGGCCCACCTGGAACAGCGGGTTGCGCGCGGTGGAGCGGACCGGGTTGAGCACCTCGACCAGTCGCTCGAACGGCACGTCCGCGTTGGCGAAGGCCTCCAGGTCGCGTTCGCGGACCTCGGAGAGCAGGTCGGCGAAGCGGGCATCG
>NZ_BAFX01000123.1 GCF_000308815.1 Nocardia concava NBRC 100430
GATGCTGGTCCAGGGTGCGGTAGCGCTGTGAGTAGTGGGTGAGGACCAGGGTGCGCACGCCCGCGCGGGCGGCGACCCGGCCCGCCTGGCCCGCGGTGAGATGGCCGTATTCGACGGCCAGCTTCTCGTCCTCGTCGATGAAGGTGGATTCGATGACCAGCATGTCGACGTTCTGGGCGAGCTCGTAGACGCCGTCACAGAGGCGGGTGTCCATGACGAAGGCGAAGCTCTGGCCGGGCCGCGCCTCACTGACCTCGTCGAGAGTGATGGTGCGGCCGCCCGATTCGACCTCGCCGCGGCGCTGCAATTCGCCGACCAGCGGACCGGACAGGCCCAGTTCGCGCAGCCGCTCGGGCACGAAGCGGCGGCTGTCGGGTTCGTCGAGGCGGTAACCGAAGGTCTCCACCGGATGCGACAGCCGCGCGGCGCGCAACGTGAAATCGGCTCCGGGCGGCGGCAATTCGCCATTGTCGGTGATCGGATGCGGTTCCAGTTCGACCCTGCGATTGTGCGCCGAGGAATCGATGAGCCGCTCGTAGAAGACCTCCCCCGAGGCCGGGAAGTAGACGTCCACCGGATGCAGCGCGCCGTCGAGGCTGATGCGGCCGAGCACCCCGGGCAGGCCGAAACAGTGGTCGCCGTGGAAGTGGGTGATGCAGATGCGGGTGATCCCGCTGGCGGCCACGCCCGCGAAGCTCATCTGCCGCTGGGTGCCCTCCCCCGGGTCGAACAGCAGCCCCTCCCGATCCCAGCGCAGCAGATAGCCGTTGTGATTGCGCTGCTTGGTCGGGACTTGGCTGGCCGTTCCCAGGATGACCAGTTCGCGCTGTGACACGGCCGCCAGGCTACCGCCCGGGCCGGTGATACTCGCGGTGGCGAGCCGGGCGCGTCGGTGACGAATACCGACAGGGGGTATCCGGGCCCGGCGGGTAAGATGACCGCCGTGGTCGAACAGCAGCTGCGCGGCACCCGGTTCATCCGGGCCTTCGGGCTGCTCGCGCTCATGGCCGGGATCGTGGCCATGCACGCGCTGGTCGTGGGTATGAGCCATGAGGGCTCGGGCCACGCTGCCACCTCCAGTCACTCCGGCATGGTTTTGGCCGGAATCCAAATGGATCCCGGCCAAAAGCACGCCGGGATGACGGATAGGCCGGACCACGACATGTCCGTGCCGGGCTGCGGCGACGACTGCGGCAATGGCCACGCCGGGATGCACGGCTGCCTGTTCGTGCTCACCGGCTTGCTGCTCGCCCTGGGCTTGGCGGTGCTGGCCTGGGTCGGCCTCGGCCGCCACGATGCGACTCCCGCGAAGCTGCGCCGCCCGCGGCAACACCGTGCCCGTCCCCCACCATGGACGGTTCTCTCCTTGGCCGAACTGGCGATTCTGCGGATCTGATGGGCACCCGCATGCCCATTTCACGAATCCCCAGCAATCCTCGAGGAGTACAACCATGTTCAAAACCCGCACCAAACTCGCCCTGATCGCCGCCACCTCCGCCGCCGCCCTGCTGGCCGCGGGCTGTAGCAGCAATGACCACGACATGTCGGACGCGTCGAAGACCTCGACCACGTCCGGCTCGTCCATGCCCGGGATGGATCACAGCGGCATGCCCGGCATGAGCGGTGGCAGCACGACACAGGCCGCCACCCGCAGCGATTTCAATGACGCCGACGTGAGCTTCCTGCAGATGATGTACCCGCATCACGCCCAGGCCGTCGAGATGGCCAAGCTGGTCCCGACACGCTCGCAGAACCAGCAGCTGATCACCCTCGCGCAGGCCGTGGAGCAGGCGCAGTCACCGGAGATGCAGCAGATCACCACGCTGCTCCAGAGTTTCGGCAAGCCCGCCCCCAGCGGCGATATGGGCCACGGGATGCCCGGCATGATGACCACGGATCAGATGACCAAGCTGCAGGGCATGTCCGGCATGGACTTCGACAAGATGTGGATGCAGATGATGATCGAGCATCACAAGGGCGCGATCGACATGGCGAACACCGAGCTGAAGCAGGGCGTCAACGCCGAGTCGAAGACCCTGGCACAGTCCATCGTGACCGCGCAGCAGCAGGAGATCGACCAGATGAACGGCATGCTCGGCCAGAGCTAGAACAACCCCGTCACCCCGGCGCGCTTCTTGGCCGGGATCCACTGCGGCAGCGTGGATTCCGGCCAAAAGCATGCCGGAATGACGGGGTCGAGTACGAGGTCAGCTTCCGATTACCGCATTCATGATCGTGCCCGCACTGGTGGCGGTGGCTCCGCCGATCATGGCTCCGGCCACCATCTTCGGTGATTCGAGCCCGCCACCGCTCCACTTCTCCCACGCGAACCGGCCGCCACCATAGGTAATGGCCGTGACCCCCGACAGCATGGTGAACCAGGTGAAGTAGCGGACCAGCTTCATCAGCTTGTCCGCCACCGGCGGCGTCTCCGGCGTCGGGTTGCCGATCTGCGCGACAACCGTGGTGTAGGCGTCATGCACTGCGAGAAGCATGCTCACGATCGGTTCCTCTCGGGATGCTGAAACGGTGCTGATGGGCGGAACAAGTGGCACAACTCTCACTAGTCAGAGCAATTGAACCGCATTCCACGGGGTGTCATCGCGACGACACACCACCAGCACCGAACTCGAGCAGCCGATCAGCTACCGGTTTTGTCTCCCCGGAGCGCCAGCAGCGAGTGCCGGCGGCCGTAGACGAAGTACACGACCATGCCGATCGCCATCCAGATGACGAACCGCAGCCAGGTCTCCACCGACAGGTTGAACATCAGCCACGCGCACGCGATCACCGACAGGATCGGGATGAACGGCACCAGCGGTACCCGGAATCCGCGCGGCAGATCCGGACGCGACTTGCGCAGCACCACCACGCCGATGGACACCAGCACGAACGCGAACAGCGTGCCGATATTGACCATCTCCTCGAGCGTGCCGAAGTCCACGAACCCGGCCAGCAGCGCGCAGATGACACCGACGATGGCGGTGATGCGCACCGGCGTGCCCTTGGATCCGGTGTGCGCCAGCTGCCGCGGCATCAGCCCGTCGCGGGACATGGCGAACAGCACGCGGGTCTGGCCCAGGAACAGCACCATGACGACGGTGGTCAGACCGGCCAGCGCGCCGATGGAGATGATGTTCTTGGCCCAGGTGACGCCGTGCAGCGCGAAAGCCGTTGCGAGCGTGGCATTGTCGCCCTGCAGGTCCTTGTAGGACACCATGCCGGTGAGCACCAGCGAGACCGCCACGTACAGCACGGTGACGATGGCCAGCGAGCCCAGGATGCCGCGCGGCACATTGCGCTGCGGGTTCTTGGTCTCCTCGGCCGCGGTGGCGACCACGTCGAAGCCGATGAAGGCGAAGAACACGATGGAGGCCGCGGCCAGCAGGCCGTACCAGCCGAAGTGGCTGTTGCCGCCGCCGGTGACCAGCTGGAACAGGGTCTGGTGCAGCTTGCCCGCACCGCTGGAGTCGGCATTGGGCACCGATTCCGGGATGAACGGCTTCAGGTTCGAGGCCTTGAAGTAGGTGGCGCCGACCACGACCACCAGCGCGATGACGGCCAGCTTGATGGCCACCGCCACGGCCGACACCCGCGAGGACAGCTTGGTGCCCAGGGCCAGCAGCACGCCGAGGATGGCGATCAGCACGACCGCGCCCCAGTCGAACTTGACCGATCCGAAGTGCCAGATCGGCTGGCGGCCGCCCATGACCACGCCCAGGTACTGCGACCAGCCCTTGGCCACGACCGAGGTGCCGAGCGCGAATTCCAGGATCAGGTCCCAGCCGATGATCCAGGCCACGACCTCACCGAAGGTGGCGTAGGAGAAGGTGTACGCGCTGCCCGCGACCGGCACGGTCGAGGCGAATTCGGCGTAGCAGAGCGCGGCCAGGCCGCAGGCCACCGCGGCGAACACGAAGGCGAGCGAGACCGCGGGTCCGGCCATGTTGCCCGCGGTACGCGCGGTGAGGGTGAAGATGCCCGCACCGACCACGACCGCGACGCCGAAGACCGTGAGGTCCCAGGAGGTCAGGTCCTTGCGGAGCTTGGCATCGGGATCGTCGGTATCCCGGATCGACTGTTCGACGCTCTTGGTGCGGAACAGTCCGGTCGTGCGCGGGGCAGCGGGATCGGCAGCGCCCCGCTGGGAGTCCGATATCGCCACGGTCTCTCCTATATCTGGCTTTTCGGCAACAATGCAGTTCTCACCGGACAGCCACAGTCCAGCTCCCGGTTGGTGCACTTTCGCTGGTGGCCTGCAGAAAGACTCGCTGGTTCCAGCCCCGTCACTGCGATCGGACCCCGATGGGGGTCCGAGTTATCGGCGTCACAGGGAACCGTATCACCAGCTGGTACGTACCAGTTCAGCAACCGTCTGGACAACGGAAACGCGTCCGCGTGCCGCGGCGACGCCACGCCGGGGACCGGCGGGTCGGATTAGTGTTTCCGTATGGCTTTCGGGGGAGCGTCCGCGGGCGGTGATCGTGGCGCGCTGGATCGGGTGCTGGCGCACGCGCACGGCGTTCGGGTCCGCGAGATGCCCGGGCCCGCACCGGTCCTGCTGGAGGAGCGCGACCCGATTGCCGTGCGGGCGCTGCGCGAGGCACTCGCCGTCGCCGACCTGCCCGGATTCGTGTGCATGTGCTGGGGCGATGTGACCCTGGACTTCTTCGGCGCGCAGGACCGGGCGCTCACGACGGTGACGCTGCACCACGGGTATTCGATCCGCTGGGAGGGCTGGCCGCAGGACGCGCTGCTGGCCGACGGCGTCCGCCCCCTGGAATGGCTTGCCGTGCGCGGAGTCTCGGTTCCGCTGCGCGAATTCCGCGCGGCTGAGCAGCGCCAGGCCGAGAGCGACCGCACCGCACGACTGTGGGTGGCCGAGATCCCCGAGCCCCTCATCCCCTACGCCAGCCTCTTCCTCGATACCTCCACCACCGGCGGCGGCCTCACCGAACCCCAGGTGGCCGAGGTTCGCGCCCTACTCCTGGCGGCCTACCCGAATCCGGTGGATCGAATCCTGCGCCTGTGCGCCTGGTTCGCCGCCGGCACCGGCGCCTACTCCGGCCACCCCACCCACGAACGCATCCCCGCCCAATTCCTCGACCAGGAATCCGCCCCCGACTTCGCCCGCGCCGTCGACCTCGCCGACGACACCGCCACCGCCGGCGCGGTCCGCTACCTGCTCACCTGGGACACCCGAAAACGCCTGCCCCGCCTCCTATCCGCCCTCTCCCCCACCGCCCGCCGCAAGATCATCCTGCACGCGCGCGACGCCGAATCCCGCCGCTGGCTTCAGCGCCGCATCGCCGGGTTGCAGTGAGAATCAGCCCACGGGCTTCGCCGCGATCAGCTCCTCGGCGCAGAATTTTCGCGCCAGATCCTCGTCGCTCAATCCCGAATCTCCGCGTACGCCCTGATCATTGGCCACGCAAATGCTGCTGCCGTCCGCTTTGAAGGTCCGCAAGATGCCCGCGACGACCTTCAGGTGCGGGCCAAGCGGCGAATCGACGAAGTGCCAGAAGTCGGTGTAATGCTCGGCGGCGCCATTTTTCGATTCGGCCGCGATATAGCCGCTGGTGGTCCGGTCCACCCCGAATCCGGACACGTCTCCCGCCCAGTCGAAGTCGGGCTTCGCATCCGTGGCGCGGTACACCGTGAACCGGGCATTCCCGGACATCGCGAGACTCAGCGGCACCACGAGTTGATCGCGGCCGTCATCCGCCAGGTTCCGCAGTGTGGGCTCGGCGGGAGAGGTGATGCCGGAACCGTCGTCCGGCAGCACGTGGATGGTCTGGCGGACCTTGCCGTCGCCGCCGACCACATCGATCGTCAGATCTCTCTTGTCGGTCTTCTTGAAGACGGTGTGCCGCACGATGAAGGTCAGGGCCGCACGATCGCGCGAGATCAACTTGCAGTCCGGTGGGCTGTCCGACCCGGAGGCCTTGACATCGCCGCACAGCGGCAATGCCGCGGCATCCATCGGTGTCGTCGAGGCCGCCGGTGGGGTCGTGGTCATCGTGAGCTGAGCCGGACTGGAGGTAGGTGCCGGTGTCGTCGACGTCTTCGCCGCCGAGCCATGGTCGCCGCAGGCTGCGGTCAGCAGTACACAAATCGATATGGCCGGCATCGGCCAGAGCCTCCCCATGCGATCGAGATTAGCCTGGGAGCATGGTCGAGTTTCCCGAGAGCAACGTGGGGCCGAAGTTCAAGGGCAGGCGGGTCGGGTACTTCCGCGAGACGGCGGGGTATCGGCGGTATGCGGGGGCGTATCGGGACGGGTTCGAGAAGTTGCCGTCGGTGCGTGAAACGATCGATGTGGCAACCAGTTTCGGGACCGTGCGGGCGTATCGGTTCGGGGAGGGGGAGGCGACTCCGCTGGTGCTGCTGCCCGGACGGCAGGCCGCGACGCCGATGTGGGCGGCGAATCTGCCTGGGTTGCTGGCGGTGCGGCCGGTGATCACGCTGGATCTGCTGGGTGAGCCGGGGTTGAGTGTGCAGTCCAAGCCGTTGACCGATGATGCGGATCAGGCGACGTGGCTTTCGGAGGCGTTGGCGGAGTTGGAATCTCGGCCGGTGCATGTGCTGGGGGTGTCGATCGGCGGGTGGTCGGCGGTGAATCTGGCCGTGCGGCATCCGGAGCGGGTGGCATCGCTGATCACGCTGGACGCACCGTTCGTGTTCGGCGGGGTGACCTGGAAGATGATCCTGGTGTCGCTGGGTTCGGTACTGCCGGGAATGCCGGAGAAGTGGCGCAACAAGTTGCTGAGCTGGATCTCCGGCGGGGTGTCCGCGCCCGAGGATCTGCCCGAGGGCAGGCTGATCGCCTCGGGTATGAAGGATTTCGCGGCCTATCTGCCGATGACGAAACAGCCTGCCAAGGACCAGCTTTCGGCGCTCGGCAGGCCGTATCTCGGCATCTTCGCGGGGCGCAGCATCGTGCACAACGCGAAGAAGATGGCCGAGCGGGCGCGAAAACTGGTGCCCGGCGGGCAGTTCGAGGTGTGGCCGGAGGCCTCGCACGCCATCAATGGCGAGTTCCCGGACGAGATCGCGGCGCGGGTCGCGAAATTCCTCGGCGAGGTCGACCCCGGCGACAACTGATCGGCGCGATCAGGGTACGAGCACCGCGCGTCCCCGGATGTGTCCCGCGTCCAGGCGGCGGAAGGCTTCCGGCCCGTCGGCCAGGTCGAAGCGCTCGACCTCCATGTGCAACTTGCCCGCCCGGGCGAGCGCCACGCAGTCGTGCAGGTCACTTCGGGTGCCGCCCAACGACTTTCGCACCGACGCGCCCCACGGCCAGCCGGGTCCGCCGGCCGGTCCGGCGGTGATCTCGGGTGCGCCGCCACCGAGTCCGACCATGCGGTAGGCGCCATTGGGCGCGACGGTCTCACAGGCCAGTTTGGCGGTCGCGTCCACGCCCGCGAAGTCGAAAACGGCGTCCGCGCCGCGCCCGTCGGTGAGGTCGAGGATCTGCTTGGCGGCGTCGGGGCCGGACAGGATGCCGATCTCGGCGCCGCAGTCGGCCGCCAGGTCCAGCTTCTCCTGGGCCTGATCCACCGCGATCACCCGCACCCCGGAGATGGCGTGCAGGATCTGCACGCCCACGTGCCCGAGCCCGCCGATGCCGATGGCGACCGCGGTTCCGCCGGGCCGCAACGCTTCTCGCGCGCCGCGGATCGCGTGGTAGGCGGTGAGGGCGGCGTCGGCGACCGGCGCGGCCTGCAAGAAGTCGAGGTCGCCGATCGGCACGAACGCGCTGGCCGGGATGCGCACGTACTCGGACATGCCGCCTTCCATGGTGAGTCCCGGGCAGGGCGGCATGGCGACGCGTCCGGCCGCGAGGCAGACGTTCTCGTTGCCGCCCACGCATTCGCGGCAGACCCCGCAGGTCCAGAAGAGGAACACGACGCCGCGCTCGCCGACCTCGCGCCCGCTCACATCCGACCCGATGGCCTCGATGGTGCCCGCGATCTCGTGCCCGAGGGTCAGCGGGTCCTCGCGCAGCTGGATGGGGAAGTTGACCAGCGTCAGGTCGGAGTGGCAGACGCCCGCGGCACCGACCTTGACGAGCAGATCGGTAGGGCCGATATCCGGTACCGGAATGTCGTTGATCTGCACCTTTTCCGGGCCGGTCCACTGGAGTGCGCGCATCGTGCTTCCTTATCTCACGCTTGTGATCTGGCGCACACGGTAGCACTCGCTATACACTGCGTCTAGCGAATGACGGAATGTCTACCGATTTCCCTGAAACGCTCACCTCCACCAGAGACACGTGTCTAGGCTGCCGTCCCATGAACACACCGCGGATCGCCATCGTGGGTGCCGGAATCTCCGGGATCTGCATGGGCGTCGCCCTGCAGCAGGCGGGATTCACCGAGTTCACCATTTTCGAGAAGGCCCACGATTACGGCGGTACGTGGCGGGACAACAGCTATCCGGGGCTGGTGTGCGATGTGCCCTCGCGGTACTACCAATTCACTTTCGCCATGAATCCCGAATGGACGCAGCTGTATTCGGCCGGGCCGGAGATCAAGCGGTATCTGGTCGGGGTGGCGCGCGAGCACGGGCTGCAGGCGCGCACGCGCTTCGGCACCGAGGTCACCGGTGCGGAGTTCGACGGGACGGGATGGCGGGTCGGCACCTCGGACGGGCAGACCGAACGCTTCGACTTCGTCATGTGCGCGACGGGATTCCTGCATCACCCGAACCTGCCGGATATCAAGGGCCTGGACGAATTCGGCGGCACCGTCATGCATTCCGCGCGTTGGCGGCACGAGATCGCGTTGGACGGCAAGCGCGTCGGCGTGATCGGAACCGGCTCCACCGGGACACAACTGGTGAGCGCGCTGGCGGGGCGGGTGCCGGAAGTCGTGCTGTTCCAGCGCACTCCGCAGTGGATCCTGCCGACGGTCAATCGCGCGTACTCGCCCGTGGCGAAGACGCTGTACCGGCTGCTGCCCGCGCTGGGTGTGGTGCCGTACTGGTTCAATCGCGCGGCGTTCGCGGTCTTCTCACAGGGGCTGGTGCATCCGGGCCGGGTGCGCCGGTTCATCCAGTGGGTGGTGGAGCGAAACCTGCAGTCCGTCAAGGACCCTGAGCTGCGCCGCAAGCTGACGCCGGATTATCAGGCTATGTGCAAGCGGCTGGTGGTGTCGGATCGCTTCTACAAGGCGGTGCAGCGACCCGACGTGTCGCTGGTGACCGAGGGCATCGACCATATCGAGAAGCGCGGCGTGGTCACCGCGGACGGGCAGCTGCACGAGCTCGACATCCTGGTGTTGGCAACAGGATTCGATTCACAGGCCTTCATGCGCCCGATGGCGATCACCGGCACCGAGGGTCGCACCCTGGACCACGCATGGGCGGAAGGCCCAAGAGCCTTCGAGGGCGTCATGATGCCGGACTTCCCCAACCTGTTCATGCTCGTCGGCCCGCACAGCCCCTTCGCCAACCACCCGCTGACCGCCGTGGCGGAGGCCCAGTCCGCCCGCATCGTCACCTGGCTGAAGCGCTGGCAGGCAGGCGAATTCACAACCATCGCCCCGACCCGCGCCGCCACCGACCGCTACAACGCGCGCATGCGCGCGGCAGCCCCGAGCACGGTCTGGACCACCGGCTGCACCAGCTGGTACCTCGGCAAGGACGGCCTGCCCGCGCTGTGGCCCTGGACCCCCGGCCGCTACGAAAAGCTGATCCGCAGTACCCCCGACCCGGCTGACTACGAGCTAGGGCAGCGCGTCGAGAGCCGAAATTGATGCGCGAGCCTGAGACCATGCGAAGAGCCGAAAGTCGTGCAGGGGGCCAGAGGTGATGCGGACAGCCGACGGGAAGTGGAGGGCCGTGGGTGATCCCGAGAGCCGAATGCGGTGTGGAGCGCTGGGGGTGAGGTCGTGGAAGTAGCGTTCTGGCGCTTCGTCTCTCGTGCGGTCGGCCGCTGGTGGTTCGGCCCGGCGCCCGATTGGTCCCGGGTGCGCGCCCGGGTCGGAGCGGGCACCACCTTTGCCCGCGCGCCCAAGGGGGTCGCCGTCGAGACCAGTCGACTCGGCGGCGTCCCGGTCGAAACCCTCACGCCGCGAAGCGCTCCCGACGATGCCGCGGTGCTCTATCTGCACGGCAGCGGCTATGTCATCGGCATGCCGCGCATGGTGCGGACCCTCACCGGCGCTATCGCGGCGGCCATGGGCACGACCGTGTACGCGCTCGACTATCGGCTGGCTCCCGAGGATCCGTATCCGGCCGCCATCGACGACACGATGGCCGCCTACCGCGCTCTGCTCGCCCAGGGCATTCCGGCCGAACACATTGCGGTGGTGGGCGATTCGGCGGGCGGCGGACTGGCCCTCGACCTTGCCCTGCGGCTGCGCGACAAGCACTGGCCGCAGCCCGCGATCCTGGGGTTGATCTGCCCGGTGCTGGATCTATCGGCGGATTCTTCTGCCTTCCACTGCGATCCGAGCCGCGAACCCCTGCTGAATCCGCCCCTCATGGCCCAGTTCATGGACGCGTATCTGCCCGGTGTGCCCGAGGCCGAACGCCGCGCCCGGTCCCCGCTCTACCGCGATATCACCGGGCTCCCGCCCATCGTCCTGCATTCGGCGGGCGATGATCTGCTGGCCGGGGATGCTCGTCGCTTCGCCGAGTATGCGACGAAATCGGCGGCGCCCCTGCGTCATCGGGAGTATCGCAGGCTGTGGCACGTTTTCCACGCCATGCCGATGGCTGCCGCCCGCGAGGCCGTCGCCGACCTCTCGATCGCCCTGTCCGACGGCATCGACGGGCGACCGCACCGGCCACCGCGCCCGGGCACCGACCGGTTCCGCGCCGGGCGCTGACGGTTCAGACGAAGGCGCGGCTGATCACCGGCACCACGAATTCCTCGAGCATGGCCCGCTCCTCGTCCTCGTCGCGGCCGGGCGCGGCGAGGAACGAGACGATGATGCGGGTCAGCCAGCGCGCCAGGCGGCTGCGTTCCGGATCGGTGAGGGCGGTGGGTGTGAACAGGCCCGCCGCAATGGATTCGATGACATCGGAGTCCTGGCTGATGCGCCCCGCCGCGCCGGATTCGCCGGGGCGGAACCAGGCGATGAGCATGGGGTCGGCGCGAACGGCGGCTATCGACCCGAGCATTGCGGCGACGATCCGCTCGCCGGGATCGGCGATCTCGCCAACCTTCTGGAAGACATCGGCAGCAATGCGGCGGGTCGCGCGGTGGACGAAGGCGAGGCGCACGGCCTGTCGGTTCTCGAAGTACCGGTAGAGCGTCGCGCGGGAACACCCGGCGGCCTTGGCGATGTCGCCCATGCCCACCGCGGTGACCCCGCGCTCGGCGAACAGCCGCGCAGCGGCGTCGAGGATCCGCTCGGCAGCCAGGTCCGCGCGATCCTCAGCCAGCCAGCCCATGGCTCTCCTTCCCATCGAGTGGCACATCCTGGAGCCGAATTCCGGGCAATTGAGACCAATCGCCTCCAGGGTGTGCCTCTCGGCGAATGCTAGGGGGTGGGGTGGAAGGGGACGGAGACGGGCCAGCGGACGTAGTTGCCGTGGGACCACTGCACGGCGTCGAGGTCGACGGTGAAGTCGGGGCAGCGGGAGAGGAGTTCCTCCAGCGCCACGCGGGCCTGCATGCGCGCCGCCGCCGCGCCCAGGCAGTGGTGGTGGCCGTGGCTGAAGGTCATGATGCGCTTGGGGTTGCGGCGGACGTCGAGTTCGGCTGCAGTGGGGCCGAATTCGCGTTCGTCGCGGTTGGCCGAGCCGTAGAGGAGCAGGACCTTGCGGCCGGCGGGGATGGTGACGCCGTGCAGTTCCACGTCGCGGGTGGTGGCGCGGGCCAGGCCCTGGACGGGGGAGGTCATGCGGAGGAATTCCTCGATGGCGTCCGGGATGAGGGCCGGGTTCTCGACCAGCAGGCGGCGCTGGTCGGGGTTGGCGGTGAGCAATTGCACCGCGCCGCCGAGGTTTCCGGTGGTGGTGTCGTTGCCGCCGGTGATCATGGTGAAGGCGAAGCCGAGGATCGCGACGATGCCCTCGTTGTCGCCGTCCGCGCCGAGGCCCGAGGCGAGCAGGTGGGAGATGGTGTCGTCGCCGGGTTCGGCCCGCCGCCGCTCGATGAGTTCGGCGAAGTAGGCGGCCAGTTCGCCGACGGCGGTGAAGCCGTCCTGTCCCCCGGCGGCCAGGCCTGCGCCCTCGACCGCGCCGCCCACGATGCGCTCGGTCCAGCCGTCGAACTTGTCCCAATCCTGTTCCGGGACACCGAGGTAGTGGGCCACGACCATGGTGGGCAGCGGCTTGAACAGGTCCTTGACGATGTCGCCCCCACCGGCGGCGCGCAGGCGTTCGATGCGTTCGACGATGAACTTACGCACCGCGGGCTCGACCGAATTGACCTGGCGCGGTGTGAATCCCGGGGATACCCGGCGGCGGAAGTCGGTGTGCTCGGGCGGGTCCATGAAGACGAACGGCTTGACCGGTCCCAGGATCGCGGACACCAGGTCGGCGTAGTCGACGGTCAACCCGGAGGCCGAGGAGAAGACCTCCGGGTTGCGCGCGGCCGCGTACACGTCCTCGTGGCGGGACAGGACGTAGAAGTCGTCGGATTCGCGACCCTCCGGGATCGACCGGTGGACCGGATCATGGTCGCGCAGTTGGGAATACATGGGGTAGGGATCGCGCCAGGTTGCCCCGGACCGCAGCTCGAATCGCACCGCATGAGACGCCGTTGAACTCATGAACCGACGGTAAGACAAAACTCACCATCTGTCTAGAACTTGTTACAAAACGCGGAATCGGACCGGATGGGCCAGCGAGCGGCCCGCGGCGTCGAGGTGATGCAGGGCGTAGGTTCCGCGTCCGAGTCCGTTCGCGGGGAAGATCACCTCGTCGCGGGTGACGCCGTCGCTCAGGGGCAGGGTGTTCAGGGCCGTGGTCGCCGACACCGTGCGGATGAATCCGCCGGATTCGGGGTAGACCGCCAGGCTGTGCCCGGTCCTCGGGGTCGCGAGGCTGTAGCTGACGACGAGATCGCGGCCCGGCTCGTACATCGAGCGGTCCAGCAGCAGGCGATCGAACGGGGCGGCATCGTCGGCCGTCGTGCCCTCGACTCCGGTTTCGACGAATCCTCGTACCCGGCACAGGAATCCGGCATCGAGATCAACGGTTGCCGTGAGGTCGTACCACCCCGCACCCTCGGCGTCGGTGTCGCAGGGCATGTCCCGCCGCTCGGTCTTGCCCGCACCCACCTCGATGGTCCAGGGGCCATCGCCTCGATAGGCATTCGCGACCACCCGGATCGAAACCGGTTGCGTCCCAGCGTTCTCGAACGACCAGGCGAGCTTGCGCGCGCCCGAGGTCGCGGCGGTCACGGTGACTCGCAGTGCGGCGCAGGGCCCTTGGAGATCCCCGGCGAAACGGCGCTGAAAGCCGTCGGGGCCGTACAGCGTGTAGTCGTAGCGTCCGTTCACGGCCGGAAACTCGTGGGTGACCGTGCCGCCGCCGGTGACATCGAAGCGGGTCGGCGTGTAGTCGGCGACGAAGGCGTTCGGATGCACCCGGCAGTGCGCCGCGCCGGTGCCGCCATTGTCGATGGTGAGCGTGATCGCGCCGGTGCCGTTCGGGGCGCAGCGGGCCTGCAGCTGGTACGGCAGCGGCACCCGTGCCCGGCGGCCGCTCTGCTGCTTGGGCATCCGCTGCACGAACGGAAGCGGTTGCGCCGCACCGGACATCGACTGGTCGGCACGCGCGGCGGTGGCCGGGAGGATGAGGCTGCGTTTCGCACCGAAGTCGAACAGCGAGGACAGGTCGCCGCACATCTGGCGTCGCCACGGGCTGATATTCGGTTCGGCCACACCGGTGACGCGTTCGAGGAACTTCAAAACCGAAGTGTGGTCGAACAATTCGGAGCAGACCGCCTGTTTGCTCCACGGCGAGACGATGATCGCCGGGGTCCGCGCCCCGAGGCCGACATTGTGCTGCCCGAAGTACTCGCCGGCGGTGCCGGGCGGCGGGGTCGGGGCGGGGACGTGGTCGAAATAGCCGTCGTTCTCGTCGTAATTGAGGATGAAGACGGTCTTGTTCCACACGTCCGGATGTTCGGCGAGCGCCTCCAGCACGCCGTGGACCAGGGCCTGGCCATTGCGCGGGCCCATGACCGGGTGCTCGCAGTCGACGTAGGGCGCGACGATCCAGGACACCGTGGGCAGCTTGCCCGTCGCGACATCGGTGCGGAAGGACTCCACCAGCGTGCCCGAGCGGGCCCGCAGCAGCCCTTGCTCAACCAGCGTCCGCTGCCCCGGCGTCAGCTCGTCCATGCCGCGCTTCAGGTCGGCGGCATAGGCGGGCTCCAGGCTCGGATCCCGTTGCAGGTCACTGTAGTACCGGAAGAAGTTCTCGAAGGCGAGCCCGCCGCCGCCATTGGTGTACTTCAGCGCCGAGCGCGCGGCATCGCGGAACGGCAGGAAGAAGTCCAGCGCGTTGTCGGTGTAGTTGTCCCACTCCTGATAGACCCGCCAGCCGATGCCGCGTTCCTGGAGCCGTTCGGCGTAGGTGGTCCAGGGCAGTCCGAAGATGACGTCGTTGACGTAGCGCCCGGCGTCGGGGCTCAAAAGCGCGTCGTAGAGGAACAGATTGCCGCTGCGCGGGGTGACCATCCCGGCCAGCGCCTGGGCCACCGATTGCGGCAGCGCGCTGGTCACGCCGTGCACCAGGCCCAGTACGGCGTCCACGATCCCGGCCACCGGCAGGCTGCGCATCCAGCGCAGCTTCGAATCGTCGGCGAACAGCGAGACCTGCAGTGATTCCGCGTAATTGTCCAGGGCGAGGGGGTTCTGCACGGTGCCGCTGAACAGGTACATGCGATTGGGGTCGGTGGGCCCGTTGACCGAGCAGTGGTAGCCGTCCAGGACGGTGAACGCCTCGGCCAGCTGGTAGTAGAAGGCGAGGCTGTCGCGGTCGTAGCCGACCATGGTGCCCTCGCCCTTGGCGGCGATCCAGGCGTCGTGGCGGCCCGACGCGAAAGCGTCATGGCCGGTGCGGGTTCCGTGATCGGTGCCGTCGATGTTCTGCAGCGTGGTGAGATACGGCAGCACGGTGCGCCCGCCGTCGGGCTGATGGAAGACCGAGCGTCCGGTGGACAGTTGCAGCGCGTTGAGGTCGGCGTAGCCGCGGACCCCGGCCATGCCGCCGTAGTAGTGGTCGAAGGACCGGTTCTCCTGCATGAGGATCACCACGTGCTCGATGCGGTCCCAGCCGCCGGGCGGGGCCGGTTCCGCCCAGGCCTGAACCAGGCTCGGCGGGAGCATCGACATGGCTCCGGCCGCACCACCCAAGTGCGCGGCGTGCTTCAGAAAGCGCCTCCGATCCATGATCTCCCCTACGAGCATAGGAACGGCTATCACCGAGGATCGCCGACCGAGCTTGGGGGTTCGTGGCGGTGAGGGGGATCAGCAATGAAGGGTCAGTTAATCATTGGCTCCGGAAGTCGCGGATCGGTCACGTGGGATTCACTCCTGTTCAGCCGCCGTTGTCCTCGGTGCGTACCAAGACGAATACCAGCTCTGTATCGCCGATGCGGAGCACCGCGCCGTCGGAGAGCAGACCGCTGTCCATGACGCGCTGGCCGTTGATGAAGACGCCGTTGGAGGAGTTCAGATCCTTCACCATCCAGGTGTTGCCGTTGTCGATGACGAGCGCGTGGTGGCGGCTGACCCGGCCGTCGGGCAGCGCGATGTCGTTGTCGGACAGGCGTCCGATGCGGGTGGTGGAGCCGACCACCGGATAGACGTGGCCGAAGCGGTCGCGCAGCAGCGCCTGCGGTTCGTGCCAGCTGCGGTCCACGATGGTGGTGGCGCGGGTGGCGGAGGCCGCGCCGACCGCGCGCACGCTCAGCGGATCCTGGCGCAGGATGCGGGATTCCAGTTCGCGGATGCGGTGGCCGGGATCGATGCCGAGCTCCTCGGCGAGGATGGCGCGCAGGCGGCGGCCCGCCTCGAGGGCATCGGATTGGCGACCGGTCATGTAGAGCGCGGTCATCAGCTGCTCCCAGAGCGATTCGCGCAGTGGATGTTCGCGCACCAGCAGGTTGAGTTCGGCCACCACGTTCTCGGCGCGGCCCTGGGCGATATCGGCCTCGGCGCGAGCTTCGATGACGCCGATGCGTTCGTCGTCGAGGGCCACCGCGTAGGCGTCGGCGAAACCGAGGCCGCGCAGGTCCGACAGCACCGGGCCCCGCCACTGGGCCAGGGCCTCGGACAGGGCGGAGGTGGCGGCGGCGAAGCGGCCCGCGGCCAGGGCGCGCATGCCGTTCTCGCGGCGGGCGCGGAAGCGGAAGACGTCGCAGGCGGCGTCGTCGACCACGATGCGGTAGCCGGTGCCCATGTGCTGCAGCATGTTCCGGGCGTCGATGCCGCCGTCGCGCAGGGGCTTGCGCAGATTGGAGACGATGGCGTGCAGGCTGACCCGGACATCGGGCGGCGGATTGTCCTCCCAGACCGCGCTGGCCAGGGACTCGACCGATACCGGCCGGTTGGCATTGATCGCGAGATAGGCCAGCACCGCGCGCTGCTTGGGCCCGCCCAGCTGCTGCTCCACCCCGTCGATGGTCAGCCGCACCGGCCCGAGCACCCCCACCTGCGCCCGCACCTCACCCATCGCCGACCTCCCGCCCGGCCCCGCTTCTCGCCCGTCACTGTAACTTTCCACGGCCGCCCCGCCCATCGCATCCAACGATTTCCTCCACCGACCAGGTCGGTTCCCGGCCCGAATTCGTTCCACCCGGCCCGGCTGGTGTCGAGAATGCACCGATGCGGGCATCCCGGAAAGAGTGCCTGCACCACCGCATTCGCACCGATTCCGCACGTTTCCGGCGGAGGGTCGCCGGCGCGAACGGCCGAAAGGGCGCCCGGGATGGGCGCCCTTTCGAGGAGTCGTACCGCGCGGTGGCTGTCGTGGTGCGCGGACCCCGTTCATCTCGGGGACCGCGCCCGGTGACATCGGCGGGCGCGCATGGTTTCTCCGTTCGGCGGTGTCAGGCGGTGGGGAGGGTGAAGGCGGCGGTGCGGACCTTGTCGCCGTGCTTGAAATCGAGGAACAGGCGGTAGGTGCCGCGGCCGGGAACCGCGGTGTGGAAGGTGATTTCGGGGCCGGGGGCGGTGACGCCGTCGCCGGGCTCGCCGTTCGGGTGCACGTGGACGTAGGCCAGGTCGCCGGCGCGCAGGATCACCAGGTGGCCGTAGGCCGCGAGGTAGGGCTGCAGGTCGGTGACGAGTTCGCCGTCCTTGCGCACGGTGAGGGTGAGCAGCTGCCCCTCGCCCGCGACCAGATCGCCGTCGAGGCTGACCTCGTAGCCGTCGACGGTGAAGGTGCGGTCGGGCTCCGGCGCGGTCTGCGGCGGGTAGTCACCGGCGATGGCGAAATCCGCGCCGAGGGTGATGGTCTTGCCGAGCGCCTTGGGGGCGATATCGGTGAAGGCGCGGTAGGCGCCCGCCGCGGGGAGGTTCAGCTTGACCGCCCAGGTGCCGTCGGCGTCGCGCTCCGGGTGGACGTGCCAGAAGCCGGTGAGCTCGCGCTGGACCACGATGAGGTGCAGTTCCTTGTCGTGGATGGGGTCGAAGTCGTTGACCGCCAGGCCGTCCGGGCCCAGGACGCGGAAGCGGAATTCGATTTCGCCGGTGGCGACGACCTTCTCGGCCAGCTCGAGGGTGTAGCCGTCCTGGGTGACCTGGAGGCCGCCCGGTACACCGGCGTCGTGGCCGCCGTGTGCGTGGCCACCGTGGGCGGCGTGGGCATCGTGCGCGGCATGTGCCGCATGGGCGCCGTGCGCGGCATGATCGGTGTGGGCCGCGTGCTCACCGTGGGCCGCATGGTTGGCATGAGCAGCATGGTCGGCGTGAGCAGCGTGGTCACCGTGAGCAGCGTGGTTGTGATGTCCGGCGTGGGCCTGGGTGGTCATTTCTGTGTCCTCTCAACTGCTTTCGGTGCCTTACGAATGACGAAGTTAATACCCCCTAGGGGTATATGCAACCCATCGCGAAGTGAGCTGGGTCACTGACGCACGCCCGGGTTCGGATCACCGTGACGGCAACGGTGGCCGCCCGCGCCCGGTTCGACAATCGTCCAACCTATGGCGAGCGACAGCGCACATCGAACGGACCTGTTCGCGTTGGGAATCGAACTCGACGGGGCCGCCCCGGACCCCGCCACCTGGCGAGCCCGGGTCCACGCGGCCGAGAACGCGGGCTTCACCTTCGCGACCATCGGCGATTCCATCGACCCGGGCCCCGAACCCGGCGGCCGGCTGGACGCGAGCGTCCGCGCCGGATTCGTCGCGGCCACCACCAGCACCCTCGGACTGGTCCCGGCCATCGCCGCGACTTACGCTGAGCCCTTCCATGTTTCGTCCCAGCTGGCGAGCCTGGACTACGCCTCGCGCGGGCGGGCCGGATGGCTGGCCGTCGACGATCCGGGCGCGGCGCGGACCTGGGGTGCCACCCCGCGCACCACCGAGGCCGAACTGCGGCGCGAACGGGTCGATTCCATCGAAGTCGCACGGCGACTGTGGGATTCATGGGAAGACGACGCGGTCATCCGCGATTACGCGGCCGGGAAGTTCCTGGATCGGGACAAGCTGCACCACATCGATTTCATCGGCGAGACCTTCTCGGTGAAGGGTCCGGCGATCGTGCCGCGCCCGCCGCAGGGGCAGGTCGTCGTATTCGGTTACGGCACGGGAGATTCCGAGGGCATCGATGTCGCCCTGGTCGGCGGCGCGACGCTGCCGGAGATCCGGGCGGCGGTCGAAAACGCACGGGCAGCGGGTGTTTCGCGAGTCCTGGTCGACCTGGACACGACCGTGGACACGCAGGCCGCGGCCGCCGACCTGGTCGCCCGGCTGACCGAGCTCTCCTCGTTCGCCGACGGCGTGCGCCTGCGTCCGGCCGTCGTCGACGACACCCTCCCGATCCTGGCCCGCTACGTCCTGCCCGCCCTGCTGCGCGCCGGCCTCGCCCATCGCCCGGTCCCGGGTTCGACGCTGCGCGCGAATCTCGGCCTGCCCCGCCCCGTCAACCGCTACGCCAAGGAGCTCGCCCGATGACCGAGGTCCCCTTCCCCGACGCCCAGGTGCATTTCGGCGTCTTCTTCCAGGGCGTCAACCACCACACCGTCTGGTCGGATCCGAGTAGCGGGTCGCAGATCGACTTCGAAACCTTCCGTCACGTCGCCACCACCGCCGAGCGCGGGTTGTTCGACGCGTTCTTCCTGGGCGAGGGCCTGCGGCTGCGCGAGCAGGACGGGCAGTTGCTGGACACCGATATCGCCGGAAGGCCCGACGCCATCACGCAATTGGCGGCGCTGGCCGGGATCACGCGCCGAATCGGGTTGGTGGCCACGCAGAATGCCACCTACAACGAGCCCGCCGATCTGGCGCGGCGGCTGTCGAGTCTGGATGTGCTGTCGGGCGGGCGCGCGGGCTGGAACGTGGTGACCACCGACAACGCCTGGACCGGTGAGAATTTCCGCCGCGGCGGGTTCCTGGATCACTCGCTGCGCTACGAGCGCGCGGCCGGGTTCCTGAGCCTGGCCCGCGAGATCTGGGACGCCTGGTCCGAGACCGCGGTGCGCACGGTCGAACACGACAGCACGCAATTCAAGGTGGCCATCACCCCGACCGTCCCGCGCAGCGCGCAGGGTCACCCGGTGATCTTCCAGGCCGGTGTCTCCCCCGCCGGACGCGATTTCGCGGCCGCGCAGGCGGAAGTCATCTTCTCCCCCTTCGGAACCCATTTCGACCCGGCGCTCGACTTCGCCAACGACATCCGCGCCCGCCTGGTCGCGGCGGGCCGCCCCGCCGATGACATCCGCATCCTCCCCGGCACCCAGATCGTGCTGGCGGACAACGAATCCGAGGTCGAGGAGAAGCGCCGCTGGGTGATCGAACAACAGATCACCGGCGCCACCGCCCTCTCGCTCGCCGGTCAGGTGTGGGGCCGAGACCTGTCCCACCTGGACCCCGACGGCCCGCTCCCCGCGGAAGACCCTGAGCCCTCGGTGATCTCGTCCACCCGCGGCGCCCAACGCGACGGCCAGAACCGAGAGACCATCGTCGCCCAGTGGCGAGAACTCGCCGACTCGAAGCGCCTGACCCTCCGCCAGGTCGCCATCGAGACCACGGCCCGCTTCGGCTTCGCGGGCACCCCGAGCCAGGTCGCCGACGAGCTGACCCGCTGGGTCCGCCAAGGCGCCAGCCACGGCTTCAACATCACCCCATACAAGGTCCCAACCGGTCTCGACGACATCGTCGACCGCCTGATCCCGGAACTCCAGGACCGCGGTTCGTATCGGACGAGCTATTCCGGGAAAACCCTCCGCGAACATCTCGGACTTCGCCCGCCGCTTACTCGGCGCTGACGCCGACTACCCCTACGCCCGCTACGCCTCGAATTTCTGCGGTAACGCCGGAAACCTCTCCGGCAGATCTCCGGTGGCGTAGCGGGCGTAGGTGTTCTCCGGGGTGACGGTGATGATGTCGGCGACGGCTACCAATTCGGCCGGGACGCAGCCTCCTTCGAAGTGGTCGACGCTGGGGACGATGACGGCGTCCAGGGCCAGGCGGGAGACGAGGACGCGGAGCCGGTGGACCGGTCGGTCGGTCCAGGGGCCGAAGACCACCGTCTTGCGCAGGTCGTAGCCCAGGCGGTGGGCCATGATGCGAATCCGGGCCTCATCCCATTGCTGACGTTCGCCGGATATGTCGCTCCGCAACCATCCGATCGCGCCGGGTTCCGATGTCATGGCTATTCCTTGGAGTTTTCACTTGTGGCGACCGTGCCGACTTCAAGGTTGGTCCGCCGACCCGATTTGATCGATGGCGTGCGGTGGGGAAAGTACGGGGCAAATCGGGGTCATGGCGGCGCGGCAAATCCGTGGAAAGCCTATTCTCGGGAGAGGTCCAGCAGAGAGGCCGCATGCCGTGACCGGACGGAACGAGCTGCTCATCGAGGCTCGGCTGCGCCTGGAATCCCCCGGAGCGCCGGGACAATCGATGACTCGCCGGGAGTTGGCGGATGCCGTCAACGACCACGTCTTCCGGGTCACCAGCAAGCGGGGGGCCGTCGATGAACGACACGTCGGCAAGTGGGAGCGAGGCGAAACGACATGGCCCAGAAAGCATTACCGCGCCGCGCTGCGGGCGGTCCTGAATGTGGCGACCGACGCCGAACTCGGCTTCCGGACGCCGCATCGCCCGGTGGATGACGAGGCCGTGAACCGCAAGCAGTTTCTTTCCAGCACCCTGGTGGTGGCCGCCAATGTGGTGCTGAGTAATTCCGCGCCAACCGAATCCGAGCTCATCGACACCATGGCCGGGCCGACCGCCAACTATCGGCGGATGGAATCCTCGGTGCCCTCGGACCGGCTGGCGCCGGTGGTGGACGCGCACCTGAATCTGGTGGCCGGGGTGGTGCGGGACCGGCTGCGGACCTCCGGCGGGTTCCGGGCACTGTCCGAAATCGCCGGGCTGGCAGCGTGGTTGGCGGCCGATCGCGGGGATGACGCGGCGGCGCGGCGGCGGTACGTGGAGGCCATCCGGCATGCCGAGCGGACGCATCATCCGCTGCTGGTGTCCTACATGACGGCCAGCCTGGGGCATTACGCGGTCGAAATGGGCGATGCCAGAGCGGGTTTGACCTTGTTGCGCACGGCCGCCTCGCAGCTGGGTCCCGATGTGCCCGACAGTGCGGGGGCGTGGATGTCCTCGCTGCTGGCGGTCGCGTACGCGGCGACCGGGGATCGGGCCGCGTCGCTGGGGGCCTTGCGGCGCGCCGAGCGGCTGGTGGATCGGCAGCGCGGAGAACCGCAGTGGCCGTGGGTGTTCGTGTTCGACGGGCCCAAGGCGGCCCGGTATCAGGCCAGCGCGCTCACCCGGCTGGGCGACAATCGCGCGGCGCAC
Organism: Nocardia concava NBRC 100430; assembly: GCF_000308815.1. Classification (GTDB taxonomy): domain Bacteria; phylum Actinomycetota; class Actinomycetes; order Mycobacteriales; family Mycobacteriaceae; genus Nocardia; species Nocardia concava. Next base: position 21,941 of record NZ_BAFX01000123.1, read on the forward strand.
ATCGCCTTCGAGAACGCCGACGCCGCGTTGACCGCGGAGAAGCCGCGCGCGCTGGCCCAGGTCGAGCACGCCCAGGTGCTGGCGCGCTCGGGTGACATCGAGGGCGGATGCTCGCTCGCGGCGGGCGCGCTGCTGGTCGGGATCACCTATCACAGTGAGCGAATCACCCGGCTGGCCAGGGCATTCCGCGCGGACCTGCCCGCGCGTACCGTCGAAGCGAGGGCACTCGACGACGCCCTCGCGACCCTCTACGGACGAGACGATCAATGACGAGCGTCGCCATCACCGGGCACCGCGGGCTGCCCGCGGGCACGCTGGCGCTGGTGGATCGGGCCCTGCGGCTCGAGGTGGCGCTGCGCATTCGACCGGGTGCGTCCGACCTGGTCGGCGTGAGTTGTCTTGCGGACGGCCCGGATTCGCTGTTCGCCCAGGCGGTCCTGGACGCCGGCGGCCGCCTGATCGCGGTCGTCCCCGCGCGCTCGTATCGAGCCAGCCTGCCCACCTCGCACCACCCGATCTACGACCACCTCGTGGCCGCCGCCACCCGCATCATCGAACTCGACCGCGACACCTCCGATCCCGAAGCCCACCAAGCCGGCAGCCTCCGCATGCTCGACGAATCCGATGAGCTCCTGGCGGTCTGGGACGGCCTGCCCGCCCGCGGCTACGGCGGCACGGCCGACGTGGTGGTCACCGCCCGTGAACGCGGTCTGCCGGTGACGGTGATCTGGCCCGAAGGGGCCGAACGGCCTTGACCCGCGCGGGTTCCGGTCGAAGAGTGGGTTGGGTGCGTGGCGATGGCAACGGGTGGTTTCGCGATCTCGACGGGGTGCGGCATTGGGGGCGGTATGGGGCGGCGGGGTTGCTGTTGCGGGCGCCTATGGCCGAATCCTCCTGTTGCGCGGTTCTTTTGCAGCTGCGGGCGCGGGGACGGGCAGGGACGCGGGGGACGTGGACGATTCCGGGTGGGGCGTGTGACAGTCATGAGGGACCGAGCGAGGCGGCGTTGCGGGAGGCGTGGGAGGAGGTCGGGATCGAGCCCGGGCAGGTGGTGATCCGCGGGGAGCGGGTCACGACGCGGGCGCTCGGCGGGTGGATCTTCACGACGGTCGTGGCTGATGCGCGGAGCGAGTTGCCGGTTCGGCTCGACCATGAGACCGAGGCGGCGCGGTGGGTTCCGGAGGAGGACGTCGCGGCGCTGCCGTTGCATCCGGATTTCGCGCGGGCGTGGCCGCTTCTACGGGCTCGGCCGGTGTATCTGGTGCTGGACAACGGGTTTCGGCCGTTGGCGGAGCAGGTGCTGCCGCGGACCGTGGAGGTGGCGGGGCAGGGGTTCGTGTGGCTGCATCGATCGGGGGAACCGACCGGTCGCACCGCAAGGCTCACGGCCAGGCCACTGCCCTTCCATCAGCGGCCGGAGGACGAGCTCCTGCTGCACGCCGACCAGGTTTTCCCTGGTCGGCCGCCTCGCCTTGACCTCGAGTGAGGTTGAGGTATCAGGATGTCCCCATGGGCCGCTCGACGGCCCGCCCCCGCGTCCCGGCCGAGTCCCGTACACCCCTCGGCCGGGACGCGGGGTTTGCTTCTGCCGCACCTCGGGCAATCGACACCCGGGGTCCCGTGCGATCGACACTCGCCGTGCTGCGCCACCGACACTCGCTGCGCGGTGCCGCTCGCCCGCGCCCGGCCGGTCGCGGCGTAGGGTCGATAGCGACCGCTCAGCTATTCCCGTAGCCGCACCGCAGGATTCGCCACTGGGAGAGAGGACACAGCATGTCGAACGGTGAAGCCATCGTCGTCGCCGTGGATGAATCGGCCGGTTCCGCGGCGGCCTGGGCCGCCAACGCCGCCGCCCTCCACCACCTGCCCCTGCACCTGCTGCGTGTCCTCGAGATCAGCCCCGACGAGGGGCTCGGCCTGGGCACCGTCCTCACCACCGAGGACTACACCCGCCTCGAGGAGCACGCCAACTGGCTGCTCGAGGCCGCCGCCGCGGAAGCCGTCAAGGTCTCCCCCGACCTCACCGTCACCACCGAACTCGCCACCGGCTCGGTCATCCCCACCCTGCTCGAGCGCACCCACTCCGCGCGCATGGTGGTCTCCGGCGCCCGCGGCGGCGGCACCCTGCGCCGCGCCCTGCTCGGCTCGGTCAGCTCGGTCCTCGCCCGCCGCTCCCACTGCCCCTTCGTCGTGGTCCGCGACGGCGTCGCACTCCCGCCCGACCTGCCCACCCGCCCCATCCTGGTCGGCGTCGACGGCACCAAGGTCAGCGAGCCCGCCATCCAGGCCGCCCTCGAAGAGGCCGCAGTCCGCGGCGTCGCCGTCATCGCCCTGCACGCCGAGGGCTCCTCCGACGACCCCGAAATGGACGCCCTCGACGACTACGTCCTGGCCGAATCCCTCGCCGGCTGGCAGGAGCGCTACCCCAACGTCCGCATAGACCGCGAAACCACCCACGACACCCCCGAACGCTCCCTACTCGAACTCTCCACCGGCACCCAACTTCTCGTGGTAGGCACCCGAGGCCGAGGCGGCTTCACCTCCAAGGTCTTCGGCTCCACCAGCCAATCCCTCCTCCTCTCGGTCCAAACCCCCATCATGATCGCCCCCACCCCCTAACCCCATTCCCCGAATACCTGCTACCAGCACGACCGTACGGCTCGGTAGTCTGACCCAGACGCCCCCGTAGCCCAATTGGCAGAGGCAGCGGACTTAAAATCCGCCCAGTGTCGGTTCGAACCCGACCGGGGGCACGTACAGCATGGACACTGGCGCTGTCGATCGTCGTCTGTGGCATGTTGGGTGTGGCGGTACCGATTGTCGTTGCCGTGTGGACGATTTCGGGCAGTTGGTCAGCGCGGTCGGCGATGTCCTGTCTACTCGCTGCCGGATTGCTCGCGTGGAACTTGCCACGTGGTGGCGGCCGCCACGCCCGCGCCCACGAGCCAGAACACGACACCGATGCCGCCGGTAAGAGCGAGGTGCCAGCCCTCGGCAATCCCGATCCGCAGATCCTCATGCCACAGGTTGAGCAGCACCGTGCCATAGGCGGCCCCCCACGCGGCGGCGCCGAGGGTCAATATCGCGGCGGAACCCGCCAGTAGACCGCTCAGCACGGGCCCGGCCGACAGCATGTTCGTCCAGGGCCGCCATAACTGGGCGAGCGCCACGAGCACTCCCAAACCAACAGCGGCCCATGATATTTCGAGGGTCGTCGCGCCGATCACCAAGGCGTACAACAATGCACCGGCGCCAGCGGCGAAGATGCCTTGCACCACGCTTTGCAGATACGCGAGCAATCCCGAAGTAACACTCACGATTTCCCCCTTTTGCCGATCTCCCCATCGGTAGCGCATGAGTGTAATCGGGGTGCCGCCGCCCGGGGACAACCCCCGTTTACATGACCGGCGGTGACCGCCAATCGGGCTGACTTCCAGGAGGTTTCGAGCGATACTCGAACCGGGGAGCCGGTCTGGCGCAAGAATGAACACAGGGGGAAATATGATGACGAAACCAGGCGGGCTGGCTGCTGCCGCGATGGCGGCCGCGGCATTGTTGGCAGGGTGTGCGACCGCACAGGACCAGGCACGCTCCACGACCACCCGCACGACTACGACCACGACCACATCGGCGAGCCCGGTGACCACCACGACCACCTCCGCGGCGCCGCTGCTGAACCGCCGCGGCGAGAACGGCGAGGTGGTCCAACAGGACGGGCTCGTCGGTTCGGGAACGCTTCGCATCATCAACGATGACAACAAGGACTTCGCGGTGGTGGTGACCAACGGCGACCCCAAGCGGCCGCAGGCGACGATCTACGTGCAAGCCAACTCCGAGGCGACCCTCAATGGGATCGCCGGCACCTACTTCGTCTACCTGAAGTCCGGCACCGACTGGGACCAGGCCACGCTCAGCTTCACGCGCAACCGCCGCTTCCAGAAATTCGACGAGCCATTCGACGAGTCGTCGGACTGGGAGCTGGGGCTGAAACCGTCGATCACCGGCAATGCCACCACCAGTGACGTGCCCGCATTCTGACGCCGACACGACCATTACGCCCACGCAGTCCACCAGCGGAAGCTGCTCTTCCTGCCATAGGCACGATCGGCGGCGTTTCTTGCGTTTGCTGTGCCAGTGGCCCGGATCGAGGTGCTCGCGCCAGTAGATGCCCCCGTCGCACGACCACCGCACGTTCGGGCCGATCAGCGAGTTCACGGGTGTGGCGAGCGGCGATATCGGTGACAACGGCGTGGTCATAGTCGATCCGGCCGGTGTCCATGCTGTACGTGCCACCCCGGGGGCACGAATGCGGATGGCTGGTTCAGGGCAGACGCTTTGACGATGCGGTGGACGCGATCGGGATCACCGGGTCGCCAGGGTGCACGAGATGCGCTGCAGCGCCGTTGATCCCGGTGGTGCCGGTACCGACACGGTTCATCGCGAGCGAAACTCTGTTGCGGATGCGACACCGCGGACAAGATCATCGGATGAATTGGGCTCCGACCGGGTCGGCTCCGCGATGACAGAGACCGCATCCTTCGCGGCCGGTGGGCAAGCCGGGGCCGGGGTCTCGGCCGGCCCGCCGATCGAACCGGCTCCCAACGCCAACGACGAACGCATGGCGTTGTGGACTTGTCTCGGTGCGGGTTTCGCGACACTTCTCGACGGCGCGGTGGTCGCCTTCACCGCGCCCGCGGTGCAATCGTCACTCGAACTCGCCGACTCCGACATCCAATGGTTCCTGGCGTCGTTCTCGCTGATGTTCGGGCTCGGGCTCGCCCCTGCCGGTCGGCTGGGCGATGCGTACGGGCGGCGCGGGCTCCTCATCGCCGGACTCTCGCTTTTTCTGGCCGGCGGCGTCGCATCGGCAATCGCTTCCGGTGCGTGGTCGGTCATCGGCGGGCGGCTGGTTCAAGGATTCGGCGCCGGGGTCATCAGCGCCCAGGTTCTCGCTGTCATCCAGGACACTTTCACCGGACGATCTCGATTACGCGCACTGGCCGGATACACCTCTGCCGGCGCATGGGCCGCGATCGCCGGGCCCATGCTGGCCGGCGCCGCGCTGTGGGCGTTGCCGACCGAATTCGCCTGGCGGGTAATACTGCTGCTGCCCGCCCCGTTCGCGATCGCGACGATCGTGCTCGGTGCCCGAAGTCTCCCCCGCGTGCCGCGAAGGCGACGCAGGACCGACCTCGATCTGCCGGGTATCACAGTGCTCGGTGGGCTCGTAATCCTCGTGACGATCCCGGTGATCGAACCCGGATTGCCGGCGCCCGCCATTATGGGATTGTTTGCGACGTGCGCGTTACTCGTTGTCGGTCTCGTCCTGTGGGAGCGCGGTTATGCCCGCCGCGGCAGGCTGGCGCTTTTCGCACCCGAGCTGATGCGTTCACGAGGTTTTGTCACCGGAAATGTGGTGGCAGCGTTGTGGTTCGGGTCGGTCTTGGCCTTCGGCACCATCAAGACCATCTATTTCCTCCAGGTGTGTGACATCCCGGCGCTGGCGATCGCCGTGGCGCTGATCCCTTCGGCCCTGGCGCGGATCGCGGCGGCCCGCTGGGGGCAACGGCTTTTCGCGACCCACGGTTCAGCGGTGATCACCTACGGACTCGTGGTGCAGACTGTCGGTCTCATTGCGAGCGCGATCGCGGCTCTGTGCAGCGACGGATGGCCATTGTTCCTGATCATTTCGGCGCTCCAGATCACCTCCGGTCTCTCCGGCGGTGTCGTGGAACCCCCGCTGCGAGCCGTCACCCTGTCCTTCTCGCCACCGTCCCTGCATGGTGTCGCGGCCTCATTCCTGCAACTGACACAACGTCTTTCGGCGACACTCTGCATCGCGCTCGGCACCGGAGTACTTCTCGCGTTCGGGGCGACAGCGTCAGGGCGATCACTGTGCTGGGCGGTATTGCTGTGCGCGGCGTTCTCGGCAGTAGCAATGGCCGTCTCGCTTTCCAGGTTTGATACCCGGGGCTTTCGCTAGCTGTGGCAGCAGACTCGGACGAGGACTGTGTCGTCGGGCAGGGTGTCCAGGTAGTTTTCGATGTCGGGCGGTGGGCTCGGGCGGTCGAATTGGTTCTCGACGGAGGGGTTCTCGGGCGAATCCTTATGGCGGCGAAGGCCGCTCTGCTCGATCCACCAACCGTCCAGGGTGAGGATGTCGGGTTCTGACATGTTGTGAATCGGGACGTTCAGTAGGGATTTCGGGCCGCCTGCGCATTCGCCTCGGGTGGGGAGGAGCGTGATGCCGAATTGGTTGGGGCCGTCGTGGATCAGGCGTGGGTCGTCCTCGTGGCCCGGACGGACGTAGAAGCCGGCTCCGGCTCCGCCATCGTGAATCTGCCATGTGTCACGCATATCTCGCTTCGGGAAGCCTCGGCGCATTCCGAAAGGCGCAAGGGCTTGGGTGATCGCGGATTCCACGTCGTCGATCGCATCCGGTGGCAGGCAGATTGTCACCCAGCGTTGCATCGAACCGCCTCCTTATCGCCGTCCTCGCGACCAAGGTCGCCGTCGGCGCATTGTCGAAGAAGATTGGCCCGCAGCTTATTACGTGACTGCTTGCGCGGGCGGTTGGTCAAGCCATGAGAGCATTGCGGGCGTGAGCGAAGACCTGCGAGCCATTGCCGCGGACAACGAGCGGATCATCGCAGCTGGGGGTTATCAGGCACCGAGCGGACACTATGTGTCGCTCGCGTCGGAGGTGCGGGCCGCTGTTGAGGGCACTCGGATGTACGGGCCCGAGCCGGTTGCGGTGAGCACGCGCAGCGGGGGCGCCGGCGTTATCCGGGTGACCGGGGAGAGCAGTCTCGAGGCGGCACGGCGGATGGTCGACGCCGATTCGGAGGCGGTTGCCGTGTTGAATTTCGCGTCCGCGCGAAATCCTGGCGGGCACTACCTTTTAGGGGCGCGCACTCAAGAAGAGGCTTTGTGCCGGGCGTCGGCGTTGTACACCACGCTGCTGGCGGTGCCGGAATACTACGAATATCACCGCAGCACACCGGATCCCTTCTACAGCGACCGGGTAATCCTGTCTCCCGCCGTGCCCGTCTTCCGAGATGACCTGGGCACTCTGCTCGAAAGCCCCTATGCGGTCGGCTTTCTCACCGCCCCGGCACCTCGGTCCAACGTGATCGCGCAGGAGCAGCCCGGCGAGGTCCATCGAGTGCCCGCGGTACTGGCCACCCGCGCGGAGCGAATTCTCGAAACAGCCGCTGGCTATCGACGTTTGGTGCTGGGCGCGTGGGGCTGTGGCGCTTACGGCAACGATCCTGGCGTGGTGGCCGGTATCTTTCGTGCCCTGCTGGCCGACGGGGGCCGGTTCGACGGGCACTTCGACGAGATCACCTTCGCGATACTGGACCGCACACCCGGCGAGACAACCCTCAGCGCCTTCCGAAAGGCCCTCGGTTAGAGGCGGGTCGCGGTGCGGACGAAGTCGGCGACGGCTTTGCATCTGCTGTGTGGTGGCCAGGCGATGACGGTTGTGACGGGCGGTGCGTCCGGCACGGGGACGGCGGCATGGTCGTCGCGGAGTTGGGTTCCCAGGGACTCGGGCACGACGGCGCAGGCCAGTCCGAGGGCGATCAGTTGGAGTAGTTGGGTGTGGTCGCGGACCTGGGGGCCGGGGCCGTCCCGGTAGCTGCCGTCGGGTCGGGGCCAGCGCGGCAAGGGCAGGTTCGTCAGGGTGCGGACCTCGGCCAGTGACACCTGTGTCCGGGTGGCGAGGGGGTGACCCGCGGGCAGGACGACGACCTGCCCTTCGGTGTGCAGCTCCTCGGTGTCGAGTCCGGATGTCGTGTCGTAGGGCCGGTGGAGCAGGGCGACGTCGGCACTTCCGTTGCGCAGCAGGCTTTCCGGTTGGCCCGGCCCGCACAGCATCACCTCGACCGCGACGGCGCCCGGTTCGGCGGCGTAGGCGTGCAGCAGTTTCGACACCAGTTCGCTGGCGGCTCCAGCCTTGGTGGCCAGCACTATTCCGGGCCGGTCGGCGGCGGCGCGGCGGGTGCGGCGTTCGGCGGCCTCGACCGCTTCCAGCGCGAGCCGGGACTCGCGCAGCAACACCGATCCGGCCTCGGTCAAGGTGATCGCGCGCGAACCGCGGTGCAGCAGTTCGGCTCCGAGCCGCCGTTCCAGCTGCTGGATCGCCCGCGACAGTGGCGGTTGCGCCATCGCGAGCCGTTGCGCCGCCCGCCCGAAGTGCAACTCCTCGGCGACGGCGACGAAATATCGCATCTCCCGCGTCTCCACCGGGTCATGGTATCCGGCGATGACCACGACCGATACCCGTGCGGTATCGCCGCTCACCCGATCGGTCTTGGACGGGACAGGCGAGGCCGCAGCAGGATCGGCGCTGTGAGTGAACAGAAGATTGCGCTGGTGACCGGCGCGAACAAGGGAATCGGATACGAGATCGCCGCGGGCCTGGGCGGGCTCGGCTGGCGAGTCGGGGTGGGTGCGCGGGATCCGCAACGGCTCGACCTCGCGGTGGAGAAGCTGCGCGCGGACGGGGTCGATGCGTTCGGGGTACCGCTCGACGTGACCGACGACGCGAGCGTGGCCGCGGCGGCCGAACTGATCGCCGATCAGGCCGGAGGGCTCGATGTACTGGTCAACAATGCCGCGATCGTCGGCGATCATCCACAGACACCCACCACGGTCGATCCCGCGACCGTGCGAACCGTCGTGGAAACCAACGTGATCGGGGTCATCCGGGTCACCAACGCGATGCTGCCGATGCTGCGCGCCTCGTCCGCACCGCGGATCGTCAATATGTCCAGCAGCGTCGGCTCGCTGACCCTGCAAACCACGCCCGGCCTGCCGAGTTCCGAAATCGGTTCCTACGCCATCACCGCGTACATGGCATCGAAGACGTTTCTCAACGCGGTCACGATCCAATACGTCAAAGAGCTGGGCGACACCAATATTTTGATCAACAACGGTTGCCCGGGTTTCACCTCCACCGACCTCAACGGTTTTCGTGGCGTCCGCACACCGGAACAGGGCGCGGCAATCGCGATTCGCCTCGCGACCCTGCCCGACGACGGACCGACCGGCGGATTCTTCGACGACGCCGGTGCGGTGGCCTGGTGAGCACGACCATGCCAAAAGCAGTCAGGTACAACGAATTCGGCGGAGTCGACGTCCTGCGGATCGAGGAGGTCGACCGCCCCGTCCCCGGGGACGGGCAGGTGCTCGTGCAGGTGAAGGCGGCCGGCATCAACCCCGGCGAGGCGGCATTGCGCAGGGGCGAGATGATGGACATCTTCCCCTCGACCTTCCCCTCCGGGCAGGGCAGCGATCTCGCCGGAGTCATCGCCGAGGTCGGCGCCGGAATCGACCGCTTCTCGGTCGGCGACGAGGTGATCGGGTTCTCCGAGCAGCGGTCCTCCCACGCCGAGCTGGTCCTCGTCGAGGTCGACAACCTCACACCCAAACCGAGGAACGTCCCCTGGGAGGTGGCGGGCAGTCTGTACATCGCCGGCGTAACCGCTTGGGGGGCAGTGCATTCCGTACAGCTCGAAAAGGGCGAGACCGTCGTCATCGCGGGAGCCGCCGGAGGGGTCGGCTCGTTCGCCGTTCAGCTCGCGCGACGTGCCGGAGCCACGGTCATCGGCCTGGCGAGCGAGCACAATCACGAATGGCTGCGCAGCCACGGCGCGATTCCCGTCGCATACGGTGACGACGTGATCGATCGGCTCGAGGCCGCCGCACCGGACGGCATCGATGCCTTCATCGACGCCTACGGCGACGGGTATGTCGAACTGGCCCTCGCCCTCGGCGTCTCGAGCCAGCGGATCGACACCCTCATCGATTTCGCGGCCGCCGCGAAGCACGGGGTCAAGACCGAACCCGGAGCCGACGGCAGGCCGGGCGCCGAGGCGCTCGCCGAATTGGTCGCCCTGATCGCCGACGGACACCTCGAAGTCCCGATCGCGAACATCTACCCGTTGGCGCAGGTCCGCGAGGCCTACACCGAACTCGAACGCCGCCGCACCCACGGAAAAATCGTGCTCGTGCCCTGACCGCGTGTTGCGTGGGGGCGTGGCCGCGGGGTCGATAGGTTTGGCGCCGGATCAGCTCGACTGCTTGGCTCCCTCTCCCTTTCGACGACGAGGTGGAATCGATGCGATGCCGGAGGCTGTGCAGTGTTCGCGCCCTGGTGATGGGCGTGTTTGTCGCCGCGATCGCCGCGGTGCCGGTCGGGGTTGCCGCCGAGCCGGGCGGGATGGGGGTGGTGGTGGAGAGCCATCCGGTGTCCATCCCCAGCATTCCGACCGGGGCGGCGTTCTCGGCGTGGCAGGTGCGGTATGTCAGCCAAACCACCCAGGGCGCTCCTCTGACGACGCTGGCGACGATCCTGCGGCCGGTGAATCGGATCGAGCCGCCGGTACTGCTGGCATATGACGCGATCATCGATGCCCTTGCACCGCAATGCTTTCCGTCGTATCAAATGCAGGCCGGGCTCGGTACGCAGTTGACGACCGGCGTGATGGGGATGGACATGGTCTATCTCGCCGAAGCGCTGCAGCGAGGCTGGACGGTCGTGGTCCCCGACTATCTCGGGCCCGACGGTGAATTCGCGGCCGGTTATGTGGAGGGCCGCACCACTCTCGACGCCATCCGCGCGGCCGAGAACTTCCCGCCCGCAGGGCTTTCCGGTCCCGCGACACCGACGGCGATCTTCGGTTACTCCGGCGGCGCGCGCGGCAGCGAGTTCGCCGCGGAACTCGCCGCCGACTACGCGCCGGAACTCAATCTGCGTGGCGTCGCCGCGGGCGGGGTGACCGTGGACATCGCCTCGACCGCCCGGGCCATCGACGGCACCTTCTCCGGACCGATCGCCGCGGCCGCCGCACTCGGCATCGGGCGCGCCTACCCCGAGCTCAGCATGGAGTCCTACTTCCCCGACGCGGGCTTCCGCAACACGGTCGGCAACTCCTGCCTGCTGCAACTCGAGGCCGCCTACCCGATGATGCGCCTGAGCGACCACACCGTCACCCCGGGCGGCGTCAGCCTGCTCGACATTCCCCAAATCGCGGCTGTCGTAGGCACTTTGCGCGCCGGAACCTACGGCACACCATCGATGCCGCTCTACATCTACCACGCGATGAACGACGAAACCGCGCCCCTCCCCGACACCGACGCGCTCATCGGCGACTACTGCGCCCGCGGCGTGAACGTCACCTATCACCGACTCCCGGGCGTCGAGCACCTCACCGGCAACGTCGCCGGCAGCCCGGCCGCCCTGGAGTGGATCGGCCAGCGCCTCACGGGTGCACCGGCGGGCAGCACCTGCGGCATGCCCGGGCAGGCGATCATCGGATAACCCCGGTACCGGGTCGGGTCAGGACATAAAGATCGCCGACTGGAAGATGTAGACGTCGGAGATGTCGCCGTTGGCGTCGGTCGTCCTGTCGTCGATGAGGTTCAGTTGGATCGAGTGACCGGCGGCGGGGCCGTCGGTGATGCTCCACAGGTTGTTGCCGCCGCCGTTCGCGTTGCTGACGCTGCCGTCGGACCAGTTGAATCGGGCCGAGCCGGGGCCGCCGCCGAAGGGGACTTCGTAGGTCAGCTTCCCGGCGTCGATGCCCGGCAGCAGCGGGCTCTCGCAGATCCACATGTTGACTTCCTGATGCACGTTCTGACCCGCGCTGCCGGTCCCGGGCACCAGCCAGCCGGCCACCTGCCCGCCCTGGTAGCAGCCGCCGTTGCCTGGCGGGGCCGCATTGCCGGATACCGCAACCAATACGGAAACGCTTACACCGCACAATGCGCCGAGCAGAGCCGATCGCTGAACCAACACTGGCCGCACCTCTCGTCGTTGAAAGGAAAGCTGGGTGACACGAGCGCCTCGAACCTCGGGAAATACTAATTGCCTGAAGGTAGCTGTCGGTGTCAGGGCTTAGTGTGCGTGGAGTGCGGGACACAGTGGACGACTCGGTGCTGGTGTGGGCGCGGGGACTGGTCAAGCGGTTCGGGGACAGCGAGGCGGTGCGAGGCATCGATTTCGCGGTGCGCCGGGGCGAGGCGTTCGGGTTGCTGGGGCCGAACGGGGCCGGGAAGTCCTCGACCATGCGGATGATCGCGTGCGTCTCGCCGCGCAGCGGCGGTGAGTTGCGGGTGCTCGGGCTGGATCCGGATGCGGCGGGGCCGCGGGTGCGGGCGCGGCTGGGAGTCGTTCCGCAGCAGGACAATCTGGATACCGAGCTGACCGTGGCGCAGAACCTGCACATCTACGGACGGTATTTCGGGCTGTCGAAGGCGGCGGTGCGGGTCAAGGCCGCGGAGTTGATGGAGTTCGCGCAGTTGAGCGACCGCGCCGACGCGCGGGTCGAGACGCTGTCGGGCGGGATGCAGCGGCGGCTGACGATCGCGCGGTCCCTGGTCAATGATCCCGAGTTGCTGCTGCTGGACGAGCCGACCACCGGACTCGATCCACAGGCCCGGCATGTGTTGTGGGACAAGCTGTTCCGGCTCAAGGCGCAAGGGGCGACGCTCATCCTGACCACGCACTACATGGACGAGGCCGAGCAGTTGTGCGACCGGCTGGTCGTGATGGACGACGGGCGTGTCGTGGCGGAGGGGTCGCCGGCCGAACTCATCGCCCGCTACAGCACCCGCGAGGTCGTCGAGCTGCGCTTCCCCATCGGGCAGCAGGACGCCGCGACCGAGCGGGTGGCGGGCCTGGCCGACCGGGTGGAGACGCTGCCGGATCGAATCCTGCTGTACAGCAACAATGGTGAAGCCACCCTCGAACAGGCGCACGCGCGTGGACTGCGGCCGCTGTCGAGCCTGGTGCGGCGTAGTTCGCTCGAGGATGTGTTCCTGCGGCTCACCGGCCGGACGCTGGTGGACCGATGACGGCCGCGGTGTCGACCGGGCGCGTCGTCGGCGCGTGGCGCGGGGCCTGGCTGCGCGTCGAGGCGTATTGGACGTGGTACCGGCGTTATTGGACGGCCACGCTGTTCTCGACGACGGTGCAGCCGCTGCTATTCCTGATCACCATGGGGCTGGGGTTCGGGTCGCAGGTGCAGTCCGGACCGGCGACCGGCGACGTCTCGTATCTGCGGTACATCGCTCCCGCGATGCTGGTGGCAGGAGCCATGCAGCAGGGCGTCGCCGACTCCGGCTACCCGGTGTTGTCCGGATTCAAATTCAAGCGCGACTTCGTCGCGGCGACCGCGACACCGGTGACACCCGGGCAACTTCTCGGGGGCCATCTCATCTGGGCCGCGATCCAACTGACCCTCGCCGGCACGATATTCGCTTTCCTGGCAACACTTTTCGGCGCCTGGTCTAACGCGGGTGTGATCGCGGTGGTCGGGGTCGGCACCCTCACCGGGCTGGCCTGCGCCGCGCCGATGGCCGCGCTGGCGGCGAAGACCTTCGACGAGGGGTGGCGCTTCGCGCTCATCTTCCGGTTCCTCGTACTGCCCATGACCCTGTTCTCGGGCACCTTCTTCCCCATCACCGCCCTGCCGCTCGTATTGCGTTGGCTGGCTTGGGTTTTCCCGCTCTGGCACGGCACCCAGCTCGCTCGCGCGGTCACCGTCGGCGGGGTCGGAACCTGGGCGGCGCTCGCGCATCTCGCCTACCTGCTGGCGGTGTTCGTCGCGGGATGGCTTGTCGCACACCGGTTCTTCTACCGGCGGCTGGTGTTCTGAGATGCCCGTACTGACCGAACCGGCCCGCCGTGGACTGCTGCTGCGGGTGCTGCCACCCGGCCTCTACAGCGGCCGCTCCGGCGTGATCGTCGAACGCTCCCTGCTGGTCAACCGGCACTCGTGGGTGATGCTGGCCTCCGGCGTGGTCGAACCTCTGGCGTACCTGCTGGCCTTCCAGCTCGGCTTCGGCACGCTCGTCACCCAGGTCACCGGCCCCGGCGGCCATCCAATGGGCTACGCCGCCTTCGTCGCCCCCGCACTGCTGGCCGCCGCCGCCATGAACGGCGCGGTCTTCGAATGCACCTACAACGTCTTCCTGAAACTGCGCTACACCAAGGCCTACGACGCCATGCTCGCCACCCCGATCGGCCCCGCCGACATCGTCCTCGGCGAAATAGGCTGGGCCATCCTCCGCAGCGGCCTCTACTCGATCGCGTTCCTCGCCGTAACCGCCCTACTCGGCCTCTTCACCTCCTGGTGGGCTCTGGCCCTCCTCCCCGCCGCCCTCCTGGTGGCCTTCGCCTTCGCCGGCCTCAGCATGACCCTGGTGACATTCCTCCGCTCCACCGCCCAGTTCGACTACATCAACCTCGCCCTGGTCCCGATGTTCCTCTTCTCCACCACCTTCTTCCCCCTCACCGTGTACCCCCAACCACTGCAATGGCTGATCCGCTGCCTCCCCCTCTACCAGGGCATCGACCTCATGCGAGGCCTAGCCACCGGCACCCTCACCCCCACCATGCTGATCAACCTCGCCTACCTGCTCGCCCTCGGCGGCCTCGGCGTCCACGGCGCGATCCGACGTCTCGCCACCCTGCTGCGTAGCTGACCAGCGCTGGTGTTTCTCGCCGCGGCAATCGCGGGATGGCCAAGCCGTTCGACCTCGCGGTCAATAGGTTCGGAGCCCTCCGCTCTTGGCGTTCAGCAGGTCCATCGCCTCTCGCTGCGGACCGTTTCCGCCGCCGCTCTCATGAGCGGTGGCGTACTGCTTGGCCCAGTCGGCACCGAACTCCTGTGTCATACGCGCGTTCCAGTAGGCATGCCGGGCCGCGTCGCCATGACCCTCATCCTTCGAGTCCGGATTCACGGCGGTGTACTTATTGTTCTTCCCGAACTCTTCGGCCTCGTCCTCGCGGCCACCTGGTACTTCTGGAGAATATCGGCGAGCGTGGCGTCCTCCGGAATACCGGCCAGCGCCTTCTTGACGTCTTCGGATACACCCTCGAGTTTCGTGGCCAGATTGCGCGCGCCGATCTTGTCGGTTTCCTGCACATCCCAGAACGCCTGCTTGAGGCTCGCCCCCAGGGTGAGGCAGGCGGCGGTCTTCCAGGCGACGGAAGCCGGGTTGCCCCAGCGCTTTTTGATGGTTTCCCAGTTCGAGTCGTATGACTTCACATCGCCGGTCTCGTCGTCGTAGAAGAGATTCCACTCCGAGTCTTCGACATCGTCGACAGCCGGGCATCGAACGGCTCGAGCAGACCATCATCGCGCAGTACCGGGCGGCGAGAGCGGACGCGGAAGCGCAGGCGCACAAGGTTTATGAGCAATTTCTCCGGGACGAGAAGAAGGCCGCCGTGCAGGCGCCGCCGCAACCCGAATGGGCCGATCCGGACGATGTGCAGCCGGTCAGGCTTTGGACCGACGCGCGGTAACCGAAGCGAGCCTCGGACCCGACCTGGGGCAAGGTCGCGAGGCTAGTGGCGCTCAGAATGAGCAGTCGGTCGGCCTGCCGGCCCAGCCGCCCTTCAGGAATCGGATCACGGCGCAGAAGATGTCCTCCGACCATGAGCCGACCGGGGCCGCTTGCGGGGCGGCGGCGATCGGTGTGGCGGCCGTCGGCTCCGTGCGGGTTTGCGCGGTAGCGGTGGCCATGGGCGCCAGGAGCCCTGCGGTCACAGCGGTAATGGCGACGAGCTTCTTCATCCGAATCCTCCGTTGTCATCGAAACGCAGCGATCTTGCCTATGAATCCAAGCGTGTTCGCGACACGGATGCCAGGGACTCGAGGCGTCGCGAAGGGGACCACACGCGCCAGCCCCCGGCGGGATCGGGCAGGCCACTCGAGGAGGTCGCTGAAACCCTTACGGCTCCTTATCGGGTTTCGACACGTTGCGAGAGCAACTCGGGTCTAGTGTTGTCGAACTATGGTGACCAGGGATGTCACGGTGACCGTGACGGTGGATGACAGCGAATGGCTCGCCCTGAACGACGCCGCGGAATGCGCCGGGATGAGCGTCGAATCCTATATCGGCTGGGGCGTGCGACTGCTCGCAATGCAGGCCGTTCCGGGCGGTTCCAAGAGACGGGTCAGCGTTTCGCCGCGGAAGGCACAGCGGCGAATCGACGAGCACCCCGACATGACGCAGTCGGAGGAATGGGTCGAGACCTTCGCCGAACGGCTGTCGCACCGCGCCGAGCAGTTCCGGCTGCCCCCTCACGTGGTCGGGTAGCCCGGGTCGGGTGGGGGCGTTATGATCGGGACGATGATGACTCATTCTGATCAAGGATTGGGGGTCTCGTTCGCAACAGGTGAGTGCTGATGCACCAACCGATCGCGAACGGGAGCGAATCCCGAATTTCCCGCTGGCTGCGCGTGCGCGAGTTCGCCGTGCCGCCCGACATGATCGAAACCGCAAGCGCCCGACGGAGTGTCGGGGATTGGGCCGGGGCCTGTGCCGCGGCGGGTTTCGATGTCGACGTCAATCTACGTTCATTGGCTCGTACTCACGGTCCGGAGCTGGTCCGGAGGGTGCGGGACGATCTGCGCCATCTGGCGCCGGATCTGCTGCGCTGGCATATGCCCAGGGTTGCGCCGGACGGGTTACTGCGGCCGGCGTTGACCGTGACGCTGGCCAGATACCATGTCGCTGGATCCGGAAGCCATTGCGGTAGAGCCGATTCCGTGCACCTGGTGGTGCGGACTCCACCGGCTTGGGCCGATGCCGGTCAGCGGATCGTTCTCGCACTGTGGGACGAAGGTCGTCCCGACGCCAGTATCGGCCTGCATCCGCGTCCGCGACCCGACCGACGTTTCCGGTTGGATCTCCATCGTCACCTGTGGGATGCACGGAGGGCCGCCGAGCTCGGGATACGTTCCGGAGCAGCGCTATTCGATCAGTGGACGGCCGAAGCAGCGATACTGCTGCGCGCCGAGGGGCGCTCGGCGGGACCGTTGGCAATCCGGCTCGGAGGTCAGCGTCTGATCGCCGAATTGCGAACGGACCCAGGCCATCAGCCACAATTGCGAATCGTGGAGGGATATCCACCCGGCGAAATATCCGCGCTACCGATCCTTCCGGACGCGGCGACCCGGGTGCTCCCCGATCTGGAATTGCTCCGGGCCGGTGCCATCACGCCCGACCGGCTGCATCCATTGGTCGCGTCGGCCCTCGCATCGGACCGCCCACGCGTCGAACGATCCTGCGACACAGGTCGAGTGGAGCCACACCTGGTGAACTGCCGAGGTGAACGGCACCGAATCGGTCTGCTCGACGGCGTGCTGACGGCGTTGGATCACGACCCGGTCGAGGTCCGTCGCGAGGAACTGCTCGCCGCCCTGACCGGCACGCCACTGCCCTGCCTGCAGGCCATCGACCGGGCGCATCGGCATCCGGATTGTCTCGTCGGGGTCCGGGAACGACTGCGCCACGGCGATATCGCCGGTGCGCTGGCCGTAGTCGAGGGCCTGCTCGGGCCCGGTGCCGCACTGCGCGAGGGCGCGCTGCGGGACGAACTGGAAGCGGCCGCGCGGAAGCGGATCACCTACGGGCTGTTCCGAGCCGGGCTGTTCAACGATGGCCCCGACATCGCCCGGCGTCGCCGTCCCCCACACCAAGCTTCCCCGCACCAGGTTTACCGCGCGCATCCACGCCACGCGTCCACGCGCTGACTTCGCGCGTCCACTCAATTCTTCTCAACCCCAAGGTGATTCATACATGCATGCAAATACGCTCCGCGCTGTCCCTTCGAATCCACCCGCGTCCCAGCTCGACGTGGCCTCGGACCTGCTGAACCTGCTGCGCGAAACCACCACGGAACCGCGCACGAACATCCAACTGGAAGCCCTCACCCTGGCCGTCGCCGCCGACCTCCCGGTCCTGCTGTGGGGCGAACCCGGCATCGGCAAGACCGCCGCCCTGACCCAGCTGGCCGAAACCCTGGAGCTGCCGCTCACCACCGTGATCGCGAGTGTCCATGAGCCATCGGACTTTTCGGGCCTTCCCATCATCGGCGACGATCCCGCGGCAGACGGCGTCCCGATGGCTCCCCCGGACTGGGCCGTCCGTCTGGTGCGCGCCGGTAAGGGCCTGCTGTTCCTGGACGAACTGTCGACCGCGCCGCCCGCGGTGCAGGCGGCCCTGCTGCGCCTGGTCCTGGAGCGGCGGATCGGCACGCTCCAGCTGCCTCCCGACGTCCGCATCGTCGCGGCGGCCAACCCGCGCTCGTCGGCGGCCGACGGGTGGGAGTTGAGCCCGCCGCTCGCCAACCGGTTCGTGCACCTGCAGTGGACTCACGACCACGAGGTGGTCATCCGCGGCCTCGGCGGCACCTGGCCGCGCGCCACCCTGCCCATGCTCGATCCGGTAAAGCTCACGGGTGCAGTCGCTTACGCGCGGCGCGCGGTCTGCGAACTGCTCACGGCCCGGCCCAAACTCGTGCATCAACTCCCCAGCGGCGAGACCCGTCGCGGCGGCGCCTGGCCGTCGCCGCGGAGCTGGGAGATGACGGTGCGGCTGATCGCCTTCGCCACCGCCGCCGGTGCGAACCCGGATGTGCTGTCGCTGCTGATCCGCGGCGCCGTCGGTGACGGACCCGGCTTCGAACTGCTCACCAGCATCGATCGCATGGATCTGCCCGATCCCGAAGTGCTGCTGCGCGATCCGGCCGCGGCCGAGCTGCCCGAACGCGGAGATCTGCGGCAGGCGGTGCTCGACGGTGTGGTGGCCGCGGTCCGCAGGCAACCGGATCGGTCCCGCTGGGACGCGGCGTGGGCGCTGCTGGTCAAGGCCGTCGAGACCGGAGCCCCGGACCTCGTGGTCGTGCCCGCCACCACGCTCGCCACACTGCGACAAGGCAATTGGGAGGTACCGAAGTCGATCGAGCGGCTCGCCGGAATGGTGTCGGTGTCCCGGGGCGCGGATCGGGCCGCGGAGCGCGTCGCCGCGCAGGTGGCGCGATGACCGAGAACCGCATGCCGCTGGATTTCGAGAAACTTTACGCCGCACGCCTTTTGGCCGTCCGGGCCCGGCCGTACCTGGCGACCGCGCTCTACGCATTGCATCTGGTCGAATCGCGAGGGGTGCCGACCATGAGTGTCGATCGCTACTGGCGGTGCTACGCATCGCCGGTCTTCGTGGACCGCACCTCCGTGGAGGACCTCGCTTCGGTTCTGGTGCACGAGGTTTCGCATCTGCTGCGCGATCACCACGGCCGCAGTGACCGATTCGCGCGGGAACACAACCTCACCGGTCCGACCGAACGCCTCCGCATGAATATCGCCGCGGACGCCGAGATCAACGACGACGCATTCGGTGACGGCCTGGTCGAGCCCGAAGGCGCTGTCACACCGGCGGTGCTGGGGTTACGGCCCGGCGAACTCATGGAGGACTACCTGCACCAGTTCCGCCTCACCCACATCTCCGCGGACCTGGCCTGGCTCGACTGCGGCAGCGGCGCCGACGGCCTGGACCGCGAATGGGAACTGGGCCCCGACGGCGCGGACGGACTCACCGAACAGCAGCGCGACGCGGTGATATTCCGAGTGGCACAAGGCATCTCCGGCCGACCGGGCAATGCCCCCGAAGGCTGGCGACGCTGGGCCGAGGAGGCCGTACACCCCACCCAGCCCTGGCGCGAACTACTGGGCGCCGCCATCCGCTCCGCCACCTCCGCCGCCGGCGCGGGCGACGACTACACCTACGGCCGCCCCGCCCGCCGCGCCTGCGCCACCCCAGGCATCGTGCTCCCCAGCCTCCGCCGCACCCCACCCCGAGTCACCATCATCATCGACACCTCCGGCTCGGTCAGCGACACCGAATTGGGCAGCGCCCTACTGGAAACCGCCGCCGTCAGCCGCGCCGTAGGCGGCCGCCGCGACCTCGTCACCGTCCTCTCCTGCGACGCCGCCGCCCGCGTCGCCGTCCCCCTCTGCCAAGCCGGCGGCATCCCCCTCATGGGCGGCGGCGGCACCGACCTGCGCACCGGCTTCACCAAAGCCCTACGCGCTCAACCCCGCCCGGACATCCTGGTAGTCCTGACCGACGGCTTCACCCCCTGGCCCACGACCCGCCCACCCTGCCGCACAGTGGTCGGCCTGTTCCGCCGCGAACGCTCCTGGAGTGAGAACGACCCGGACTACGTCCCCGACAACCCACCCAACTGGGCCCGCGTCGTCCACATCGGAAAGTAGCGAACCCGGCACCATGCGATAAGGCGCGGTTATCGGTGTGCTGCGAAATAGCGCATTGATCGGGTCAGATCCTTTGGTTTGACTGGATCCCGAGCGAAGGAGGAATCATGCGAGTGTTCGTAGCCGGTGCTACCGGCGCCATCGGCCGGGTTCTCGTCGAGCAGTTGGTCGCCGACGGGCATCAGGTGGTCGGAACATCACGACGGGCGGAGGGCATCGCCGAGCTGAAAGCGGCGGGAGCCGAGGGCGTGGTCGTCGACGCGTTCGACGCCGAAGCCGTCACGAGGGCTGTCGCCGCGGCGGCACCGGACGCGGTAATCCATCAGTTGACGTCGTTGAGCGGAGGCACCTCCGCCGACAACGGACGGATCCGGCGCATAGGTACCAGGAACCTGGTCGACGCCGCCGAACAGGCAGGCGTGAAACGCCTTGTGGCGCAATCGATCGCCTGGGCCTACGAGCCCGGCGACACCCCTGCCGACGAGAGCGTGCCGCTGGACCTCAGCGCAGGCGAGCCACGAATCACCACGATAAACGGCATCGTCGCCCTGGAAGAAGCAGTACGCGAACTCGACCAACACGTAGTACTGCGCTACGGCACGCTGTACGGCCCCGGCACCTGGTACCGACGCGGCGGCGTAGCCGAAGCCGTCCTACACGGAGATTCAACCGATCCAGCCGCAAAGTTCCTCGGCGGCCTCCCACCCAACGACGCGGTGACCTCATTCATACACGTAACCGACGCCGCCCGCGCCGCCGTCGCGGCCCTCGAATGGCCCACCGGCACAGTAAATATCGTCGACGACGAACCCACCCCCGCCCGCGAATGGGTACCCGTCCTCGCAGCAGCCCTCGACGCCCCCGCCCCGACCCCGGCCACCGGCCGAGCCCCCTGGGAGCGCGGAGCCACCAACACCCTGGCGCGCTCGCTCGGTTGGGAGCCGCATTTCCCAACCTGGAGAACAGGATTCGGGGTCAAGCAGGAAACGTAGCCCGCAACCAGTCGAGCATGGCGTCGAAGCCGTCCCGGTTGGTCAGGGACAGAGCGATGTTGTGACCGGCGGCGGGCTGGACGTGGGCTTGCAAACCCGCCTGTGGCGTGAAGAACCACCGCTGGGATTCGAGCGCCTGCCGCGCGGTGCAGGGGCTCTGTTCCATTGGGGTGCAGAAAAATACGTCCGCATCACCGACGACCAGCAAGGACGGGACCGAGATCGGGCTGAGCGCTTCGACGAACATGGGCGCGGTAACCGTCGCGACTTCGCCGAGGGTGTCCGTCTGCTTGTACTGTTCGTCGACGGCCAGCAATTCGGGATCGTAGGTGCCCGGGGCGTAGAAGAACGATCTGGCACCTGGTGTGGTTGTCAGATACCACGGAAGTGAATCCGATTGGGGCACACCGTTATCCGGCGTGGCAGCACCATGGCGGGCGAGCAGGTCGAGGCTCTGGGGAATGCCGGGCGGGTTCAGCCAGCCGGTGACGATCAGGCCATCCACGTCCCGATAGACCGCAGCCTCCTGTTCGGCGATGACCGTACCGAGAGAATGCCCGACGGTGACGACGTGCCCCCAGCATTGCTCCAGTTGACCTGCCCGCACCGCCTGCACCACCTGATGAATGACATCCGCGTCGGACATGGCGGTCACGTTCAATGCATCCGGACGCGAACTTCGCCCCGTCCCGAGCCGATCGATGGCGAACGTCGAATACCCTGCCGCGGCGGCATATCGGACGTATGAGTACTTCCCGTCGAATCCCGGCATATCCCAGTAGTGGTGGTCATAGGTAATCCCCGGCACCAGCAGTTGCAACACTGCCGACGGCCCGCCCGCCGGATCACAGACTCGGCCGTACACTCGCTCGGGCCGCCCCGCCAACTGCACCGGCACCTCCACATCCCGGCACACCGCATCGGCTTGCGCGCCACTCTGCCCGGACGCCGACACCATGCCGGCGAGCGCGATCAAGACCGTGAGGCCCATCCGACCCAGCATGCGTCTCACCGAGCCCCCCAATTCTGAAATACCGCTTTGTATTTCAGCAGACTTCACGAGAAATCGCTGCCATTCACGACACCCACGGGCCCAACAGGTACGGCCCGGACCCCAAGAACCGGAAGGGGATCGACTTCGGCGAGCCGAGTTATTGGGGTCCGCCCGCACAGGAGTGGATGCGTCGGTCAGCGGTAGGAGCCGGTGCTGAGGTCGGCTATTGCGGTGGGGGACTTGGGTTGCCAGTTCAGGTGGTCGGAGGCGGCTCGGCCGGTGACCGTTTGGCTGAGGGCGAGGGCGTCGGCGAAGTGGTCGCCGAGGTCGGCTCGGGCCTGGGAGAGGGGGATGATGGTGGTTTTGCCGGTGACGCCGGCGGCGTGGGAGGCGGCGGCGGCCAGGTCGGAGACGGGGACGGCGGGCTGGGTGATGGCGTGCCAGACGGAGCCGGCGGGGGCCGCGTCGATGACCTTGGCGAAGAGGTCGGCGAGGTCATCGACGTGGACCATGGGCCAGACCACCGACGGGTCGGCGATGACCACGGGGGACTCGTGCTTGCGCGCGAGATCCACCAGGAGGGCGGGGATTCCGCCGCCGCGGCCGTAGACGATGCCGGGGCGGACGACGGCGGCGCGGACGCCCTCATCGGCGAGGTCGAGGACCTGCTGTTCGATGGTCGGGCGATAGCCGACGATCGGAATCGGGTTGGTGGGGGTGGTTTCGTCCGCGGCGTCGGTGGCGCCGAGCACCCAGACGCCGCTGGTGTAGACGAACGACTTGCCGGTGCCGCGCAGCGGATCGG
Source organism: Nocardia concava NBRC 100430 (assembly GCF_000308815.1). GTDB lineage: Bacteria > Actinomycetota > Actinomycetes > Mycobacteriales > Mycobacteriaceae > Nocardia > Nocardia concava. The sequence continues at coordinate 44,807 of NZ_BAFX01000123.1, forward strand.
TCAGCGCGGTGATGGCGGCGGCGTCGACGGCCTGATCGCCGCTGGGGGTGGCGAGGTTGATGACGGCGTCGATATCGGGGGTGACCGCGGCGGTGAGGGAGGCCGGATCGGTCAGATCGCCGGTGCGGGTCTCGTAGTCACCCGCCGCCTTGCCGGGCCGGGCCAGCACGACAATGTCGTGACCCAGGCTCGAAAACCGCTCGGTGACAGCGGAACCCAGGTACCCACCGGCGCCGATGACCAGTACTCGCATGAAGAACTCCTTCTTTCCTACTACCGACCATCGAATCTACTTGGCGGCGAAGAGCAGTCGATGCGCGTAGCCGGTGTCGAAGTACTCGCGGGCCTCCGCGATGCGCCCGTCCACCACCCGGAAGGCGATCACCACGTCGTTGACGTACGACTCCCCCGCCGCGGTGGTCGCGCGGGTGGTCCACTCGGCGACGGCCCGGTCGCCGTCCGCGAGCACGCCGCGCACCTCCTGACTCATCGGCGCGGTGATGTCGAAGCGCTCCAGCATGGCGGGCAGGAAACCGTGGAAGATCTGATCGGGGCCGACCCAGGTGCCCGAGGTCGGCAGGTCCCCGGCCAACGTCCAGGTGGCGTCGGGGGTGAAGAATTCATTGCGCCGCTCGACCGCCTCGCCGCTCTGCAGCGCGCGGATGTAGTTCTCGATGACGGTGCGGGTCTCGTTCGTGGTGCTCATGACATTCAGTTCACCGGAAATCGGAGGCCGGACCAATGAGCAGCCCGAGCATTCAGCGATAAGGATCGGTTATCGTCCGGGCCCCGGTGAGCCGCGGTGACCCGATTCGTAGGATGTCCCGGTGAGCGCTGGGTGTTTGGGTATCCGGCCCGGTGAGCGGCGGTGACCGTCCTCGAGGCGGCCGAGCTGATAGCTGTCGGGTTCGCGGCCGGATTGGTCAGCGTGCTGGTCAGCCTGGCCTCGCTGGTGTCCTATCCCGCATTGCTCGGCATGGGTTTGATGCCGGTGGCGGCCAATGTCACCAATACCGTGGCACTCATCTTCACCGGAGTCGGGGCGGCGGCCGGATCGCGGCAGGAGCTGGCCGGAACGCGGCGCACGGTGCTGCGGCTCGGTGTGGTCGCGGCGATCGGCGGCGCGATCGGGGCGGTGCTGCTGCTGATCGCGCCCGCTTCGACCTTCCAGTTCGTGGTGCCGTTCCTGATCGGCGGGGCGTCGATATTCCTGCTGGCGCAACCATCGCTGACCAAACGCTGGCAGCACACAAGCGACGCCGGAAAAGCCTGGCGCAACGCCCTTCTCGCCGTACTGCTGTTCGCCGCCGCCGTCTACGCCGGGTATTTCGGTGCGGCGGGCGGGATTCTGATCCTGGCCATCATTTCGGCCAGGTACCCGGAGTGGTCGCCGCAGCGCGCCAATGCGGTCAAGAGCGTCACCTCGATGTGCGCGAACGGCGCGGCCGCAATCGGATTCGCGTTCTACGGTCCGGTGCACTGGATGTTCGTCGCACCGCTCGCCCTGGGCTTCCTGCTCGGTGGACGGGTCGGGCCGGTGGTGGCGCGGCGGCTGCCCAGCAACAGCCTGCGGGTCATCGCCGCCGGATGCGGTATCGCGCTCGCGGTGAAATTCGCGGTGTAGGAACGCGAAAGCGCCCATGGCCTCGAAAAGCCATGGGCGCCTTCAAACCGGAACGTCAGTCCTTGACCAGCTGCACCTCGGGGAAGTCCGCCTCATCCACCGAATCCGGGATCTCGGTAGCCACGGCATCGGCCGGGACCTCGTCCACCGGATCCGGGATCTCGGCGCCGTGATGCCCGGCCGCCGAACGGTTGGGCAGCAGCACCGCCATCACGATCACCACGACCGACAGGGCCGCCGAGACCAGGAACGCCAGCCGCATACCGGACAGCGGAGCCTCGAGCGGGTTTGCCACGGTGCCATTCAGGTGATCGGCCCGCGAGGTCATGACCACCACGACGAGCGCGGTACCGAACGCGGCCGCCACCTGCTGCAGGGTCGCCAGCATGGAGCTGCCGTGCGAGTACAGGTGCATCGGCAGCGCGCCCAGACCCAGGGTGAAGACCGGTGTGAAGGCCGCGGCCAGCGACAGCATCAGCAGCACGTGCAGCGCCACCAGCAGAGCGTACGGCGAGGTCAGGGACAACTGGGTGAAGCCCGCGAGCGCGGCGGTGATGCCGATGGCACCGGGAATCACCAGGACTCGCGCGCCGAACCGGTCGAAGATCTTGCCGACTGTCGGGCCGAGCAGACCCATGGCCAGACCACCGGGCATGACCAGCAGGCCCGTCGCCAGCGGGCTCAGCCCGCGCAGGTTCTGCAGGTACAGCGGCAGCAGGATCATCGAACCCATCATGGCCAGGAACGCGACCGCCATCAGCAGCAGCGACTTGGCGTAGGTGGGGGCCAGCAGCACACGCAGGTCCAGCAGCGGAGTGCTGTTGCGCTGCAGCGAGAGCTGGCGGAACGCGAAGATGGCGATCAGGACCACACCGGCGGCGACGATCAGCGACGGGGTGAGGGCGCTGCCCTCGCCGAACTTGCTCAGGCCGTACACCAGGCTGCCGAAACCGAAGCCCGCGAACACCACGCTGAACCAGTCGATCGAACCCGCCTGCGGCTCACCGACGTTCTCCAGGTTGCGCAGACCGAACACGGTCACCACACCCGCGATCGGCAGCACCAGCACGAACAGCCAACGCCAGGAAGCGATCTGGAGCACCAGGCCGGAGATGACCGGACCCATGGCGGGGGCCACCGAGATGGCCAGGGTGACATTGCCCATGACCCGGCCGCGGTCCTTCTCGTCGACGACCGTCATCAGCGTGGTCATCAGCAGCGGCATCATGACCGCGGTGCCGCCCGCCTGGACCACGCGGCCGATCAGCAGGACGGCGAACGTCGGCGCGATGGCGGCGACGGCGGTGCCGACCAGGAAGGTGCCCATGGCGAGGGTGTAGGCGCGACGGGTGCTGACGCGCTGCAGGAACCAGCCGGTCACCGGGATGACCGCCGCCATGGTGAGCATGAACGCGGTGGAAACCCATTGTGCGGAACGCTCGCTCACATGGAGATCCGTCATGAGCCGCGGAATCGCGTTGATCATGATGGTCTCGTTGAGGATCACCGTGAAGGTCGCGAGCACCAGCAACCGGATGACGGTTGGCGTCCGCTGCTTGGTCGAGCTAGCGGATATGTCGGGCATCGGAAAACCTCCGGTGGTATTCGTGTGATCGAGGGGTAGCGCGGGCCCGATATCGAGTCGGTGACTGTGGCCAACCGGACCTACAGCAGTGCAGACGGATACAGATCACTCAACTCATCGGTCGCGCATCAGTATTCCGGCAGGGTCCGACAAAATTCATCCGATTAACGGACGTTTGGGGCCGTCATGCGGTGTCGAAAATGCGCCGCCACCTGTGCTTATCAGATGCGTCAAGATTGATCAGTGAGTCAGGTCACGTTCCCGGAATCGCGCACGGGTCATGATGGACACCGATGGAAGCGAGAACGACAGTGGCCGACCAGGTTCCGCCGCTCCGGGGTCGGGAGCGGGAACAGCAAGAGCTCGACAGGCTGATCGAGGACGCGCGCGAAGGGCGCAGCGGGGCGCTGGTACTGCGTGGCGAGGCCGGGATCGGCAAGACCGCACTGCTGGACTACGCCGCCGCGCAGGCGGGTGACCTGCGAATACTGCGCGGAACCGGCATCGAGGTAGAGGCCGAACTACCCTTCGCCGGGCTGCAATTGCTATTGCGCCCCGCCCTGGGCCGACTCGCCGATCTGCCGGAACCGCAGCGCGCGGCACTGTCGGGCGCGCTCGGGCTGGGATCCGGCGGCGGCGAACCCATGCTGACCGGTCTCGCGGTGCTCTCGCTGCTCACCGACCACGCCGACGGATCCGGACTGCTGGTCATCGTGGACGACGCGCAATGGCTCGACCGGGCCTCACAGGACGCGCTGCTGTTCGCGGCCCGCCGCCTGTACTCCGAGGGCATCGCCGTGCTGTTCGGCGTCCGCGAGGGCGAGGGCTCCTTCGAAGCGACCGGGCTGCCCGAACAGCGCCTGGCCGGATTGTCACCCGAGGCGTCGGCGGCTCTGCTTCAGGATTCGGCGACCTTGCCCGGCGGGCACACCCTCTCCCCCACCGTGCGCTACCGGCTGCTGGCCGAGGCGCGCGGCAATCCCCTCGCCCTGCGCGAGTTGCCGCTCGCCATGGCCGCCGAACCCACCGCCGATCTCGCCGCCGGCGCGCTGCCGCTGACAGACCGGCTGCGCCTGGCATTTCACGGCCGCATCAGCCGCTTGCCCGAAGCGACCCGAACTCTGCTCACGGTGCTCGCCACCGACGAAACCGGCGACGCCGCCGTGGTTTTGAGCGCAGCGGCCGAGCTCGGCGCGGGAATCGACGACCTCGCCCCCGCCGAGACCGCGGGCCTGCTGGCCAGGACGGACCTCTCGATCGCCTTCCGGCATCCCCTGATTCGCGCGGCGGTGTATCAGCGCACCCCGATGGGGCAGCGATTGGCGGTGCATCGCGCACTGGCCGAGGTCTTGCACACACCCGAGCAGGCGGACCGCCGCGCCTGGCATCGCGCGGCAGCGGCGCTCGGCCCCGACTCCGAGGTGGCGGATGCCCTGGAGCACAGCGCCGTTCGAGCACGTGAGCGCGGCGGGTACAAGGCGGCGGCCGCGGCCTACGATCGTGCGGCCCGGCTCAGTGAGCGGCCGGAGGATCGCACCCGACGGCAGGCGCTGGCCGCGCAGGCGGCATTGGAGGCCGGGGATGTGGGACGGGCCGGGGACCTGGCCCGGCGCACCGCCCGCGCCACAGGTTCGGAAGCATTGCGCGCCAGGCTTTCCCAAGTACATGCGCTGGCCCGATTCTGGCAGGGCGAATTCCCCGAAGCGCACCGGCTGCTGATCGAGGCGGCAACGAGCATCGCGGACACCGAGCCCGAGCAGGCGGCGGGCATGCTGGTGCAGGCCATGCACACCGGCTGGTACCTCGGCGAAGCCGACCTGCGGGAAGTCCTGAAACACCTTGCGGACCTGCGGTTACCGGAGCAGTCGCCGGTGACACCGGTGGTGCGGTTCATCGGCGTACTGTTCGACCGAGGTCCGGGAACACCGCCTGCTCTCACCGAGATACTCGATGAAATCCGCTCTCGGGGCGAGGTTTCCGACCAGATCCTGTCGATCGTGTGCGGCGTCGCCCTCGCGCGCGGACAAGACGGTCCGGCCTTCGATCTGGCCAAATCCTTGGAGGCCAGGTATCGGTCCGCCGGTGCGGCCGGGCGACTGCCGACCGTCCTGTTCTTCGCCGCCGAGGCGGACATCTTCACCGGCCGCCTGCGTGATGCGCGCACCGCCACGCTCGAGGCTCGCGATCTGGCGCGCGATACCGGCCAGCAGCAGTGGGTTCGCCAACTCAGCAGTGTCCTGGCTCATTTGGATGCCTTGCAGGGGAACGAGGACGAGTGCCGGGCGCACGCCGAACTCGGTCTGACCGGGGATACCCCGGGAGCGGTCGCGCCGGGCGCGCCCTGGGCGCATTGGTCACTGGGACTGCTCGAACTCGGCGCGGGTCGTGCCGAGGCCGCACTATCGCGCTTCGAGCGGTTGACGAAATCCCCGTTCAATCACCATATTTGCGCCACCCGCTCGGTCCCCGACCTGGTCGAGGCCACTGTCCGCCTCGGCGAGACGGACCGCGCCGCGGCACCTTTCAGCAACTTCGAAGGCTGGGCGGAGTCGGTGGGTCAGCCGTGGGCGGAGGCACTCGTACTACGCTGCCGCGCACTGCTGGACGATGAGAACGCCGAGACTCTCTATCTTCGCGCCTTGGAGACGCACGATCGCGAGGCCCGCCCCATCGAATTCGCCCGGACCGCATTGCTTTACGGCGAATGGCTCCGCCGTGCGCGCCGAAGGTCCGAGGCCCGCACCCACTTGCACGAGGCCCTCGGGGTCTTCGAACGCCTGGGTCTGGACCCGTGGGCCCGGCGAGCCCGCCACGAACTCACCGCCGCAGGAGCCGCCGAAGCCTCCGGAGCCGATCCGGCCCCGACCCGGACCGCGGCCACCGGACTCACTCCGCAGGAATTGCAGATCGTCCGGCTGGCCGCCCGGGGCCTGTCCAATCGGGATATCGCCGCCCAGCTGTTCCTGAGCCACCGCACCGTCGGCTACCACCTCTACAAGGCGTACCCGAAGCTCGGCGTCACCTCGCGCGGCGAGCTGAAAGGGCTTGCCGCACAACTCCGATAGCCCGACCGCCATGCCGTCACGCCTTGATGAAATCGAGGATGTCGGCATTCACCTGCGTGAAGTGGCTGTGGTACAGGCCGTGTCCGGCATCCGGGTATTTCTTCAGGATGGCGTCAGGGGCGAGTTCGACCGCGCGGCGGCTGCCGAGGTCGATCGGAATCGACTGGTCTGGAATGCCGTGCAGCAGCAGCATCGGCACCGGGCAGGCCGCGACGTCGGCACGGTGGTCGGTCACGAAGATCGCCCGCTGAGTCTCCACCGCCGCGTACGGAGAGCAGCTCATGCTGCGCCGCACCTCGTTCTCCATCATCGCCGGGGTCACCCGGGTACCCATGTGGGTGGCGTAGTAGCCCTGCACCCGGTCGGCCAGCCACTGCGCGCGATCGTGAGCCAGATCATTCAGGGTGGCCTCGATGAGTTCGTCGGGAACGCCGATCGGATTGTCGGCGGTCTGCCGCAGGAACGGAATCGCGGCGCCCAGCATCGCGATTCGCGAGACTCGGTCGGCGCCGTGGCGCGCCAGGTAGCGGACCACCTCACCGCTGCCGCCGGAGTGGGCGACCAGGATCGCGTCCCGCAGGTCCAGATGCTCCATCAGGCCCGCGAGATCGTCTGCGCGAGTGTCGGTGTCATAGCCGGAGGATGGGCGATCGGAGCGGCCGTGGCCGCGGCGGTCCAGCAGGACGCAGCGGTAGCCCTGCTCCAGGAAGAACGGAACCTGGCGCTCCCACATATCGGTGGGCATCGACCAACCGGCGATGAACACGATCGGAGTGCCGGTGCCGTAATCCTCGTAGGCGAGCGTGGTGCCGTCGGTGGGAGTGGTGAAGAACATGGGAAGTCCTTGTATGACAGAGATTTTCGGTGGGCCCGGCGGCCGCCGATGAACTCGGCGGCCGTCGATCGGCTCAGAGGCCGGCGGGTACCTGGTCGAGGAATCCGTAGACGCGCTCGATGCGCCCGTCCTCGGCGACGGCCGCCACGTCGAAGCCGATGACCAGCGGCTCGGCGCCGGGAGCGCCCAGGTGCCAGGTGAATCGGACGATGTGGTGGTTGGTGTCGACCGGTGCGCCGAGGGTGAATTCCAGCCCGGCGAACTGTCCCTGCACCGCCGCGAGGGTGGCGTCGAGGCCGGCGTGGCCGCGCACCGACACCAGCGGATCGGTGTATTCCGCGTCCTCGGTGAAGATCTCGGCCACCAGGGCCGCCCGGGCGCTCGCATCGGTGGTGTTCCACGCGGTCAGGTAGCGCTCGACCAGCTCGTTCATGTCGCTCATTTCGTTCTCCTCGTTGTGCCGAACTTGATGAGAAGAACGTTATTGAGATCGGACGGCCCCGGAATCTGTCGTACTTAAGTACTGACGACTAGTCCGCGTACACGTGACTAGTGCACGCCCTCCATGTGGCGGGTGATCCACGGCGAGATGCCCCAGACGATCACGCCGACCACGATGGCCACCAGTCCGGTGATGCCGAAGTAGGCGAGCTCGTGCGAGGGGTCGTAGTACTTCGAGAGCACACCCGACATCGAGGTGCCGATGGCGACCGAGAAGAAGTACAGCGCCATCATCTGCGAGCGGAAGACCCGCGGCGCCAGCTTGGTCGTGACCGACAGGCCGATCGGCGAGAGCATCAGCTCCGACACCGCGAACGCGCCCAGGATGAAGAACACCAGCAGCGCCGGCACGGAAGCGCCGTGCGAACCCGAGAACAGGGTGAACAGCAGGAATGCCGCGCCCATGCCGATCACGCCGAGGGAGAACTTGCGCGGCGTGCTCGGGGCCCGGCGGCCCAGGCGGGTCCACATGATGGCGAACAGCGGCGACAGCGCGATGATCCAGACCGGCTCCATGGAACCGATCCAGTTCTTCGGCGCCTCCCAGCCGAAGACCGACCAGTTCATGCGCTCGTCGGAGTACACCGCCAGCACCGTGAAGATCTGCTGGAACAGCGACCAGAACACCGCGTTCGCGATGAAGAGCGGAATGTAGGCGCGCACCTTGGTGCGTTCGGAGGCATCGACCTTCGGGCTGGTGAGCATGAGCGCGAAGTAGGCCACCGAGGCCGCCGCCACCACGTAGGTGACCGCGTCGGGCAGGTTCGACAGGGTGACCAGCTTGACGGCCCACGCCAGCGCGATCACCGCGATCACCGCAGCGCCGGCCGCGATGGCCTTCGGAATCGCGTTGGACGGCAAGGGATTCGGGACATCGCGGCCGTGCTCGCCGAGGTTGCGGCGGAACACCACGTACTGGGCCAGGCCGATGGCCATACCGACCGCCGCCGCGCCGAAGCCCCAGTGGAAGCCCACATGCGACTGCAGCAGGCCGGTGATGATCGGACCGGCGAACGCGCCCAGGTTGATGCCCAGGTAGAACAGCGTGAAGCCGCCGTCCGCGCGCGGATCGTCCTTGTCGTAGAGGGTGCCCAGCAGCGAGGAGGCATTCGCCTTCAACCCGCCCGAGCCGAGCGCGACCAGGACCAGACCCACGCCGACACCGGTCAGGCCCGGCAGGATCGCCAGCGCGATGTGTCCCGCCATGACGACGACGCCGCCGTAGAAGACGGTGCGCTCGGGACCGATCAGCCGGTCCGCGACCCACGCGCCGAGGATGGTCGAGAGGTAGACCAGGCCGCCGTACGCGCCGACAATGCCGGTGGCGGTGGCCTTCTCCATGCCCAGCCCGCCGTCGGCGAGCGAGTAGTACAGGTAGTACCCGAGGATCGTGAGCATGCCGTAGAACGAGAACCGTTCCCAGAGCTCGACACCGAACAGATTCGCGATACCGATGGGGTGGCCGAACAGGGTGCGTTCGGCGGCCGGTTTCGCCTCGTGGACTACTTCTGACATACCCCAGACCCTCCCATATTGGGCAATCTGACAGCAACCTCAGGTATTAACCTACGTCACAATTGCCCGGGGAAAGTCCAGGATGAGCGGGGCGGGGGACAAAAGTCCTCAATCTGCTTGAACAGCGCGCTGATCAGGCATTGGCCGCCCGATCAGGCGATGGACAGAGCGATGCCATCCAGGATGTCGTGTTCGCTGATGATCAGCTCGGTAATGCCCGCCCGCCGCGCCAGCTCATCGGCCAGCACTTCGGCAATCACCGCGCCACCGCCGATCACATCCACCCGGCCCGGGTGCATGGGACCGAGCGCGGCCCGCTCGTCGTGGTTCATGCCGATCAGCCGATCGCACACGCCGCGCAGCTCGGCCAGCGGCAGGCGGGTGAGATGCACGCGCTCCGAATCGTATTCGGGCAGATCCAGCGCCACCGCGGCGATGGTGGTCATGGTTCCGGCCACGCCGACCCAGGTGTGCGCGCGCTCCACCGGCACCACGCCGAAGGCCTGCGCGAGTCGTTCCGAGGCGAAGAACCGCGCCGAGGCGACCTCCTCGGGGGTGGGCGGATTCCCGTGCAGGCAGCGCTCGGTGATCCGCACGCAGCCGATGTCGGCCGAGTACGCCGACTGCACGCCGGAGGCGTCGCCCAGCACCACCTCGGTGGAGCCGCCGCCCAGGTCGACCACCACGAAAGGTCCTGCGGCACTGGAGAGTTCGCCGACCGCCCCGGCGAAGGACAGCCGCGCCTCCTCGTCACCGGTGATCACCTCGGCCTGCGATCCGGCCACCACCCGCCCCAGCTCGACGCCGGTCATGGTGAAGAAGTCCTCGCGATTGGACGCGTCGCGTGTGGCGGAGGTCGCGGTCATCCGCACCCGCTCCACCCCGTGCTTCAGCATCAACTCCACGTAATCGTGCAGCGCCACCCGAGTCCGTTCGATCGCTTCGGGATTCAGCGCCCCCGTCGCGTCCACGCCCTGCCCGAGCCGCACGATCCGCATCTCCCGATGCACATCGATCAAACGCGGCTTCCCGTCCGCGTCCCGCGTCACATCCGCGATCAGCAACCGGATGGAATTCGTCCCGCAGTCGACCGCCGCGATCCGCTCATGCCCTTCGGCCGGACCGCCCTCACCGGCCGCCGAGGTACTGGCGAACTCTGCCTTACTCATCGCTGACCCCTGAATTCCTCTGGTGCTGAACGTATCGGCCGATGAACCGGGACTACGAGGCCGAATCGGCGCGGTATTCCTCGGACTTGGGCCAGTCTGCCGGAATCGCGGTGCCGCGCAAACCATGGTCGGCGGCCAGGGCTACGGCCTCGTCGCCGAGGAGATTCAGGCCCGGGCCCTTGGCGAGGGAGTGGGCGATCAGGACGTGCAGGCATTTCACGCGGTCGGGCATGCCGCCGCCGGCGAAATCGGTGCCGAGGTCCTCGATGGCATTGCGCTCGGACAGGTAGCTCTCGTACGCCTTGCGGTAGGAGGCGGCCAATTCCGGGTCGCGGGTGAGGCGTTCGGACATCTCGCGCATGAGGCCGGTGGTCTCGAGGCGGCTGGCCTCGGCGGTCAGGCGCGGGTCCGTCAGGTAGTACAGGGTCGGGAAGGGGGTGCCGTCGGGCAGCTTGGGCGCGGTCTTCACGACCGCGGGCAGGCCGTCGGGGGTGTGGTAAGCGATGGCCAGCACGCCGCGCGGAGTCCGGCCCAGCTGCCCGGCGACGATCGCGAGATCGCGCTCGGTGGGTTCGTTCTCGGCAGTGGTCACCTGGGTTGTCCTTCCTGGACGGGAGCCGGCGGGGGCGGGGTGGTCGCCGCGGGGGCGGCGGCCGGTTGCGGCGACGAAATGCTGTGCCACACCTGGGTGTACCAGGGGTCCGGCGCCCGCTGTTTGGTGGCGGGAGTGGGGATGGCCGGCTGCACCATGTCGGGGAGCTGCACGATGTAGGGCGTCTCGCCCGGCATCACCAGGCGCAGACGGTCCCTGGCCTCGGCCTTGATGTAATTCGGATCCTGTTGCTGCGCACGGCGATCGCGCAGATTCGCGACTTCCTGCTCCAGCACACTGTGCTGGGCGGCCAGCTCCTTGGCGTCGGCGCGCTGGGTGAAATAGGTGCGCAGCGGCACCGCCAGCGTGAGCGCCAGGCCGCACAGGACGGCGGCCAGCAGCACCGCCCGGCCTGTGGACAGGCCCAGGATCTTGTGTTCGTGCCGTTCGACATTCGACTTGGCGGCGGTCCGGCGCTTGGCCGTTCGCTGCCCGGACCCGGATTGAGCCCGGGTCGTCTTCGTCGTCGATTTCTTCTTGGTGGAAGCGGATCGCGACGGGCGGCGGTCATTTCGTCCCGCAGGACTCTTGCCGCGCGCCCGTCGCTCCGTCATCTCACACCTCGAATTTCGTTAGCCCATACGAGCTACCGATTATTCAGCCTTCGAACGCGAAACGCGGGAACGCCACGTCACCGGCGTAGCGAGCCGAGTCACCCAGGGCGTCCTCGATGCGCAGCAGCTGGTTGTACTTGGCGACACGCTCCGAGCGAGCCGGGGCGCCGGTCTTGATCTGACCGGAGCCGACGGCCACGGCCAGGTCGGCGATGGTGGTGTCCTCGGTCTCGCCGGACCGGTGCGACATCATCGTCTTGTAGCCGTTGCGGTGGGCCAGGTCGACCGCGTCCAGGGTCTCGGTCAGGGTGCCGATCTGGTTGACCTTCACCAGGAGTGCGTTGGCCGCACCCTTGGCGATGCCCTCCTCCAGGCGCTCCGGGTTGGTGACGAACAGGTCGTCGCCGACCAGCTGCACCTTGTCGCCGATGGCGTCGGTCAGCGAGACCCAGCCGTCCCAGTCGTCCTCCGACAGCGGGTCCTCGATGGAGACCAGCGGGTACTGGCCGAGCAGCTCGGTGTAGAAGGCGGTCATCTCCGCGGCGGTGCGGTTCTGGCCCTCGAACTTGTAACCGTCGGCGGTGCTGTAGAACTCGGTGGCCGCGACATCGAGCGCGAGCGCGATATCGGTGCCGAGCTTGTAGCCGGCCTTCTCGATGGCCGAGGAGATCAGGTCCAGCGCGGCCTTGGTGCCCGCGACGTCGGGCGCGAAGCCGCCCTCGTCACCCAGACCGGTGGCCAGGCCCTGGGCCTTCAGCACCGACTTGAGGGTGTGGTAGACCTCGGCACCCCAGCGCAGCGCCTCCTTGAAGGTGGGCGCGCCGATCGGGGCGATCATGAATTCCTGCACGTCCACACCGGTGTCGGCGTGCGCGCCACCGTTGAGGATGTTCATCATCGGAACCGGCAGGACGTGGGCGTTCGGGCCGCCGACATAGCGGAACAGCTCCAGGCCCGAGGACTCGGCGGCCGCGCGGGCCACCGCGAGCGAGACACCCAGCAGGGCGTTCGCGCCCAGACGCGACTTGTCCGGGGTGCCGTCCAGATCCAGCAGGGTCTGGTCGACGGTGCGCTGCTCGACGGCGTCGAGACCGATCACGGCCGGGGCGATCTCGTCGAGGACGCCCTCGACGGCCTTCTGCACGCCCTTGCCCTGGTAGCGATCGCCACCGTCACGCAGCTCGACGGCCTCGTGCTCACCGGTGGACGCGCCGGAGGGCACCGCCGCGCGGGTGAGGGTGCCGTCGTCGAGAGCGATCTCGACCTCGACAGTGGGGTTGCCACGCGAATCCAGGATCTCGCGAGCTCCGACCTGTTCGATGATGGCCACGAAACGACACTCCTTCGGCTGCTGACTCGGCAGGTCGCACGGGGAACCCGTGCGGTCACGAGCCTACTGTGCCGTGATCGAGCTGCCACATCCCCCCATCGGCGTGGCCAGAAGATATAAACCTGCCCGAGCGCACGGACCGGATCGGGAGGGGCGCGGACCGGATTCAGGCGCGGCGGCCGACGCTGTAGGCGGCGGCGCGGTATCGGACGGTGTTCATGTAGCTGGTCGATTGGTTATAGGTGAGCAGCGCCTTCTGCCAACCGTCGACGGTGGTGAGGTTGCCGCCCATGGCACAGAGGTAGCGGGCGGCGGTGAGAGCCGCGTCGTCGATGCTGTCCGGGTCGATCTTGCCGTCGCCATTGGCGTCGACGCCCCAGCGCTGCCAGGTCTCGGGGATGAACTGGAAGGGGCCCATCGCGCGCACGTAGATCGGATTCGCTTCGGTGGAGCCGGTTTCCAGGATGCGCGCCCGGCCCGGCGAACCGTCCAGCGCCAGCCCGCGAATCGGTGGCGAAACCGTTCCGTCGTCGGCCAGGCGCGACCCGCCGTGCGAACCGTGGTGGCTCTCCACGCTCGCGATTCCGGCGAGAGTCGTCCAGCCGATACCGCATTCGGGCTTCGAGCGCGCCATGACGGCGGCCGCGTATCCGTAGGCCTCCAGCGCCACGACGGGAATCCCCGTCGGGCCGTGCTGTTCCTCCGCCCAGGCCTCGAGCTGAACGGCGGTGCGCCCGGGCGCATCCAGGTCGATGGGCGGCAGCGGGGCACCGGCCGGGGGCGGCATATCGTCGGGCACCGGCGTGAGATGTTCTGTGCCGCAAGCCGTCAACAGCGTCAGGGCGGCCGCCGTGCCCAATAGGCCGGCTCGGGTCAGCAGGGCCCTGAAGTCGGCCATTCGGTTTCGCACCCTTCCATCTTCCAGATAAATCGAGTCGGCTAGTCTCGCCGCTGGCGACTGATACCGACACGCTATTTCTGGAACACACCCTTAGGTAAGGCTTGCCAAAATTACAGGGGCGGAATACGGTCTGAGGCCGAGGCAAGATCACCATGTCACCACCGAGCCCAGGAAGGCCCTCTCTTGGTGAAAAGCGTTCTCTCCGAACGTCAGACGCTTCACCCCGCGGAGATCGAAACTCGCGACCTGCCCGAATCCGCCACCCGCGCGGTCCGCCACCTCGCCGCTGAGATCGCCGTCACAGTCGGGGCCTGCCAGGAGATAGCCACCACGCTCTCGCACCCGGTCCTGCTGCGCCACATCGATGCCAAGTACGGGCGGCTGCCCGACGCCGTGCACGAGGCCATGCGCCCGCCGGCCACCGACGCGGGCGTGACCGTCATTCGCCCGCTGCCCATCAGCGACGAGGAACTCGGTCTCACCCCGCACGATTGGCGCGCGGCCGCGGCCTGGGCCGGGGACCGCTCGCATCGGTCGGCATCCTTCGAGCTCGATATCGCCATGCTGTTGCTGGCCCGTTGCGCCGGTGAGCCTTTCGGCTGGGAGGGGCAGCAGGGCGGGCGGCTGGTCAACAACATCGTCCCGACCCCCGGGCACGAGCACGAGCAGTCGGGGGCGAGCAGCACCGCGCTGCTCAGCCCGCACACCGAGGACGCCTTCCACCCGCATCGCGCCAATCTGCTCATGCTCGGCTGCCTGCGCAATCCGGAGCGGGTGGGCACCACGGTGTCCTCGGTGCGGTGCACGGAACTCGATGCGGCGCAACGGGAAACGCTGAGCCGCGCCCGGCTGCCGATCCTGCCCGATGTCTCCTACGGCACCGGGTTCGACGAAGCCCCGACGCCCGCGGTCGCCACGCTCGGCAGCGACGAGGGGCGGCTGACGCTGCGCTTCGACCCGGCGTACACCCCGCTCGACAAGGCCGACCCCGAATTCCGGTCCGCCTACCGGCATTTGGCGGCGGAACTCGAAAGGGTCTGCATCACCGCCGCTTTGGCCCCCGGAGAACTCCTGCTGGTGGACAATGACGTTGTGGTGCACGGGCGGGTGCCGTTCACCCCCCGCTACGACGGCACCGACCGCTGGCTCAAGCGGGTGAACATCCGGCTGCCCGACCGTCGGCGCGACGCGGCCGAGGCGGCCGAGGACGGGTACGGCCAGCGTGTGGTGGCACCGTTCCGCACGAGCCGAGGGAACAACACGTGAATGCCCGACCTACCCCGCTGCGGGTGCTGTCCCGCAGCGACCTAGCCGACGTCCCGATCTCCCCCGCCGAGGTGGTGCGCGCCGTGGAGGACGCGTATCTCGCCTTCGCGGGCGGGGATTCGGACAATCCCCGCAAGCTCAGCGTGGCGCATCCCGACGGCTGGTCGGTGGCCTACGCCATGCTGGGCCGCGACGGCCGCCGCCGGGTGGTGGCCATGAAGACCAGCTACAAGTTCGACCCACATCACGATCGCTCGAACAAGCGGTACTTCACCACCATCTCGCTCTACGACGACGCCACCGGATCGCCCATCGCACTGATGGATTGCGCCCGGGTGGGAGCGCTACGCACGCCCGCGGTGTCGTCGTTACTCGTGCGGGAGTGCGCGCGACCGGGTGCCCGCAGTGTGCTGTTGATCGGCACCGGCACCCAGGGCCGCAACGCGCTCCCGCACCTGCTCGCCGCCAATCCGCATTTGAATCGGCTGATGCTCTACGGCACCCACCCCGAGGGCCTGGAAGCGGTGTATCAGCAACTGCTGCAGCACCATCCGCACGCCGAACTCGAGATCGTGAGCGATCCCAACGCCGCCGCGCGCGAGGCCGATGTCATCCTCGCCACCGCCGGGCCCGGCACCCGCGTCGCCATCGAATCCAAGGATCTCGCCCCGGGCGCGACCGTCGTCCTGGTCGGCTACGGCCTGGCCCCCTCCACCCTGGTCGAGGCCGACCGCGTGATCGCCACCAGCGCCGAGCAGATGGCCCTCACCGGCACCGACATGGCCGGTCCAGACGGCCGACTACGCCGCGTCGACGCCGAACTACCCCAGATCCTCGATCACCGCGCCGTCGGCCGCCTCACCGACGACGAACGCATCTTCGTCTACAACAGCGGCCTGGTCCTCACCGACATCGCCGTCGCCCACGCCCTGGCCAATCGCGCCATCGCCGAGGGCCGGGGCACGGAGGTGTCGCTATGGGACTGAGGCGCGGGCCCTCAATTCCCGTACTGCACAGAATTCCCGTACTCCACAGCGGAGGGAGAACGCTCTGACCGACACGTTGAAGTCCCTGACCGTGCCGCCCGGCTACTCCGAGATCACCGCCACCCCGATGCCCGCGCATCGCGACGAATGGGAGCATCGGCTCCTCGCCGACCCGAATCTGCTGCGCGACATCGCCTCTCACGTCGCGGGCCCGTTCCACCTCCTCTATCCGCCCCGGGTCGCGGCCAATATCCGCGCCTTCCAGCGGGTGTTCCTGGAGTCCGGGGTGGAGGGCGACATCTATTACGGCAAGAAGGCGAACAAATCCCCGAGCGTGGTGCGCGTGTGCGCGGAAACCGGTGCGGGAGTGGATGTCTCCAGTACCGGCGAGTTCCTGTCCGCCCTGCGCGGCGGGGTGCGCGGCATGGATCTGATGGTCACCGGGCCCGCCAAATCCGATCAGCTGCTGCACCTCTCGGCCAATTACGGCGCCCTGATCGCCATCGACGACCTGGACGAACTCGCGCGCCTCACGAGCCTGGGCATTCCGGCCCGCGTGCTGCTGCGGGTGCTGCCGCCGAACTCCACGAGCCGCTTCGGCATGACCGACTCCGAGCTCGAACTGGCCCTCACCCTCGCCGATACCGATCTGATCCGGTTGGAGGGCTTCAGCTTTCACCTCCAGGGCTACGACTTCCTGCCGCGCGCGGAGCTGGCCCACCGGCTCATCGACCGCTGCCTGGCGGCCCGCGGCGAGGACCGCCCGTTCGCCACCATCTCCATCGGTGGCGGCTTCGGCGTCGACTATCTGCCCGCCGAGGCCTGGGACACCTTCCTGGAGGGCGTGAATCCGCGTTGGTTCCACGGCGACCGCGCGCCGCATCCGGAGTCCTACTACCCGTACCACTGCCCGACTCCCGGCCCCTCGATGCTCGCCGCGGTCCTGGCCCACGGCAACCTGGGCGACCGACTGCGTTCGGCCGGAATACGTTTGGCCATCGAACCCGGCCGCGCCCTGCTGGACCAGGCCGGCTGCTCGGTCTTCCAGGTCCAGGGCGTGAAGGTCCGCCGCGCCCACGGCTTCCCCTACATGATCCTGACCGTGAACGGCACCAGCCTCAGCCTCTCCGAACAATGGTTCGACTCCGAATACCTGCCCGATCCGGTGCTGTGGCCCCGATACCCGGGCTCGATCACCCCGACCTGCGTCAGCGGCGCCTCCTGCCTCGAGGAGGACATGCTCAGCTGGCGTCGCATCCCGCTCCCCCGCGCCGCCGCGACGGACGATCTTCTCATTTACCCCAATACGGCCGGGTACCAGATGGATTCCAACGAGTCCGCATTCCACGACTTGCCGATTCCGCCCAAAATCGTGTTACGCGACGTTTCAGCGGAGCGAAGTTATGAATGGGATCTGGAAGTGCCGGGAACCGTGGACTAACGTTTCCCCCGGCCGGTGTAAACAGCTCTGAACTGTCTATATCCATAATGCCCGTTATCCATGCCCCCGTTACCCCATGCGCCACCGACTTCCTTAAGGAGAAGCCCTCGATGCCGGTTATTGCCAGGCGTGTGTCGGAGTTGATCGGACAGACCCCTCTGTTCGAGCTGGCCGTCAGCGCAGCGACCGGGTCACGGCTATTCCTGAAGCTCGAGACGATGAACCCGACGGGGGCCGCGAAGATCAGGATGGCGCGCTCGATGGTGCTCGACGCCGAGCGGCGCGGGCTGCTGCGGCCGGGCGGGCACATCATCGAATCCACCTCGGGGAACACGGGTTTGGGGCTCGCGGTGGTGGCGCGGGAGCGGGGCTACCGTTTCACGGCGGTGGTGGACCATCACGCGTGCACCGCGAAACTGAACGCCATGCGGGCGATGGGCGCGGAACTGGAATTCGTTTCCGACGAAGGGGACGACGGGCTCTCCACCTCGGCGCGTGAGGAACGCGCGGCGGAGATGGCGGCGCAGGAAGGACCCGGCGCGTATTTCCCGGCGCAGCACGAGAATCTGGCCAATGGCGTCGGGTATTTCGGGCTGGCGGAGGAATTGCTGACCGATCTGGCGAAGATCGACATTCTGGTCGGGGCCGTCGGCACCGGCGGGTCGCTGTTCGGCACCGCCGAGGGATTACGGGCGCAGGGCTGCGTTCCGCGACTGGTCGGGGTCGAGCCGGAGGGTTCGATCGCGTTCGGCGGTCCGGCGCACGACTATTGGCAGTCCGGAACGGGCACCCCCGAGGGAGCGGTGCCGGGCGTGCATGTCGATCGGGATCTGCGGCTCATCGACGAGCGCGACCGGATCAAGGTCTCCGATGTGGACGCCTTCGCCACCACGCGGGCCCTGGCCGCGCGGCTCGGGCTGATGATCGGCGGGTCCTCGGGCAGCTCGGTGTACGCGGCGCTGACCCGTCTCGACGAGTTCCCCGACCATTCGATCGTGGTCGTCATCATCAATGACGACGGCGAGAAGTACCTCGACACCGTGTTCGACGACGAATGGATGAGCGACCGCGACCTGCTCGACAAGGAGCGCGAGGACGTCGTCACCGCACTGCTCGCGCGGCATCGGCCCCCGAACCGGCCGGATCCGGGCGAGATCGAGGTGCTGCGCCATCTGCACTACGCCCTGCCCGACACCTTCGCCATCGAGAACGGTCTCACCGGTGCGACGCTCGAGGACTACGCCGATGAGCAGGTACCGCGGGCCAAGCTGATTCACCTGCTGCATCTGGTGGACATGCCGCTGCACGAGATCGGCGAGCTGCTGGCCGGCGGTGAGGATCACGTGTACCTCGCGCTGGAGAAGCACCGGCAGCGGCTGGCCGATCAGGCCACCCTGGTCGCGCAGGCCCTGGCGAGCATGCGCGCACAGCAGCGGGACCTGCGCGAGCACGAGCGGACGCACACCATCCTCGTGCCCGACGCGATGGCGGCGGAGATGGACGGGGCCGCCGCGAAATGAGCGGCACGCCTCACGAATCCGATAGGCGACACCGGCAATCCGATGGGCGGCAGCTGACTTCGCTGGCCACGCCCATCGCCTTGACTCAGCTTGCGCAGGTTGCGGTGTCCACCACCAATATCGCGTTGATGGGGACGCTGGGGGTGCGGGAGGTGGCCGCGGGCGGGCTGGCGTTGGTGTTGTTCAACCAGATTCGGACCATGTGCGTCGGGTTGATCACCGGGACCGGCAATCAGGTGGCGACCGTGGTGAGCCGGGCCGAGAAGCAGGGGCGACGGGGCGAGGCGCAGGTTCGGGCGGTGGTGCGGTCCAGTTTCCTGATCGCGACGCTGGCCGGATTGCTCGGTGGCGCACTGCTTATCGGGCTCGGGTGGGCACTGCGGTGGCTCGGGCAGGATGCCGCGGTGCTGGCCGAGGCCCGGCCGATGATGGTGGCACTCGCACCGGGGCTGGTGCCGTGCCTGTGGTTCCAGGTGTTGCGGCAGTACACGGTCGGAATGCAGCGGCCGCAGGCGCTACTGCTGGTGACGCTGGGGTCGGTGGCGTTGAACCTGGCGCTGGCGCTGGCGTTCATCCACGGGTGGGCGGGGCTGCCGGAGCTGGGGTTGACCGGTGTCGGCGTGGCCACCTCGCTGGTCTTCCTGATCACCTTCGGCGTGTTCTGGGCGATGGTGCGGCGCGATACGAAACTCGGTGCGACACTGCCGCTTCGGATGTGGCCGGTGCATGCGGCGACGGTGTGGGAGGAGCTGCGGCTGGGGACGCCGATCGCGCTCACCTACGGGTCCGAGGCGGGCATGTTCTCGGTGCTGGCGCTGGTCATGGGCAGTCTCGGCGCGGCCGCACTGGCCGCCCACAATGTCGTCTATCAGATCGTGTACATCGTGTTCCAGGTGGCGATCGGGCTCTCGCACGGCGCCTCGATCCTGGTGAGCAAGGCGGTCGCGCGGGACGAATTCACGCACGCGCGATCGGTCGCTTGGCTGGCTCTGCGGTTCGCGGGACTCGTCGCCGGGCTCACCGGCATCGCCTATGTGGCCGCACCGGATTGGGTGCTGCGCCCGTTCCTGGCCGACAGCGACGCGGCCACCATCGCGCTGGCGCACACGCTGCTGCTGATCGCCATCGTGCTGCAGTTCTTCGACGCGGCCCAGAACATCGGCGTCGGTCTGCTGCGCGGGCTCAAGGACACCAAGGCCGGGTTCCGGCTCTCCCTGGTCGGCTACTGGATTGTGGGATTGCCCACTGCGCTGCTGCTCGCCTTCCCCGCGAATCTGGGCGCGGCGGGCGTCTGGTGGGGTCTGACCGCCGGTCTGGCCACCACCGCTGCCCTTATGCTGCGCCGCTACTTCACCCTGCTGCATGTGCGTGAGCAGGAACATCCGCGGGTGCTGGCCGGTAGCCTCGGGCATTAGCCCGACATCCAAATCTCACCTTCCCGCAAGCATGTCGTCACTGCACGCGGGCAACCTGAAAGAAACGGCTTTCGCTATTCTGGCGACGATATCGGCAAAGAGCGTCAACAGAATCGGCAAGCCAGGGCGCAACCACCAATGCCGGGGAGGATGTCCGTGTACATCTCGCGAGTCGCCGAGTATCCGAAACCGGATCACGTGCTGTTCCACTTCAGTGACACGCACCTGATCGCGGCCGACACCGAACTCTACGACGCCGTCGACGCCGAGGCGCGCCTGTCCACCCTGCTGGGCCAGGCCGAGGCCAGCCGCATCGCGCCGACCGCCATCGTCTTCACCGGCGACCTCACCGACCGAGGTGAGCCGGGCGCCTACCGCAAGCTGCGCGATCTGGTCGAGCCGTGGGCCGAGCGCATCGGCGCGCCCGTGGTGTGGGTCGCGGGCAACCACGACGAGCGGGGCGTGTTACGCGAGCACCTGCTGGACGAAAAGCCTTCCGGCACACCGTTCGACACCGTGCACATGTACGACGGCCTGCGCATCATCGCCCTCGACACCACGGTCCCCGGCCACCACTGGGGCGAGATCACCGATGCGCAATTGCGCTGGCTGCGTGACGTTCTCGCCGAGCCGGCGCCCTTCGGCACCGTGCTCGCCATGCACCACCCGCCCATCCCCTGCGTGCAGGATCTGGCCGTGCTGGTGGAGCTACGCGAACAGCGCCGCCTCGCCGACGTCCTCGACGGCACCGACGTCCGCGCGATTCTGGCCGGGCACCTGCATCTTTCGAGCACCGCGACCTTCGCCGGGATCCCGGTCTCGGTCGCCTCGGCCACCTGCTACAGCCAGGACATGGCCGCCGCGGAAGGCGGCCAGCGCGGTCGCGACGGCGCGCAAGCCTTCAACTACGTGCACATCTACCCCGACACCATCGTCCACTCGGTGGTGCCCATCGGCGCCGGGCCGACCGTCGGCAACCCCTCGGATCCCGAGCAGGCGGCGAACAAACTCGCCGACGCCGGAATCGTGATACCCCCCGCGGCCCGCATCCCACACGTCCTCCGCCGCCGGACCGAGGCCCCCGAGTCCGACGGCGAGACGGTTCTGTGAGGGGTCACCAGAGCTCGGTGAAGGTTCACCGGCACCGGACGAGCGTCGAAATCGCCTCCGGCCACGCCTGATCCGGAGACGCCCGCGCTTCCCCCCGGTAGATTCGGGAGATGCCGAACGAACCGCTTGTGCTGCCGCCCGATGACTGGTCCGAGTGGCTGTCTGGTTACGTCCAGGACCGGTTGGATTCCGCGGCAGCGATATTGGAGCGGCTCCGGGCGGGGGACGGTTCCGGCACGATAGGCGTGCTCGACCTGTGGAACGACGCCGATATCGCATTGAACGGCGCGCGTTCCGCCGCCGGGCTGTTCGCTGAGGTCCACACCGATCCCGAGGTGCGCAAGCTCGGCGACGAACTGGTGCAGCGGATCGACCGGGCCCGCACCGATCGCGAACTCGACCGCACGCTCTACGACATCGTCGCCGCGACGTCCCCGGCCGGGCTGGACGCGGCGGCCGCACGCATGCGCGAGCATGTGCTGCGCGACTTCCGGCGCAGCGGTGTGGATCGCGACGACGACACCCGGGCGCGGCTGCGGGAGATCTCCGAACGGCTCGTCGTGCTGGAGCAGGATTTCGGCCGGACCATCCGCGAGGACGTCCGCACGGTCCGGCTCGCGCCCGAGCAGCTCGACGGGATGCCCGACGACTTCATCGCCGCGCACCCGCCCGCCGCGGACGGATCGGTCACGGTCACCACCGATTACCCCGACTACCTCCCGTTCCGGACCTACGCCCGCGACGCCGAGGCGCGCCGCCTGCTGACGCTCGAATTCGAGAGTCGCGGATGGCCGGCCAACAGCGCTGTGCTGCAGGAGATGCTCGAGCTGCGCGATGAGAAGGCGCGGCTGCTCGGTTTCGGCGGCTGGCCCGACTACGACGCCGATGTCAAGATGATCGGAAACGGCGCGGCCATCGCCGATTTCATCGAGGAGGTCGCGGCGGCGGCCGATGCGGCGGGTCGGCGCGATCTCGACCTGCTGCTCGCGCGTCGCCGCAAGGACGAGCCCGGCGCCACCGCGATCGACCGTTCCGAGAGCGCCTACTACACCGAGCTGATCCGCGGCGAACAGTACGACGTGGACGCGCGGGAAGTGCGCCGGTACTTCGCCTTCGACCGGGTCCGGGCCGGGCTGCTCGAGGTCACCGGCCGCCTGTTCGGCCTGGAATACCGCCCGGTCGAGGTGCCGCGCTGGCACGACGACGTCACCGCCTACGACGTCTACTCCGAGAACGAGCACCTCGGCCGGATCTACCTCGATCTGCATCCGCGCGACGGAAAGTACAAGCACGCAGCACAATTCGACCTGGTCGCGGGAGTCACCGACCGCCTGCTGCCCGAGGGCGTGCTGGTCTGCAACTTCTCCCGCGGCCTGATGGAGCACCGCGAAGTCGTCACGCTCTTCCACGAATTCGGGCATCTGCTGCACCATGTACTCGGCGGCCGGCAGCGCTGGGCGCGGTTCTCCGGTGTCGCCACCGAATGGGATTTCGTCGAGGCGCCCTCCCAGATGCTGGAGGAATGGGCCTGGGACGCAACCATTCTGGGGACCTTCGCGGTCGACGAGACCGGCGCGGTCATTCCACCCGAACTGGTGGAGCGCATGCGGGCGGCGCGCCGGTTCGGCGAGGGGATCTCGGTCCTCACCCAGGTCGGCTACTCCGAGATCTCCTACCGGCTGCACCGCGACCGACCCGCCGACCACGACGCCGCGGTCTTCACCGCCATGGACCGCTACAGCCCGATCGCCACCCTGCCCGGAACCCACTTCCAGACCTCGTTCGGTCATCTCGCGGGCTACACCTCCGCGTACTACACCTATGTTTGGAGCCTGGTCATCGCGAAGGACCTGTTCTCCGCGTTCGACCCCGCCGACCTGTTCGATCCCGCTGTCGCGCAACGCTATCGGGATCGCATCCTGGCCCCCGGCGGCTCCCGCGACGCGGCCGATCTGGTGGCGGATTTCCTGGGCCGCCCGTTCACCTCCGACGCCTTCACCGCATCGCTCGAGCAACCGCCCGTGTAGCGAGCCGGACGTGACGAAGGAGCGCACCCCATGGGTGCGCTCCTTTCCGGTTCGGGCAGAGGAATTTTCGGGGCAGCGGGATTCAGTCGATCTTGACGCTCATGCCGTAGTCGATGGTGGCGTGGCTGGGCGAGGTGACCTTCAGCTGGTAGGAACCGTTGACCGGCAGCACGACCCGCGACCACTGCCGCTGGTAGGACAGGGTCCCGGTGGGCCCGGTGATGGTGACGACCGCGTCCGACCAGTTCGGGCTCGCCTCGACGATCATGACCTGACCGCCGCGGGCGTCGACCTGGTAGGTGTCGTGGCCGAAGCCCTGCACATGGCCGCTCACGTACCCGTTGTCGGTGCCGTAGGCGAAGTAGATCTGCTGGACGTTGTCGGCGGAGGCGGACCCGGCGCCGAGGATGGTGGCGGTCGACGCGGCGGCGAGAACGGCGGCGGCGAGGAATTTCTTCTGCATGCGCCAAGAGTCGGTCCCGCCGCCAATCGGATTCCAACGGCGGACTATCGGCCCACGCCACCGCCCGTTCCCACCGTCAGGCCGCGCCGGATTCGAATGCCGTCATGGTTCCCGCGATCGTCTCCGGCTTCTCCCAGGGCGCCGGTTCCGGGAAGTAGGTTTCCAGGAATTCCGAGACGGCTCGGACCCGTTCGGCCTCCGGGACCTCCGGGAAGCTGCCGTCGTTGAGGCAGAAGAAATCCACATTGCGCCGCTTGGCCAGACCCTCGAGCAGGGCCAGGCCCGTGTACGAGGTGGTGTCCACGTACCGCATCTTGGCGGCCTCCTGCGGGACCGCGCGGCCGGTGAGCAGGGCGTAGTAGTGGTAGAGCGAATTGGTGACCGAGATGTCGGTGGCGGCGCGGAAGCGGCTGGCGCGGGTGCGGGCGAAGTCCTCGGCGAAGACCTCCTCCATCTCCAGGAGCACGCTGCGGCGCAAGGGAACCGGGGTGTGCTCGAGGTGACGCGTGATGACGTGGCCGAAGCGCTGGGTCAGCAGCGCGCGGTTCACGCGGGCGGCGTTCTCGAAGCCGCTGCGACGTTCATTGTTGGCGCCGGGGCCGATTCGGGTGCCCGCCTCGATGTAGCGGCTGATGCCCGCGGGCGTGAAGAACATGGACGGCCGCACGGGGCGGGCGAAGAACATGTCGTCGTTGGAGTAGAGGAAATGCTCCGACAGTCCCTCGATGTGCTGCAACTGGCATTCCACCGCATGGGAATTGAAGATCGGCAGCGCGCTGATATCCGAGAAGTGGTCCACCGCACGGACAATGGTGACCTTCGGATCGTCGGCCAGCCAGTCCGGGACACGGGAATCGGTGGCGATGAAGATGCGGCGGATCCACGGCGCGTTCTTGTGCACCGAGCGCAGGGCGTAACGCAGTTCGTCGATCTGGCGGATGCGGGCATCGGCCTCGTCGCCCTCGCCGACCACCACCTGCGCCATCATTCCCGCACGGCGGGCGCGGAATTCGGGATCGCTGCCGTCCACCCAGGAGAACACCAGGTCGATGTCGAAGGGGACATCGGTGGCGTGCGGGGTGAACATGCCGGCCAGGGTGGGCCAGCTGGCGTCGTAGAGCAGCACGGTGGTGGGTTCCACGTCGGCGACGTCGAAGACCATGCGGGTCAAGGCATTCGGGCGCGGGCATTCGACGGTGTCGCCGTGGTACTCCCACAGTTCGACCTCGACGTGATGGGCCGGATCCAGGTCGCGGCCGAGCCGGAAGACATTGTGCTGCTTCTCATTGCAGGAGAATCCGGCGACGACGGCGGCCCCGAGGACCCGTCGCAGCGCGGCCCGATGACCGCTGTCCACTGCCAATATCAGCCGATGGGCGGCGTCGCGGACCAGCAGATAGGGGACATCGGCCAGCGACAGTTCGGCCCGCAGGTAGCGCAGGTCCTCTATCACCGCATTCGATACCACCAGATTCGCCACGGTCCCCCGTCCCACCAACTCGTCCACCATCACGGTCTCCACTCTCTTCGCACTGCACTTCAAGACGCGCTGCACTTCGTGATGCGCTGCACCTCACGTCCGATCCCCTCGCGGAGGCACGGCGTCGACGCCGGCCCGGATGTTCTCCGAGCCGGCCCGCGCCGTGAATCCGGTTGAAAAACTTCTGCGTTCGTCGACGCCACCGCGCGCATCGTCAGAAGATGCCGTGCCGGGCGGACGAGCTTCACCGGGCGGTCATCGGCCGGTTACTCGCATGACCTCGTTCAGTCGAGGGACTGTAACGAATGATGCAGCCGTTATCGCTTCTCGTCAATCCGTTCCCCCGCAGGTCCGCGTATGTTTTCACAGTCGTTACCGACAAACCGGTCAGGTTGTACGGGCCGCGGGCCCGTTTCGGAGGCCAGCGGGCCAGCGCGGCAACGGCATACACTTGCGACAGCACAGTCCAGCCCGCTGTGCGGGAGTCAATGGTGAGGTGACGCGGATGGTAGCCGAAGCGCGGGAACGTCAGGAGCCCTCGACAATGGCAGAGCCCGATGACCACTCGACAGCGCAAGACCACCCCGAATTGGACGCCCTACCCGACTGGCCGCTCGACACCATCGCCGTGCTGGTGACCACCGATCCGGCACCGCACGCGATTCCGGTCTCGTGGCCGGTGCGCGCCGGAGACCGTCGAATCCTGCTCAGCCTCAAGTCCGATCGCGGTTCGCTGGCGCGGCTGCGGGAGCGGCCCGAGGTGGCGCTGCTGATCCTGGGCGGCGGCAATGTCGCGCTGTGCGCGCGGGGCGCAGCGCGGGTGATCGCCGATCCGCTGCCGGGCGCCGACGATTATGTCGCGGTGGAATTGAACGTCGCGGCGATCGACGATCACCGGCAGTCCGCGTTCGCGGTGGCCTCGGGAATTCAACGCACCGTCCTCGACGACACCGAACTACGCTATCTGGAGAAACGGGTCGCCGTACTCAAAGCCATGGCGGCCGATCAGAACTGAGTATCGAAGGAGACCGCGTGTCTGTCAGCTTGGCCAAGGGCGGAAACGTTTCGCTGTCCAAACAAGCCCCGAATCTGACCAAGGTCTCGGTGGCGCTGGGCTGGGACGTGCGCACCACCACCGGCGCCGATTACGACCTCGACGCCAGCGCGCTGGCCTGCGGATCCAACCAGCGTGTGCTGTCCGACGCGCACTTCATCTTCTACAACAACCTGCGCTCCCCCGAGGGCACCATCGAGCACACCGGTGACAACCTCACCGGTGCGGGCGACGGGGACGACGAGGTGATCAATGTCGACCTGGCCGCCATGCCGCCGACCATCACCAATATCTTCTTCCCCGTCTCCATTCACGAGGCCGATGTCCGCCGCCAGTCCTTCGGTCAGGTCCGCAACGCCTACATCCGCGTGATCGACGCGGCCACCGGCTCCGAACTGGCCCGCTTCGACCTCACCGAGGACGCCTCCACCGAAACCGCCATGGTCTTCGGCGAGCTCTACCGCCACGGCCCGGAATGGAAGTTCCGCGCCATCGGCCAGGGCTACGCCTCCGGCCTGGCCGGCATCGCCCGCGACTACGGCGTGAACGTGTGATCGTCGCCTTCTCGGTCACCCCCGCTCGGCGTCGGCGCGGACGTCGGCCGCGCCGTCGCCGAAGCGGTCCGCATCGTCCGAGCCAGCGGCCTCCCCAACGAAACCAACGCCATGTTCACCACTCTCGAGGGTGAATGGGACGAGGTCATGGCCGTCGTCAAACAGGCCACCGACGCCATCCTCGCCGTGGCCCCGCGCTGCAGCCTCGTCCTCAAGGCCGACATCCGCCCGGGCGTCACCGACGCGATGAAGTCCAAGGTCGAATCCGTGGAGCGCTACCTCGCGGAGGAGTAGCGACCATCACGCTGTTCCGGACACCTACCCTGACCGCAGCCGACACCCGTGTCCTTGCCGATGTGGATCGGATGCGAACTGAACTGCGTCATCGGCTTCGGTTGAATTCCGACAAATGGGTACAGCGGCTACGCGAGTTCCTCGTTGCGGACTCGATTGCCGCATCGAACTCGATCGAGGGTTTCAACGTCCCCACCGTCGACGTGGCCGACCTGATCGCAGGCGACCGAGACGTCGACACTCCCGACGAGAACAAGGACGAGACACTCGCCTACTCCCAGATGATGGGCTACATCCGACTGTGTGGCGACGACCGCAGCTTCAGCTACGACAACAGCGTTCTCAACGCATTGCACTGGATGCTGCAGGGACACCGGCACTCCGAGCGCCGCCCGGCCGGGCGGTGGCGGCGCGGCCCGGTCTACGTGACCGATACACGCGACCCGACCACCGTCGCGTACACCGCACCGGATGCCGGGCAGGTACCCGCCCTGATGGATGAGTTGATCGAGTGGCTGAACACCGATGACGAATCTCCTCCACTCGTCCGCGCGGCGATGGCACATCTGCACCTCGTCTGCGTTCACCCCTGGGCGGACGGCAACGGGCGCATGTCCCGATCCCTGCAAACACTGCTGATCGCGCGCGAAGGGGTTCTCGCACCTGAGTTTTCGTCGATCGAGGCGTGGCTCGGCAGGCCGGGCAACACGTGGGAGTACTACCAGGTGCTCAACCGCAAGGGCAGCACCTACCAGCCGGATCAGGATGTGTCCGAGTGGATTCGGTTCAACCTGACCGCTTATCACCAGCAGGCTCAAACCGTCCATGCGCGCTGGGTCCGCTCCGGCTCGGTGTGGGCGATGCTCGATGACTACGTCGCGGGGATCCGCCTCGATGAACGATTCGTCAGCGCACTGCATGACGTCGCGATGTCCGGCCGAGTCCGTCGCACCCGATACGAGCAGGCCGAAGGGTTGAGTCTGCAGCAGGCGCAACGCGATCTACGCGATCTGGTGTCACTGGGCGTACTCGAGCCGGTCGGCAGAACCCGAGCCCGGTTCTACACCGCCGGATCGAATTTTCCGGCCCATGTCCTCGAGGTCGCCAGCACCCCAACCGTTCTCGACAATCCCTACAGGTCACGAGCTATTTAGGCAGTAGACCCCGGGCCGGTCACGAGATGCGCTGGCGGAGCCAGGTGGGGATTTCGTCGCCGGCTCGGGGGTAGGTGGCCAGTTCGCGGCGGCATTCGTCCGGCTCGGGGATGGGGAGCCAGTCGGGGATCTCCTTGAAGGAGAGGGTGAATTCGGCTCGGGAGGAGTCGGCGCGGAGGAGGACCTGACCGGAGAGCCAGGTGCCGGTCATCTGGTCGTAGCAGACTTCCTTGAGGCGATTGAGGAGCATGAGGACCTCCTCGGAGGGCTGGAGGTCGTCGGCCTCGGGCTCGGTGGGTTCCATTTGGATGCCGGCGTGGCCGTCGTCGCCGACCAGGGAGAACCAGAGGACCGCCAGGTGCCAGTCCACGGGTAGGGCGTCGGTGAGGGCGCTGACCAAGGCGCTTTCGACCATGTCGCGATCGGCGGAGCGGGGACTGCTGGGCGGCGGGTCGGCGGGTTCGTCGCCGGGTGCGCCGACCGCCAGATCGGGATGGTGCTCGCGCATGACCTCGACCACGGCGGGCACCGGGACGGGTAGGCGCTCGGGGACGATGTAGAGCGGGCGGTCGATGTTCTTGCGGGCGGCGGCATCGCCGAGAGCGTGGACGCGGTCGCGGAATTCGCCGGGATCGCGCAGCACCACCTCGGCGAATTTCTCCTCGCGGCCGCCCTTGCGCAGTCGTCCGATGCCCAGGCGCAGGCGCACGACTTCGCTCCACGCCACGTGCGGGTAGCCGCGGTAGGTGAAGCCGTGATCGGTGATCACCAGGGTGGGCTGCGGGCGGATCAGGTCGTCGAGCATGGCGTACACCCCGAAACCGAACAACGCCATGGCGAATCCGCCCAGCACCCGCAGCACCACGTGTTCCTGACCGTCGAACACCACGAACCCGGGCAGCGCGGTCATCACGAGAAAGAAGACCAGCGCGCCGATCGCACCCGCTTTCGGCGGGTAGTACTCGGTGATCGATTCGCGCCCCGAAGCTTGCACCCCCAAGACGCTAGCCGAAACGAGCCGAAGGCAACACCGCCGTTATCGCCCGGCACCGGTTCCGCTATGCCAGTACGCGCGCCAGTCCGCCGCGTCCAGCGCCCGCCGCTCACCGCGCGCGAATTCGGCGGCGTCCTCGGCGGCGCGAATCCGACCGGCGAATTCGAGAGTGGCCTTCCGCAACCGTTCTTCGGCGCTGTCGGGCCCGCCGAGCCGCACGACACGCAGATCGTCCGGAATCAAATCCTCCGGTAAACCGGCCTTGATACCTCGTGAGCGAACCTTCTCCGCCAGTGCCAGCGCGGGCTGGGCCATCGCGATGCCGTCCAGGCAGGAGCGGCGCGCCTTCTCGGCGGATTTCCGCTCCTCCCAAGCCTTTTCCTGCGCCGCGATCTTGTCGGCCACCGCCGCGTCCGGATCGATGCCGTATTCGCCGGAGTCGCCGTGCCCGATCAGATGCGGGCTCCGGTGCACCAGCTTGGCCACCAGCGCCGCCGCCACCTCCCCGACCGTGAATTCCCCTGCGGCCTCGGCGATCCGGGAGTGGAACAGCACCTGCAACAGCAGATCCCCCAGCTCCTCCTTGATCGTCTCCGCATCCTCGGCCTGAATGGCATCGAGCAGCTCGTAGGTCTCCTCGAGCAGGTAGGGCCGCAGCGAATCGTGCGTCTGCGTGACCTCCCAGCCCCCGAAGCTCCACAGCCGATCCATCACCTCGACCGCCTCGCCCAGCGCCTCGGTCATGCGCGCGGTATCCACCGCGGACTCGGTCGAGAGATCCTCACCGGATGTCATCGGTCGGCCATCACCTCGGGTGCGACCCTGACATCGACTGCGCCCGGGGCCTTTCCGTCCAGGGCGAGGAGGAGATCGGCGACGAACTGGAGGACCTGGACGTCGCGGACCCGAGCCGCACCGACGCTGTCCTCGACGCGCGGGAGCGGGAGTTGGACGATGCCGGTGGCGGCGCGGTAGGTGGCGTTGGGGTAGAGGCGCTTGAGGCGCATCTGCTTGGAGTCGGGCAGTTGGAGCGGGGACACCTTCAATGTGGTTCCGGTGACGCCGATTTCGGCGATGGCGTACTGGCGGGCCAGCAGGCGCAGCTTGGCCACCGAGACCAGGCGTGCCACCTCGACCGGGAGCGGGCCGTAGCGGTCGACGAGTTCCTCGATGACCGCGGACAGGGCCGAATCATCCTGGGCGGCGGCGAGTTTGCGGTAGCCCTCCAGGCGTAGGCGGTCGGAGGCGATGTAGTCGGGCGGGATGTGGGCGTCGACGGGGAGGTCGATGCGGACCTCCTTGACCTCCTCGTCCACCGTGATCGGGCGGCCGTCGGCGGCGGCGCGGTAGGCCTCCACCGCCTCGCCGACCAGGCGCACGTACAGGTCGAAGCCGACGCCCGCGACATGGCCGGACTGTTCGGCGCCCAGCACGTTGCCCGCGCCGCGAATCTCGAGGTCCTTCATGGCGACCGCCATGCCCGCACCCAGATCCGAGTTCTGGGAGATGGTGGCGAGCCGGTCGTAGGCGGTCTCGGTGAGCGGCTTCTCCGGCGGGTACAGGAAGTAGGCGTAGCCGCGCTCGCGGGAACGGCCGACGCGGCCGCGGAGCTGGTGCAGCTGCGAAAGGCCCAGGGCGTCGGCGCGTTCCACGATCAGCGTGTTGGCATTGGAGATGTCGAGGCCGGTCTCGATGATGGTGGTGCAGACCAGCACGTCGAATTCGCGCTCCCAGAAGCCCTGCACGGTCTTCTCGAGCATGTCCTCGTTCATCTGCCCGTGCGCGACCACTACCCGTGCCTCCGGCACGAGGTCGCGAATCCGCTTGGCCGCCTTGTCGATCGAGGCCACCCGGTTGTGCACGTAGAATACCTGGCCGTCGCGCAGCAGCTCACGGCGCACGGCCGCGGCGACCTGCTTGTCGTTGTACGCGCCCACATAGGTGAGCACCGGATGGCGTTCCTCGGGCGGGGTCAGGATGGTCGACATCTCGCGGATGCCGGCCAGCGACATCTCCAGGGTGCGCGGAATCGGCGT
This sequence comes from Nocardia concava NBRC 100430, assembly GCF_000308815.1. GTDB lineage: Bacteria > Actinomycetota > Actinomycetes > Mycobacteriales > Mycobacteriaceae > Nocardia > Nocardia concava. The sequence goes on from NZ_BAFX01000123.1 coordinate 76,332, forward strand.
GGCGGACATGGTCAAAACGTCCACGTGCGTGCGCAGCGCCTTGATGTGCTCCTTGTGCTCGACGCCGAAGCGCTGCTCCTCGTCGATGATGACCAGTCCCAGGTCCTTCCACCGCACGCCGGTCTGCAGCAGGCGGTGCGTGCCCACCACGATGTCGACGTCCTTGGTGGTCATGCCCTCCAGGATCTCCCGCGATTCGGCGGGATCGGTGAAGCGCGACAGCCCCTTCACCACCACCGGGAATCCGGCCATCCGCTCGGTGAAGGTCTGCAGATGCTGTTGCGCCAGCAGCGTGGTCGGCACCAGCACGGCGACCTGCTTGCCGTCCTGTACCGCCTTGAAGGCCGCGCGCACCGCGATCTCGGTCTTGCCGTAGCCGACGTCGCCGCAGATGACGCGGTCCATCGGGACCGCCTTCTCCATATCGGATTTCACCTCGGCGATGGCCGAGAGCTGGTCGACGGTCTCGGTGAACGCGAAGGCGTCCTCCATCTCCTGCTGCCACGGCGTGTCGGGCGCGAAGGCGTGGCCGGGCGCGGCCTGCCGGGCGGCGTAGAGCTGCACCAGCTCGGTGGCGATCTCGCGAACCGCCTTGCGCGCCTTGCGTTTCGTATTCGCCCAGTCGGAGCCGCCCAGCTTGGACAGCGACGGCATCTCGCCGCCGACATAGCGCGAGAGCTGATCCAGCGAATCCATCGGCACGAACAGGCGATCGCCCGGCTGCCCACGCTTGCTCGGCGCGTACTCGATGACCAGGTACTCGCGCCGCGCCCCCGCGATGGTGCGCTCGATCATCTCCACGAAGCGGCCGATGCCGTGCTGATCGTGCACCACCATGTCGCCCGCGGTCAGCGCCAGCGGATCGACCTGGTTGCGCCGCTTCGCGGGCAGCTTCTTGCCCTCGCCGGGCGCGGTGACCCGGTTGCCGGTGAGATCGGATTCCGCGATCACCACCAGCTTGGCGTCGTCGAACACGATGCCGTCGTGCAGCGAACCGCACAGCACGCCGACCAGTCCGGGCACCGGTTCGGCGCCCGCCTCGAGGGTCGCGGCGGGCACCTCGGCGTCGGCGAGGCGCTCCAGAATGCGTTGCGCCGTACCGTGTCCGGCCACCACGATGACGGCGCGGCCGCCGGTGGCGACGTGCGCGCGCAGCGAGGCGAAGATGGTGGCGACCAGTTCCTCGGACCCGCGCGCGGAGGCGGCGGCCAGCACCGGCAGCGCGATCTCGTCGGGATGGTCGGCGGCCAGCGGGCTCAGCGTCCACCACGGCAGCCCGCGCCGGTCGGCGTCGGCGTGCACCACGTCCAGACCCCGGTAGCCGGACGCGGCCAGATCCAGGCCGTGCGCGCCCAGCGGCGCGGCCCCGCCGAAGGAGGCCGCCGTCCACGACGCCTCCAGGAACTCCTCACCGGTGCGCACCAGATCGGCCGCGCGGGTGCGGACCTTCTCCGGATCGCACAGCAGCACATGGGTTTCCGCGGGCAGCACATCCACCAGCAGCTGCAGCTCACCCGGCTGCAGTACCGGCAGCAGCGCCTCCATGCCCTCCACCGGGATGCCCTCGGAGATCTTCTCCAGCATCTCGACCAGGGCGGCGTCGGCCGCGTTCTCGGCGGCGACCTGGGCGGCGCGTTCGCGAAGTGCGGTGGTGAGCAACAGTTCCCGGCAGGGCGGCGCGACCACCAGGTCGATGGGCACCTCGTGGATGGAGCGCTGGTCCTGCACCGAGAAGGCGCGCAGTTCGGCGACCTCGTCGCCCCAGAACTCCACGCGCACCGGATGATCCGCCGTCGGCGGGAAGAGGTCCAGGATGCCGCCGCGTACCGCGAACTCGCCGCGCTTGCCGACCATGTCGACCCGCTCGTAGGCGAATTCCACCAGCCGCGAGAGCAATTCGTCGAAGTCGAACTCCGCGCCCTTGGTCAGCACGATGGGCTGGATCTCCCCCAGCCCCGCCGCCATCGGCTGCATGAGCGAGCGCACCGTGGTGACCACCACCCGCAGCGGCCCCGCGAATCCCGGATCCTCCGGATGCGCCAGCCGCCGCAAAACCTGCAACCGCCGGCCCACGGTGTCCGCGCCCGGCGACAGCCGCTCGTGCGGCAGTGTCTCCCAGGACGGGAACAGCGCGACGGTGTCGCCGAGGATCTCGGTCAGCTCGACAGCAAGATCATCGGCCTCCCGCCCGGTCGCCGTCACCACCAGCAACGGCCGCTGCCCGGCAATCGTCGACGCCACGAACGGCCGCACCGCCGAAGGCGCGACCAACATCGCCGACTCCCGCCCGATCAGGCTCCTGACCTGCTCGAGGGCAGCGTCGGCACCCGCCACCGCAGCCAGGCCAGCCAGAGGTGGACGATGGGTGGTCATGGGGCAGACTCCTCGGCGCAGATCAGCGTTTCAGACGGCCGTTCGAGTCTAGGCTCCCCCGCCTCCCCGCGACTTCAGCGGGCGGCTAAGAGCCGTCGACAGTCCCTCATCCGTGCCGGCGGTCGGGTGCCGAACCAATCTTGGACGTACCCAGGGAGTTACCCCGATCGCCACCAAATCAGTTGTCCCCTGGCATACGCAGGCACCGGGTTCACCCCGCGGCCCGCGCGACCGTGCTTTGATGGCGGGATGTCCTATGCGACCGATGCGCGGGTGGACGCCTACATCGACGCCCTGCCCGACTGGCAACAGGCCATCTGCCGCCAGGTCCGCGACCTCGTGCACGAGGCCGACCCGGCCGTGGAGGAGACCATCAAGCGCACCGTCCAGCCCTACTTCGTCCTCGACGGCAATATCTGCGCGCTGCTCTCGACCAAGAAGGCCGTCGACATCTTCCTCTACGACGGCGCGATCGTGCCCGACCCCGACGGCATCATCACCGGCGGCCACGACAACAAGACCGCCCGCATGATCGCCGTCCAGGAGGGCGAAACCCTCAACGCCCCGGCCCTTCTCGCCATGTTCCGCCAGATCATCGCCAACAACCGCGCGGGCGGCTGGCGCAAACTGAAGGGCAAATGAGCCGCAGCGAAGCCCGGGGTCACCGGCGCGAGCCCCTGAGATTCCCGACGCCACGCCCCAGGTTCCAGCCATCCCGCCCTTGGGGTTTCAGGGGCTTGCCCCTGAGAGTCCCGAGAGTTGGATCTCGTTATTGCACGTAGCGGCGCAGGCGGCGGGCCGCGAATTCGCGGAAGTACGCCACCTTCTCCTCGGGCACGATCGAGGGGAGGAGGAAGTACCAGGCGCGTTCCATGCGGGTCGCCATCTGGTCGATGGATTCGGTGCTGACGGCGACGATGTGGACGCCGGTGGTCATCTCCTGGAGGAGCAGGCCGATGGTTTCCGGGTCGAGGTCGGGCTTCAAATCGCCTTGGGTGATGGCGCGTTCGGCGAGCAAACGGTGCGTCTCACCCCACGTCTTGGCGATATTGTCGCCGGTCGCCCCGCGGTAGTCGCCGATCTGGTGGGTGAGTTTGAGCATCGCCCCGACCATCGGATCGTTCATCGTCAGATCGGCCACCACGTAGGTGATCCCGATGCACGCCTCCAGCGCGGGCACCCGCGGATCGAAGAATCCCTGACATGCGCTGATCAGTCGCTCGTTGCCCTGATCCACGACGGCGCGGGCCAGTTCTTCCTTGGAGCCGAAGTGAAAGTACAAGGCGCCCTTGGTCACATTCGACTGCGCGATGATCTCCGAGAGGGACGCGTTCGCGTAGCCCAGTCGCAGAAAGACATCGGCCGCACCCGCGAGCACGGAATCGCGAGTGATCTCCGCACGCGCTTGCCTAGCCATCAGATCCGCCTGTCATCAAACCAGCCATCCTGAAGTAGACCGATATCCCGAAGTTGACCGACATCACAGTTCGAACAGCACTCGAAGGATGGGTGAACCGTACCACCCGGCTGCGCGCTGCCAGCCGATTCGAGCATTCGGCCCGTCCTCCTTCGCAATTCGCTGGTTAACTGTCCAGTTCTGCCCCGCTTAGACAGACATATCAGACCAAAATTCAGACCGCAGGGTTCTATAACCCCTTGCCGCTCGGCCATTCCGACGCCAGCTTCGGATCCGCCTCCAAATGCGTGAGCCCGTTCCAGCACAGATTCACCAGGTGCGCGGCCACCACTTCCTTGGAGGGCTGGCGCTCGTCCAGCCACCAGGTCGCCGCCGTCGCAACCATTCCCACCAGCGCCTGCCCGTAGAGCGTCGCCAGGGTGGGGTCCAGGCCGCGACGTTCGAAATCGCCGGCGAGTATGTGCGCCACCTGATTCACGGCCTCGTTCAGCAGGCTCGAGTACGTGCCCTCCGCCGCCGACACCGGCTGATCGCGCATGAGGATCCGGAAGCCGTCGGTGCGCTCCTCCATATAGGTGAGCAACGCCAGCGCCACCTGTTCGAGCCGCACCCGCGACCGGTTCTGGGTGAGTGAGGCGGTGATCATCTCCAGCAAGGTCGACATCTCGCGGTCGACCACGACCGCGTACAACCCTTCCTTGCCGCCGAAGTGCTCGTACACCACCGGTTTCGACACCTGCGCCCGCGCCGCGATCTCCTCTATCGAGGTGGCGTCGTACCCGCGCTCCGCGAACAGCGCCCGCCCGATCTCGATGAGCTGCTGACGCCGCTGGGTCCCGGTCATGCGCGCCCGCGCCGGCCTCGGCCCCTCGCCAGCCGTCATCGAATTCGCCTCCTGCTTCGCTGTCAGATGCGCTACAACTGTCCCAGACTTCGCCCCGCTGGGCGGCGTGGGGACCACTTTCGCCCGTATGCCGACGTGACAACTGATCTAGCACGACCGGGGTAACTCCTGGGGTACCGGCTAATTCGGCCGTGTCGCGAACCGTCGGCCCGCAACGTGAGGCGAGTTGCGCCTAGCCGATCGGCAAAAAACGCGGAGAGGCGGGACAGTTCGACGGAACGGCATCGTTCATGCGAGGATCAGACCCGCATGACGCTGCAATCCGCCGTGGTGTAATGGCAGCACAACTGATTTTGGTTCAGTTTGTCCAGGTTCGAGTCCTGGCGGCGGAGCTCACGAGCTGGGTCGTTATGGTTGGCCCCGCGTATTGCACCTGACTCAGCACACGATGACCGGCAGCCGAGGGAGATCCATGCCACAGCAGACCGCCGTCGTCGTTCTCGCCGCCGGAGCCGGAACCCGAATGCGGTCCAAGACACCCAAGGTGTTGCACCCGCTCGCCGGTCGAAGCATGCTCGCCCACGCGTTGCATGCCGCGCACGAGATCGACCCGACGTCGCTCATCACCGTGATCGGCCACGACCGCGAGGCGGTCGGCGATGCTGTCGGCAAGGTGGGCGCGGAACTCGGCCGCCAGATCACGCTGGCCGTGCAGGAGGAGCAGCGCGGCACCGGCCACGCCGTGCAGTGCGCGCTCGCGGTCATGCCCGAGGATTTCACCGGCGACGTCCTGGTCACCTACGCCGATGTGCCACTGCTGGACGGGCACACCCTCAACGCACTGCTCGACGAGCACCGCAGCTACTCCGACGGATCCGCCGTCACCGTACTGACTTTCGAGCCCGAGGACCCCAACGGCTACGGCCGCATCGTGCGCGACGAGCAGGGCCGCATGATGGAGATCGTCGAGCACGCCGACGCCACCCCGGAGCAGGCGGCGCTCACCGAGGTCAACTCCGGCGTCTATGTCTTCGACGCGGCCGTGCTGCGAATCATGATCTCCCGCATCGATACCGCCAACGCCCGGCATGAGCTCTACCTCACCGATGTGCTCAAGCTGGCGCGCGAGGCCGGGCATCCGGTGCACGGCGCGCGGCTGCTCGACCACGCCAAGGTCACCGGCGTGAACGATCGGGTGCAGCTGGCCGACGCGGCCCGCACCCTCAACCGCTACATCCTGGAACGGCACATGCGGGCCGGGGTCACCATCATCGATCCGGGCTCGACCTGGATCGACGGCAATGTGGTGATCGGCCGCGACGCGGTCATCCGCCCGGGCGTACAACTGTTGGGCGACACCGTGATCGGCGAGGACGCCGAGATCGGACCGGACTGCACGCTGACCGACGTCACCGTCGGCGACGGCGCGAAGGTGGTCCGCACGCACGGCGAGAAGTCGAAGATCGGCCCGGGCGCGAATGTCGGCCCGTTCGCATATCTGCGGCCCGGCACCTCGCTCGGTGAGAGCGGCAAGATCGGCACCTTCGTCGAGACCAAGAACGCGACGATCGGCACCGGCTCCAAGGTCCCGCACCTCACTTATGTGGGCGACGCCACCATTGGCGAATACAGCAATATCGGGGCGTCCAGCGTTTTCGTCAATTACGACGGGGTCAAGAAGCATCACACGACCGTGGGTTCGCATGTTCGCACGGGCAGCGACAACATGTTCGTCGCCCCGGTCACCGTGGGTGACGGCGCGTACTCCGGAGCGGGTACTGTACTGCGCAGAAATGTTCCACCGGGAGCGCTCGCGGTCTCGGGTGGTGCACAGCGCAACCTCGAAGGCTGGGTGCAGCGCAATCGCCCCGGCACCGATGCAGCCCGCGCGGCCGAAGCGGCCCTCGCGGCGCTCCCGGATCAACCGGGAACCACCGAGATATCCAACGAGCAAAAGGATGGCGAACGTCAGTGACCGCGTTCTCTACCGATAACCAGAAGAATCTGATGCTGTTCTCGGGGCGCGCTCATCCTGAGCTCGCCGAGGCGGTGGCAAAGGAACTCAACGTCCACGTCACTCCCCAGACCGCCCGCGACTTCGCGAACGGTGAGACCTTCGTCCGATTCGAGGAATCGGTCCGCGGCTCCGACGCCTTCGTGCTGCAGAGCTTCCCGGCCCCGCTGAACCAGTGGGTCATGGAGCACCTGATCATGATCGACGCGCTCAAGCGCGGTTCGGCCAAGCGCATCACCTCGGTGCTGCCGTTCTACCCCTACGCCCGCCAGGACAAGAAGCACCGCGGCCGCGAGCCCATCTCGGCCCGCCTGATCGCGGACCTGCTCAAGACCGCGGGCGCGGACCGGATCATCACCATCGACCTGCACACCGATCAGATCCAGGGCTTCTTCGACGGCCCGGTCGATCACATGCACGCGCAGGTGCAGCTGGCCGAGCACATCCGGGTCAACTACGACCTGTCCAACATCACGGTCGTCTCCCCCGACGCCGGTCGTGTGAAGGTCGCCGAGAAGTGGGCCAACTCGCTGGCCGACGCGCCGATGGCGTTCATCCACAAGACCCGCGACCCGCTGGTCCCCAACCAGACCGTCTCCAACCGCGTGGTCGGTGAGGTCGAGGGCCGCACCTGCATCCTGATCGACGACATGATCGACACCGGCGGCACCATCGCCGGCGCGGTCAAGGTGCTCAAGGAGGCCGGTGCGGGCGATGTGGTCATCGCCGCCACCCACGGCATCCTGTCGGCCCCGGCCGCCGAGCGTCTCGCCAACTGCGGGGCCAAGGAGGTCGTGGTGACCAACACCCTGCCGATCGACGAGTCCAAGAAGTTCCCGACGCTGACCGTGCTCTCGATCGCGCCGCTGCTGGCGCAGACCATCCGCGAGGTCTTCGAAAACGGTTCCGTGACTGGCCTTTTCAACGGGAACGCCTAGCCCGCTCGAAAATAGCTGTCGAAGCCCCCTGCCGAAGTATGGCAGGGGGCTTTCGTCATGTTTGGGCATCAATGGATGTCCGTTTCTCAGCGCAAGCGGTAGCGTTGGACGCGGATTCGCGGTTTGCTACTGGTGCGCTGATTGCGCGGAGAGGTGGTGCCGGATGGCTGAGCGGCCCGACGAGGACGACGCGCGGCTGATGGACGAGGTCTTCGACACCGATCAGGTCTTCGACAGCGATGTCGACAATCTCGACTACGACCTCGGCGACGACGATCAAGAGGACGAGATCCGCGAATACGGGCGGTACATCACCGACCCGCCCGAGGACCTGGTGATCCGCAATCGCGAGAACGACGACACCGGGCGGCTGGGTATAGGAGCCGAGCTGGACCAGGAGTGGACGCGGCGGCGCCAGCGCGAGGAGTTCGTGGCCGAGGACGATCGGCCCGCCGAGGTGGCGGCCATGGATATCGTCGAGGAACTCGACGACTAGAAGCTTTGCGTAGCGAGTTCGGCAGCGGGAACCCTGACAAAGGCGTCACACCCACGACCGAGGAGGGCGCGACATGAGCACGCCACCGAATGAACCCGGAACGCCAGACGATAAGAACCCCGGTACACCGGGCAAGGACGACGAATCGATCAACCTGTCCAAGCCGGACAGCGAGGCGCCCGTCGCGGAAACTCCCCCGCCGCCCGATCCCACCCAGTTCAACCCGGCCGCGGCACCCTATCCGCCGGGCGGCGCGTACCCGCCCTATCCGCAGGGCGCACCGCCGTCCTACCCGCCGGGACCCTATCCTCAGCAATTCGGGCCCGGCGGCCAGCAGTACCCGCAGTACCCCGGCGGCTACGGCCCACCGCCCCAGCGAACCGGGTCCCAGATCTTCTCGATCATCGGATTCATCTGCGCCGCCATCGCGCTACTGCTGTGTCCGCTGATCGGCCTCGCGGGCATCGTGCTCGGCATCGTCGGCAACAGCAAGGGCGAACCGCTGGGCAAATGGGCCGCCATCGCCGCGGGCGTGTGCATGGTGATCGGCTTCGGAATCGGCCTTGCCGTCTACGGTTCCGGCATGATGAACAATAACTAGCCATGACCGCATTCACCGGATTCCCACTCGCCGGACTCGACTTCTACGAGGACCTGGAAGCAGATAACTCCAAGGCCTTCTGGAACTCTCACAAGCAGGTGTGGGAGGAGTCGGTACGGGATCCGATGAAAGCCCTTGTCGCCGAGCTGGAACCGGACTTCGGCGAGGCCAAGATCTTCCGGCCGTACCGGGATGTGCGCTTCGCCAAGGACAAGTCGCCGTACAAGAACCATCAGGGCGCGGTGGTGTACAGCGCGCAGTACTCCGGGTGGTACGTGCAGATCGGGGCGGCGGGACTGCGGGTGGCGGGCGGCATGTACGCCGCCTCGCCCGCGCAGCTGACCGCGCTGCGGGTGGCCATCGATGACGAGGTGCGCGGGGCCGAGCTGGAAGGTTTGATCGCGCAACTGGTCTCGGCCGGATACAACATCGGCGGGGACAAGCTGGCGACCAAACCCAAGGGCTACGACATCGATCACCCGCGCATCGAACTGCTCCGGCACAAATCCATTACCGCCGGAAGGGATTTCGGTGCGCCCAAATGGCTGAGCACTCCGCGCGCCGCCCGGGAGATCCGGGCGGCGTGGGAGCAGATGCGGCCGCTCATCGAATGGCTGGCGGCCGTCACCGACCAGAAGTAGCTACCTGCGTTCGGCCAGCACCAGCGCGAATCGGTGGTCGGGATCGGTCCAGACCCGCTCGGTGGTGAAACCGGCGGCGTCCAGCTCGCTTTCGAGTACCTCGCGGCGGAACTTGGCGGAGATCTCGGTGCGCAGCTGCTCGCCCTCGGCGAATTCGACGGTCAGATCGAGTTCCTTGATGGTGACCGTCATCGCCTCGGTGGCCTCGAGCCGCATCTCGATCCACTCGTTCTCGGCATCCCAGATGGCGACGTGCGCGAACTTCTCCGGCTCGAAGTTCGCGCCCAGCCGGGCGTTGAGCACATGCAGCACATTGCGATTGAATTCCGCGGTGACTCCGGCGGCATCGTCGTAAGCGGGCACCAGCACGGCAGGGTCGATCACCAGCCCCGCGCCGAGCAGCAGCTGCTCCCCCGGCTCCAGCACATCCCTGATGCCACCGAGGAATTCGGCCCGCTCCCCGGGAACCAGGTTCCCGATGGTGCCGCCCAGGAAGGCGACCATCCGCCGCCCGCCGCCGGGCAGGTTCTCCAGCGTGGCGGTGAAATCGCTGACCACCCCGTGCACGCTCAGCCCCGGAAACTCCGACGCCACCTCGTCCGCCGCCATCCGCAGCGCCGACACGGAAACATCCTGCGGCACATAGCTCTTCAACGGCCCCTCGGCCCGCATGGCATTCAGAATGAGCCGAGTCTTGGCCGCCGACCCCGCCCCGAGCTCGACCAGCACCTCGGCCTGCGCGATCCGGGCGATCTCCCCCACCACCCGCTCCAGCAACGCCCGCTCGGTCCGAGTCGGGTAGTACTCCGGCAGCTCGGTGATCTTCTCGAACAGCTCACTCCCCCGAGCGTCATAAAACCACTTGGGCGGCAACCACTTCGGCTCCGCGGTCAGCCCACGCCGCACATCCTCCCGCAGCGCGGTGGTCAAATCCTCATCGGTGAGGTGAATCTCCACCGTAGGTGTACTCATGAACCAGCCCTTCCGATCTCAATGTCCAGCGGCTCCACCGCAACCCGCCCGCCCCGCACACGCACCAACTGCCGATCGGCAATAGGCCGCCACCGCGGATCGTCGTCATACGGTTCCGAAGCCACCACAACGAACCCGTCGGCCTCCAAAACCGACAAAGCGTGATGCCACGTCGTGGCCCAAACCCCCACCCCATCCCCCAACAGCAAATTCAGCCGAGCCTTCGGCGACCGCGCGAGCACCGCCGCACTGACCCGCCGCAACGCCGCACCCGGCTCCATTCCACCCGTGTCCGAACCGCTTCCGGCTGAGGCTGTCGTCCATCCCCAGGCCCGAACCTCCGGTGATGCACCCGAAGTCGAGCTGACGCTCACCGTTGAACCGAAGGACGCAGCCGAACTCGCCGACCGGGTGCCGGATTCCGAGTTCGCGGGGTTGTCCTCGAGCAAGCCCCGCACAATCACCCAGAGCGCGGCCGAATCCGTGAGTGATTCGGCGTCGAGCAGGGAGGGCGCGCCGAACTCCTCCGCCACCTCGGAGAGGACCCGTCGCCAGTCGGGGATGGCGCCGTTGTGGCTGAAGGCCCAGCGGCCGTGGGTGAATGGGGCGCAGGCGGCCCGTTCTACCGGCATTCCCACTGTGGCGGAACGGATTGCGGCCAGGACCGCTGTGGAGTGGATCTGGGGCAGCACCTCGTCGACCGCCGGATCCGTCCAGATCGGGGCGGCGTTACGGTAGCGGCTGACCACCAGATCTCCTGCCGCGGAGGGGGTCTCGGGCTGGTCCGGCACCGCGCCACCGGCAACGGGACCAGGTCCGGACGCTTGCGACGAGTCGCCTTCGGCCGCGGCGCGGATGTCCGGAGCTGAGCCGCCGTGCCAGATGACTCCCGGGCCGTGGTCCGGGGTGGCGGCGTCGGGGTGGTGCCACCAGGCGACGCCGAAGCCGTCGGCGTTGATGGTGCCGCCGCCTCGCATTTCGCGGGGGGCCCAGGATTGGGTGCGGAGGGAGTGGGGGCCTTGGGTCAGCAAGGTTCCTACCGGGGTTGGCGGGCCCAGGTAGGCGAGGTGGCGGCACATCAGTGCTCGCCGGGGGTCAGGTCTCTGGCCAGGCGGAAGCCGGAGAAGATTTGGCGACGGATGGGGTGGTCCCAGTTTCGGAAGGTGCCTCGGGAGGCGACCTGGTCGGCTCCGAAGGAGCCGCCGCGCAGGACCTTGTAGTCACCGCCGAAGAAGACTTCCGAGTATTCGCGGTAGGGGAAGGCGCGGAAGCCGGGGTAGGGATCGAAGCCCGAGGAGGTCCACTCCCAGACGTCGCCGATCAGCTGGTGCACGCCGCTCGGGGACGCACCGGCGGGGTACGCGCCGATGTCGGCCGGTTCCAGGTGGCGCTGGCCGAGATTGGCGAGGGAGTCGGTGGGATCGAGGTCGCCCCAGGGGAATCGGCGGGTGCGGCCGGTGGTCGGATCGAAGCGCGCGGCCTTCTCCCATTCGGCCTCGGTGGGCAGGCGCTTGCCCGCCCAGTTGGCGTAGGCCTCGGCCTCGAACCAGCAGACGTGCACCACCGGCTGCTGCGCGCGCAGCGGCTGCATGGTGCCGAAAACCCTTCGCCACCAATGGCCGCCGCCGTCCTGCTCCCAGAACTGGGGTGCGGTCAGCCCGGCCTCGACTCGGTGCGCCCAGCCGCGCTCGGACCACAGTTCGGGCCGCTCGTAGCCGCCGTCGTCGACGAAGGCCAGGTACTGCTCATTGGTGATGGGTGCCGCGTCGATGGCGAAACCGCCGACGTGCACGGGATGCGCGGGCCGCTCGTTGTCCAGGGCCCACGGGTCGGTATCGGTGCCCATCATGAATTCCCCTGCGGGAATGACGACTTCACCGCTCACGCGCACCCGCGCGGGCGGCGTCGGCGGCGCCGACAGCACCGCGTCCCCGGTGCGCAGCTGGTGGGTGGCCAGCATGGTCTCGTCGTGCTGCTGCTCGTGCTGGGCGATCATGCCGAAGGCGAAGCCGCCGTCGACCAGATCATTTCCGCGTAATGGACTGTGCTCCAGCACATCCCACACCTTGTCCCGCACGGTCCCCACATACGCGCGGGCCTGGGCCGGATCCAGCAGCGGCAGCGCCGGCCGGTCGGCCCGGGCGTGCTTGAAAGCGTCGTAGAGGTGGTCGATGTCGTCGCGCACCGCCTCCCGCCCGCCGACATCGCGCACCAGCCACAGTTCTTCCTGATTGCCGATGTGCGCGAGATCCCAGACCAGCGGGCTCATGATCCGCGAGTGCTGGGCGACCAGTTCCGCCTCGTCGAGGCATTCGGTCAAGCCGATGGTCCGCCGCCGGGCCCGTTCCAGGGTCTCGGCGATCTGCCCCCGCAGCCGCTCGGTCTCCGCCCGGTCGGTACCGGGCACGTGCTGAATTGTCATGAGAGAACTCCCGATTCGTATTCGCCCACCGCGGGCGGCAGTCCGCTGCGACATCGCTCGGCGGCGGCGCCCAACTGCTTCGCGGCTTCCCCGGTAGCGGCATGCGCCGTGGCCAGCTCGAGCAACGCGACGGCGGTGGCGCGCAGCTCCGGATCGGCCAGACCGCAACGCGCGGCCTCGGACCAGAGATTCGCGGTCGATTCGGCCAAACCCGTTGCCTCCGCGACCGTTTCCGGACTGGACAGCAGTGCCTCGAAGGCATACACCGGCACCGTCCACCCGTCGCCCGGCTGCGCGTCGAGGTAGCGCACCTCGAGATGTCCGGACGCGCGGACCGGAGGGAAGACCGTAGTCAGGTGGTAATCGAGATCCGCCCGCGACGGCCGTCGCCCGATCTCCTCGTCCAGCGCCCCGCACAGCCAATCCGCGAAGGTGGCCCCGGCCGGAGCCGTCCAATCGTCGCCGTCACAACGCACGCACAGCAGCGGCACGTCCAGCGCCCAGCGCGCGTACCCGGCGACGGGATCGGCCCAGTCGTGCACGGGCGGCCGGGTCCGCAGTTGATCGAGCCGCTGCCAGGCCCGCATGCGCTGGGACGCCCAGGCGCCGGGCGGGGCGGAATGCAGGTCGGGTGAGCAGGCGAACGCGGCCAGCAGGGCCGGCCCCATGGCGTACAGCACCCGCCACCGGGCCGCGATCTCGGCGGGATTCGCGCCCGCGTCGACGCTCACCTGGGTGGCGGCGGTATTGCACATCATGAGCGCCCCGAACGGGCCGATACCGGCGAAGGATCGCTCCATGGCCCGGTACCGCGGCAGGGTCAGCACGCGCAGCGGCCGCCGGCTCGCATCTGCGGCGGCGGAAAAGGTTCGGATATCGCGGGATTCGAGCAGCTCCCGCAGGCGTGTCGTGTCCGACCGCAAGCGCTCGCACAGTTCGGCGGCGGTGCCGAACGGGGCACTGGACAGTTCGATCTGACCGCCGGGTTCGAGAGTGACCCGGCTGCCGCCCGGCAACGGAACGGCCGGGGAATCGGGGGAAATGGACCGCGGCGCATACGGTCCGAGTGCGTCCGCGAAGACCCTCGGGTCGGGACGCGAATTCGTTGCCGAAAGTTCACCTTGCGCGGTGAGCCACTCCAGTTCGGCACCGATGAGCAGCGGTGGGCCCTGTTTGAAACACACTTTCCCGATGTATGCCTCGGCGGCGGCCCGTGAGGAGAACTCGCCGCCCGGCTCGGTTTCGGTCAGGCCATTTCGCAGCACATCGGTGGGTGACGCCGTGACAGCCATTGCCAACCTCCGTCTGATGCGGTCGCCACACGGGGGTCCGGCAGCGACCAAACCAGAGTAGCGAGGGACTGTGACAAGAAATCTGACGAAATGAAGAACACCGCAACCGATATGGTCGTTCCCATGCTGGAAATCGCGCGGTTACGGGCCGACACACCAGGTTGTGAAAATCAGGTATTTCTCGATAGCGCGGGTTCCTCGCTGCCACCCCGGGTCGTCGTCGACACCACCATCGCCCACCTGCGTCGCGAGGCCGAGATCGGTGGCTATCGTGCGGCGAACGAGCGCATAGACGACCTGCACGGCGTCAAGACGGCCATCGCCGAACTGCTGAACGCCGACCCGGCCGCCATCGCCATGAGCGACAGCGCCAGCCGCTCCTGGAGCGATTTCTTCTACTCGGTCCCGCTCGCCCCGGGCGACCGCGTGCTGATCTCCGGCGCGGACTACGCCAGCAATGCCATCGCCGCCCTGCAGCGCGCCCGGCAGTCCGGCGCGACCGTCGAGGCAATTCCCAGCGACTCCAGCGGCCAGCTCGACCTCGATGCCCTCGACGCCATGCTCGACGAGCGCGTGAAACTGGTGTCGCTGGTTCATGTTCCGACCAATGGCGGACTGGTGAACCCGGTTGCCGAGGCCGCCCGCCGCGCGCACCGGGTGGGCGCGCTGGTGCTGCTGGACGCCTGCCAATCGGCCGGGCAGCTGCCCCTCGATGTCGCCGAACTCGAGGTCGACGCGCTCTCGGCCACCGGCCGCAAATGGCTGCGTGGCCCGCGCGGCACCGGGTTCCTCTACGTCCGCCCCGAACTGGCCCTGAGCCTGGAACCGGGCCGCCTGGACCTGCACAGCGCCGAATGGACCGCCCCCGACGACTACGTGCTCGCCCCCGACGCCAGCCGCTTCGAATTCTGGGAGCACGACGTGGCCGCCCGCCTCGGCCTGGGCGCGGCCGTGCGCTACCTGCTCGACCTGGGCCCGGCCGCCGTCTACGCGGCCATCGCCGAGCGCGCCGAGTACCTGCGCAAGGCGCTGCAGGAGATTTCGGGCGTGGATGTGCGCGACCGCGGCACCCAGCACGCGGGCATCGTGTCCTTCACCGTCGACGGCCTGGAACCCGTCCAGGTCCGCGATCGCCTGGCCGCCGAGGCCATCACGGTGACCGTCAGCTTCCGCGGCTCGACCCTGCTGGATATGTCGGCACGCGAACTGAACTCGGTGGTGCGCGCGTCCCCGCACTGCTTCGTCAGCTTCGAGGACCTGGATCGCTTCGTGCGCGCGGTACGCACTCTCGCGTAGAGCGCGCGAGGCCTCGTGTAAACGGACATGAACTCCGAAAACGGTTAACAGCCTTCACCCGACGCGGGATATTGGAGGTGCTGGTTACGCGTTTGAGGAGTCGATCGTGAGCCGCTTCACCGAGGAAATGTATGCCACCGCGCGAGTGTCGCAGCGGGGGCTGGTGACCGGGGAACCGACTGCGCCTGTGCGGCACACGTGGGGTGAGATCCACGAGGTCGCACGCCGGATGGCGGGTGGTCTGGCCGAGGCCGGAATCGGACCCGGCGACGCGGTGGGCGTGCTGGCGGGCATGCCGGTCGATATCGCGCCCGCCTGCCAGGCGGTGTGGATGCGCGGGGCCTCGATCACCATGCTGCATCAGCCGACCCCGCGCACCGATCTCGAGGTGTGGACCCGCGACACCGAGACCGTGCTGGCCATGATCGAGGCGAAGGCGGTGATCCTGGGCGCGCCCTTCGAGATCGCGGAACCGCTACTGCGCGAACGCGGTATCGCCGTCATCACCCTCGACGCCATGCGCGCGGGCCCGCCCATCGATCCGCTCCCGACCGGCGAGGACGCGATCGCGTTGCAGCAGTTGACCTCCGGCTCCACCGGCTCACCGAAGGCCGTGCGCATCACCCACGGCAACTTCTACGTCAACGCCTACGCCATGTTCGACCGGGTGAAATTCCAGCTCGACGACGATGTGATGATCAGCTGGCTGCCGCTGTTCCACGATATGGGCATGGTCGGATTCCTCAGCGTGCCAATGCAGTTCGGCGCGGAGGTGGTGTGCGTGACGCCGCTGGACTTCCTGACCCGCCCCATCCTGTGGGCCGAACTCATCTCGAAGTACCGCGGAACCGTCACCGCCGCACCCAATTTCGCCTACTCCCTGCTCGCCCGCCGCCTGCGCAACGCGGCGGACGGCGCCTTCGACCTGAGCTGCGTCCGCTACATGTGGAACGGCGCGGAACCCGTCGACGCCGACACCATGGACGCCCTCGCCGAGGCCGGAAAACGCTTCGGCCTCAACCCCATGTCCCTCACCCCCGTCTACGGCATGGCCGAGACCACCCTGGCCGTCTCCATCCCCGACCCGGGTCTGGGCCAGGTCATCGACACCGTCGACGCCGACCTGCTGGAAGCCATCGGCAAGGCCGTCCCCGTCCGCGATCCGGATCACCACCACGGCAATGTCCGCCGCCTGCCCACCCTCGGCTACCTGGTCGACAACCTCGAGGGCCGGGTGGTCGACACCGACCGTCAGCCCCTGCCCGTGCGCAGCGTCGGCGTCATCGAACTCCGCGGCCCCGCAGTCACTTCCGGCTATGTCACCGTCGACGGCTTCCGTCCCGCCCAGGACGCCGAAGGCTGGCTCGACACCGGCGATATCGGCTATTTCACCGAGGACGGCCTGGTGGTGGTGTGCGGGCGCATCAAGGACGTCATCATCATGGGAGGCCGCAATATCTTCCCCACCGATATCGAACGAGCCGCCCTGCGCGTCAACGGCGTTCGCCCCGGCAACGCAGTCGCCGTCCGCCTCGACGCGGGCCAGAAACGCGAAAGCTTCGCGGTGGTAGTCGAATCCAATGACTTCCAGAACCCGCAAGAGGTCCACCGCATCGAACACGACATCGTGCACGCGGTGTTCTCGGAAGTGGGAGTCCGCCCCCGCAGCGTGACCGTTCTCGGCCCCGGCGCACTCCCGAAGACATCCTCCGGGAAGCTGCGCCGCTCGGCCACGGCCACGCACCTGGGCTGAGAGGCCCTGCGACTCAGTGCAATTGGTTCTGCGCGGTCTCCAGACCCACGCGCAGCAGCAGCTCGACCGCGTCCGCGGTCTGCTCGACGATCACCGGAACCTCTTTGCGCTCCGGCGCGGAGAAGGGCTTGAGCACGTAATCCGCCGGATCCTGGCGGCCCGGCGGGCGGCCGATGCCGAAGCGGACGCGCAGGTAGTCCTTGGTGGTGAGGGCCTGCGAAATCGACCGCAGCCCATTGTGTCCGCCCTCGCCGCCGCCGCGCTTGAGCCGCACGGCACCGAACGGGAGGTCGAGTTCGTCGTGGACGACGATCACCTCGGTGGCGGGGACGGAGAAGAATTTGGCCAGCGCCGCGACGGGCCGCCCGGACAGGTTCATGTAGCTGCGCGGCTTCGCCAGCAGCACCTTGCGCCCGTCCAGGCGGGCCTCGAGCAGATCCGCGCCGGACTTCTTGTGCACGGTGAAACGGCCGCCGACGCGCTCCGCGAGCACATCGGCGACCATGAAACCGACATTGTGCCGGGTGCGCTCGTATTCGGATCCGGGGTTACCCAGACCGACCACCAGCGCGGGCCCGGCAGTAGTCATCTCTGTCATAGAGAGATTGCCTCGGTCATCTACGAACCGTTGCGGGAGTAGGGAGTTACTCCGCGGCGGCCTCTTCGGTGGCGGCCTCTTCGGTCTCCTCGGCGGCAGCGGCCGGGGCGGCGATGATGTTGACGATCAGGGCCTCGGGGTCGCCGGCCAGGGTGACACCCTTCGGCAGCGCGATCTGGCCCGCCAGGATCTGGGTGCCGGCCTCGACGCCCTCGATGGAGACCTCGATGGACTCGGGGATGTGCAGGGCCTCGGCCTCGATGGACAGCACGATGGTGTCCTGCTGGACCAGGGTGCCGGAGGCGGCCTCGCCGACCAGGGCGATGCTCACGTCGGCGGTGACCTTCTCGCCACGACGCACGATCAGCAGGTCGGCGTGCTCGATGTAGCGGCGGATCGGGTGAACGACGACCGACTTGGTCAGCGCCAGCTGCTTCTTGCCGGCGATGTCCAGGTTGAGGACGGCGTTGGTGCCGTGCTCACGCAGGATGGCGGCGAACGCCTGGGCGTTGACCGACAGGTGCTGCGGCTCCTCGTTGTGGCCGTAGAGCACGGCGGGAACGTTGCCGTCGCGGCGGGTACGGCGGGCGGCACCCTTACCGAACTCGGTACGTACGGTGGCTTCGAGAAGGTTGGCGTCGGACATGACTGTGTCTACTCCCTACGGCTCGTCCGGGCTGTAATGTCAGCTGGTCGCCAGGCGACTGGGCCGCCCTGGCTGAGTTGGTCTGCTCGTCGGCGAAGATCAACATGGGACGGCCGAATAGGCCGAGCCGCGTCGATCACGGTGGGCAGCTAGGTGCCACACCCTCGCCGAGACAACCTGAAGACTCTAACACGCTGCCGGAAGGCCCTTGCGCCACCCCCTCGGTAAGCGGCCCGCGGCCCGTATCACGCGGTGGCGGAATCGAATTCCCAGCAATTTCGCAGGGCGAGAATTCCTGTTTCCGGTAGCGCGCATTCATTTGAAATGTTACTCAGTCTGTTCGGCATGCCGATCGGCTCGCCGTCCAACGCAAAAGGAACACCTGATGAAGAACATCCGCCGGTTCGGTCTGAGCGCCGCGGGCATCGCCGCCATCTCCGCCACCGTCGCCCTCACCGCCCCGTTCGCGGCCGCGGACACCTCCAGCAACGGCATGACCGTCGTGGGCAGCAGCTTCGTGACCGGCAACGCGTACACGGTCAACATCATCACCGGCGTGACCGGCGTGACCGCGAACCTGTACGACACCGTCAACGGCAGCACCCAGTCCATCGGCTCGGCCACCTCCTCGGGCACCACCCAGGCCTCGGTGCAGTGGACTCCGACCGTGTCCGGCTCGCATCACCTGTGGGTGGTGCTGACCGGCGGCTCGCAGTCGGTGCCCACCTCGGGCCCGGTGGACATCACCGTCACCGATGCCGCGACCTCGGCCCCGACGGGTACCGGCAGCGCGAGCACCCTGCTCCCGCTCATCACCAACCTGATCGCCAGCCTGACCGGCGGCAACGGGGCCAGCATCGGCTGATCCCGGCTGCGTGACCCGCTCTGCGACTCGTCGGAGCGGGTCTTGTTTCCGAAGGTGTGAAGCACTACTGTTTCGCATCATTCCCCGCTCTGGGGGAATGGCCTGCACCATAAGGAAATACGCATGAAGAGCATTCGCCGGTACGGCCTCGGGGCCGCGGGAATCGCCGCCATCTCCACCGCCGTCGCCCTCACCGCCCCGCTCGCCACCGCGGACACCGTGGGCCAGGGCGACAGCGTCGAATTCATCACCTACAACGACTGCCCGCCGTCGCCCACACCCACACCCACCAAGCCGTCCGGGACCGGTAGCTCATTGACCCCGCTCACCGGCATCATCGACAGCATTCTGAAGGGCCTGGGCGGCGCCGGCGGCGCCACCTCGAGCGGTTCCGCCTCCAGCGTCGGCTGACGGAACGACGGCCGGTTGTTCGGATTCGCGCGGGATCCGAACAACCGGCCGTTTTCGTTTTCAGGGGAAGTTTTATGCGGCCCGCTGTTTGAAAGTGGTCGCGTAGCAATCCACATACGGGCGACCGGAGCGCTGCACGATTTCGGCCATGAGTTCATCGGTGGCCCGGCGCACGGCCTGCTGATCGGCCGGAAGGAAATGACGGGGGCGGCCGAAGGAAACGCGAACCTTGGCCGGGCGCAGGAAACGCCGATTGCGCGGATTGACCCGATCGGTGCCGGAGAGGACGACCGGGATGACGGGAGCGCCGGTCTGCATCGCCACCCGGATCACGCCGGTGCGCCCGCGATAGATGCGGCCGTCCGGCGAGCGGGTGCCCTCGGGGTGAATGCCCCAGATGCCGCCCGACTCCAGGATCTTCACGGCCGCCGCCAGGGAATCCGATCCGGCGCTGCCGCCGGTGCGGTCCACCGGCACCTGCCCGGTCGCGTTCATGACGAAGCGGTTGATCCGGCCGCGGAAGCCGCCCTCGGTGAAGTACTCCTGCTTGGCGATGAAGGTGACCTTGCGGCGCAGCACCAGGCACAGATAGAGCGAATCGACCACGGCCAGATGGTTTGCCGCGATGATCACCGGCCCGTCAGCGGGAACATGATGCAGCCCTTCGATCTCGGGGCGTCCGAGCAGCCGCAGCACCGGCCCCACCAATACGTGCTTGAGCAGCCAGTACCACATGTGAATCCTCCCGGGTCGCGGCCGTAGACAGTGTCTACCGAAAGCCTTTCTACCCCACCCGCGTAGACACTGTCTACCGTTGCGGCGAGAATGTGGCGCATGACTTCGGTTGAGCCACTGCGGGAACGGCTGGTGACGGCGGGCGTCGCCATGCTGGAGGAGACCGGGGCCGGGCAGCTGGGGTTGCGCGCCATCGCCCGCGAGGCCGGTGTCTCGCACGGCGCGCCGCGGCGGTACTTCCCCACCCACAACTCGCTGCTGGCCGCCATCGCCGCCGTCGGCTATCGCGATCTGCGCGCCGAAATCGAAGCGGTGCAAGCGGATTCACCGCGCGACCGGATCGACCGCAGCTGCCTGACCTACGTCGATTTCGCCATCCGGCGCACCGAGATGTTCACCCTCATGTTCCGGCACGACCTGCTCGAGGGCGCGGGCGAGAATCTGCGCGAGACGGTCTCGCTGCCGCTGTTCCGGTATTGGCGCGGACTCGTCGACGCCTGCGTCGCCGACCCGACCGGCGCTCGCGCCATGGGCCTGTGGACCAATCTGCACGGCCTCGCGGTGCTCGCCGGCAATCGCAGCCTCGAGGCGATCGCGCCGGAGGCCGATCTGTCCGCCCTCGTCGCCGGGGCCATCGACCGGTACCTGGGAACACCCGCCTGAGCTGGGACCGGCCGGTCGGACGAAGAGGCCGATCGCGTACCCTGGTTCGGTTGCCTCGTCCGCACAAAAGGAGTCCCCCGTGAGTTCCCCGACTGCCAGCGCGACCTCTGCGACCGCCGGGCGGCTGGCCGACGAGGCGGCGCGGCGGCGCACCTTCGCGGTGATCTCCCACCCGGACGCCGGTAAATCGACGCTGACCGAGGCCCTCGCGCTGCACGCCAAGAAGATCTCCGAGGCGGGCGCGATCCACGGCAAGGCCGGGCGCAAGTCCACCGTCTCCGACTGGATGGAGATGGAGAAGGCGCGCGGTATCTCCGTCAGCTCCACGGCACTGCAGTTCGAGTACGGCGACTGCGTCATCAATCTGGTGGACACCCCGGGTCACTCCGACTTCTCCGAGGACACCTACCGCGTGCTGACCGCGGTCGACGCGGCGGTCATGCTCATCGACGCCGCCAAGGGCCTGGAACCGCAGACGCTCAAGCTCTTTCAGGTCGCGCGCGATCGCGGGATCCCGGTCGTCACCGTCATCAACAAGTGGGACCGGCCGGGCCAGGCGCCGCTGGAACTACTGGACGAGATCGTCGACCGCATCGGCCTGACGCCCACCCCGCTGTTCCTGCCGGTCGGCATCGCGGGCGACTTCCGCGGCCTGCTGCGCCGCGGCGAGGAGGGCGCGGCCACCGAGTACATCCACTTCACCCGCACCGCGGGCGGCGCGACCATCGCCCCCGAGGAGCACTACACACCCGAGCAGGCCGCCGAGCGCGAGGGCGACGCGTGGACCACCGCCGCCGAGGAGAGCGAACTGCTCTCGGCCGCCGGGCAGGACCACGATCAGGAACTGTTCCTGGCCGGGCACACCTCGCCGGTCATCTACGCCTCCGCCATGCTGAATTTCGGTGTGCGCCAACTGCTCGACACGCTCGTCGAGCTGGCGCCGCCGCCGCGCGCCCGCAAGGACGTCAAGGGCGAGCCGCGCGAGACCACCGCGCCGTTCAGCGCCGTCATCTTCAAGGTGCAGGCCGGCATGGACACCGCGCACCGCGACCGGCTGGCGTTCATGCGCATCGTGTCCGGCGAGTTCGAGCGCGGCATGGTGGTGACCCACGCGCAGACCGGACGCCCCTTCGCCACCAAGTACGCGCTGACCGTGTTCGGCCGCGAGCGCACCACCGTCGACACCGCCTATCCGGGCGATGTGGTCGGTCTGGTGAACGCGACCGCGCTGGCCCCCGGGCACACGCTGTTCGTGGACAAGAAGGTCGAGTTCCCGCCGATCCCGTCCTTCGCGCCCGAGCATTTCGCCTCGCTGCGCGCCAAGACCGCGGACAAGTACAAGCAGTTCCGCAAGGCCATGGATCAGCTCGACTCCGAGGGCGTGGTGCAGGTGCTGCGCAATGACGCCCGCGGCGATCAGGCGCCGGTGCTGGCCGCGGTCGGCCCCATGCAGTTCGAAGTCGTCACGGCCCGAATGCAATCCGAGTTCAATGTCGAGACCCAGCTCGATCATCTGCCGTACCAGCTGGCACGGCGCACCGACGCCGAATCGGCCGAGGAGCTGAGCCGCCAGCGCGGCGTGGAGGTCTTCACCCGCACCGACGGCGCGATCCTCGCGCTGTTCAGCGACAAGTGGCGGCTGCAGTACATCAGCAAGGAAATGCCGAAGCTGACCCTCGAGGTCCTGGTCGCCGGAGCCGAATAGGTCTTCAGCCCAGCGTGCCGGAACCGTCGGAGCTGGGTTCGATGCGCGGGGAATCCGCCGGGTCGCGGGCGATCAGGCCCCAGCGGCTCGAGGTGAGGCGCAGGCTGGGCAGGTCGGAGAGCGAGAGCACGACCTCGTAGGTGCGCTCGTATCCGGTGTGGGCGATGCGCCAGTTGCCGTCGTCGCAGAGCACGTAGCGGTCGGTGTAGAAGGCCGCGCCGCGCAGCAGCATGTTGTGGCCGGGGATCAGGACCGTGTCGGCCAGGTACCAGGTGCCGGTCGCGGTATCGCCGTCGACGTCGATTTCCGGGTGGTCGCAACGGTGTTCGGTGATGACATGGGGTCCGAGCGTGTTCCGCATGAAGGCCAGGAAGGCATCGCGCGATTCGAACTGGAGGTACTCGCTGTAGGTGGCGGTGGCCTCCGGAATCATGGTGTCGGCGAACTCCTCCCACGCCTTGGTGTCCAACGCGCGTAGGTAGCGGAACTTCAGCCGGCTGATCGCGGCGACGGCATCGGAATCCATACCATCAACAATCCCATCAGGTGTCGGAAACCTTCAGGGTTCGGCACGGATTTGTACCGGATCGCTATCAGCCGGATACCGAGTCAGCCGTTGATCGAGAAGCAGGTGTTGCAGAAGTCCTCGCCGAACTCCGTCAGCCGCAGGCTCTTTCGCACGATCTTGGGCACCCGGCCCGCCTTCTTCAGCGCCTGCTCCACCACCGGCTGCACCTCGAGCACCATATAGCGCGAGAGCACCACCGGATCCTCGGAGGTCATGGTCAGACCCAGGCGGTTCAGGTTGATCAGGTAGTGCCGCGAACGGTCCGGGTAGCGGACGCCGGACTGCTCCGGCACGGAGGTCAGATCGCCCGCGACCAGCTCCGATCCGATGCCCAGCGGCCGATTGGTCCGCACGTCCACCGACGGCTGCGGTCCCTGCAGGGCCATGAAGCGCAGGATGCGCGCCTCGTCGGGCGCGAGCTGATCGAGGATCCGGTCGTAGGCCGGGTGCACGTCCTCGGTGAAGTAGACATCGGCCGAGCGCGCCAGCAGCGCGTCGCCGCGGCGGCGCAGATCCTCGGTGGTGGCCGAGCGCAACAGCCCGGTCGTGGTGGTGATGGACTGCTGCGGCGCACCCATGGGAGTCGGTACGTAACTGACGATCTCGCGCACCGAACCCTCGGTGACGCCGAGCGCGCTGCGCGCGATGGACCGCAGCGCCGCCCCCGTGCGCTCGGCGATATCGGCGGAGGATTCGCCGTCCAGCGCGGCCTGGGTCAGCTGTTTGGTGATCTCGAAGCTGGTGCCGACCGCCCACTCGGTCCCCCGCACCGCGGTGCCGACCGCCAGCCCGGCCGCCCGGAATGCCCCACGGATCAGGCGGGCCTCATTGCTGATCTGCCGCTGCTCCACATCCGAACTGCGTTCCACGGCACGAGGTCCCGGCCGGGCCACGTTCTGCCCCGGGATCCTGTCTTCCGCCACGTCCATCTCCGCTTATCGCCAGGTGAACCCAATCGTTCACAAGATTATTGCCCCCGACGGACCTTCGGGCATGTTGAACCCTCGAGTCAGACGAAAGGTTACCCCAGTCCACGTCCGCCGCTCGGCGACGGCCATGACCCCCAACACGCCCTTATTGGACACGATATGGATGTGGTCCCCGTCATTCTCGTGGTCCCATCGGGAGGAAGGAACTCGAGCCCGGCCAGTGTGACCGAGATCTCCGACTCAGACACTCTGTGGCTGGACTCGCTTCCTAAAGAGCCAGTAAGGTCCGAATCGCCGATGGGGTAGTAACGCCGACGGCGGTGCGTTGCGGGTCGGCAGGTCGGCAGGAGGGTGTCGTGCTAGAGAGTGTCTTCGGGGTACATCCGACCATCCTCATGGAATTGATCACCATCCCGCTGTTCACGGGCGTGATCGGCTATATCACCAACTGGACCGGCGTGCTGATGCTGTTCAAGCCGATCCGGTTCCACGGTTTCCGGCTGCCCGGTCTGGCCGCGGTTTTTCCGTTGCTGCCCAAGCGGATTCAGGTGCTGCCGCTGCTGCAGTACGACGGGCGGATCGGTTGGCAGGGGATCGTGCCGTCGCGCGCGGACAAGATGGCCAGCATCGCGGTGGACAAGGGGCTGGCGAAACTCGGGAATGTCGCCGATTTCTATCGGGAACTCGAACCCGACAAGCTCGCCGAACATTTTGTTGAAACAGCCGACCTCCAGATTCGCGACATTGTCGAGGACATCCTCAAACGCGAACATCCGCAGCTCTGGTACAACCTCCCCAACGGGGTCCGGGAGATGATCCACAGCCGGGTGCGCGAGCAGCTGCCCGACATTCTGCGCGAACTCACCGATGAACTCGGCAACAACATCGACCAACTGCTCGACGTGAAGTCGATGACCATTCGGTACTTCCAGGCGCGCCCGCAGATGCTGAACTCGGTGTTCCAGGTACTCGGCGCCAAGGAACTGCGGTTCATGCAGAACTTCGGCTTCTACTTCGGCGCGCCCATGGGTCTGGTGCTGGTCGCGATTCTGCATTTCACCGGCTGGTCCTCGCTGGTGGTGCTGCCGGTCGGCGGCGTGATCATCGGGTGGGTGGTCAACTGGATCGGCATCAACCTGATCTTCGAACCGGCCTACCCGAAATGGTGGTGCCCGTGGCGGCAGGGCCTGCTGATC
Source organism: Nocardia concava NBRC 100430 (assembly GCF_000308815.1). Taxonomy (GTDB): domain Bacteria; phylum Actinomycetota; class Actinomycetes; order Mycobacteriales; family Mycobacteriaceae; genus Nocardia; species Nocardia concava. Next base: position 101,707 of record NZ_BAFX01000123.1, read on the forward strand.
AAGCGGCAGAACGAGATCACCGAGGGTTACGCGGATCTGGTGGCCAGCGAGATCATGACCGTCGCCAATATCGGCGACGAGCTGCTCAACGGTCCGCGCGCCGACCGCACCATGCAGATGCTCCAGGACACCCTCAAGCCCGCGGCCGACCGCGCGCTGGGGCCCGCGAAGTCGGTGGTCAAGTTCGCCCTGGGCGGGCGCGAATACGACTCGCTGCAGGACTCTTTGACCTCCGAGGCGATGACCATCGCGCCCATCGCCTTCGCCGACCCGGCCTTCAACGCCCGCCAGGGCAAGCAGGTGCAGGAGTACATCGCCAAACAAATGTCGGCGCTGCCCCCGCCGGAGTTCGTGGACATGCTGCGATCGGCCATCAAACAAGATGAATGGCTTTTGTTCGTCCATGGCGGCGCGCTGGGGCTCTTCGCCGGTTACGCTCACCTCCTGATCTTCGGTACAGGAGTGGCGAGCACATGGCTATAACCGAATCCGGCAGCGGCGACGGCGATCCCGACGCGGTCGGCACCGAAACAGGTGTGCGCGTAGGCACTGAACTCGCTGGTCAACCAGGCTCGGAACTCGCCGTTCGCGAGGCCGCGCCGCTGCCGGTACCGGTGTCCCCCAACGAGAAAGCCGCGTCGGCCGGACCTGTGCGCGCTACCGCCGGGGTGGTCGCGGTGGCCGTGTCCGCAGCGGTCGAGGCCAGCTTCTGGAGCCTGCACACCGCTTTGGGCGTGACCTCGGTGGTGTTGCGCGGCAGCATGGCCGGGCAGCCGCCGCGTGCGATCCTCTCCGATGCCGGTGCGCAGGTACGGCATTCGGTGCGCCAGGCGCTCGGCGTCAATGCCCCGGAGGCCGTCGAGCTTGCTCCGGATCCGAGCCCCACCAGCGTCTTACGCGCCCGCGGGGCCGAATTGCTCCGTCGCTCCGCCGATTTCCACGCCGAGGACGACAACCACCATCACGCCGCCTACGCCCGCATCCTGGGTGAGCTCGCGCCCGATGAGGCCCGCATCGTGCGGCATCTCTACCTGGACGGTCCGCAGCCCGCGGTGGAGGTGCGCACCGGAAGAACCTCGCACCGAGGCACTTTCAACCTCCTGGGCGAGGACGCCGCCCTGCGATACCCGAACCGCATCAACGAGTACCTGGCCAATCTCGACCGGCTCGGCCTGATCCACCTCACCCGAGAGGCGCTGGGCAACCCCAATAGATATCAGCTATTGGAAGCCCTGCCCGAGGTGCGCCGCCTCCTCAAGCGCGCCAGCTTCGGCACCAAGGTCCTCTACCGCACCATCGAACTGAGCTCCTTCGGCGCAGGTTTCGTCCGCACCTGCCTCCCCGTCCCCACCCTCGACCCGCAGGTTCTCGAACAGCACGGGTAGGCCCCGCCCCGTCAGTCCGGCGCGCTTTTGGCCGGAATCCACACCATCGGCGCAGGTACGGCCGGTGTGGATCCCGGCCAAAAACATGCCGGGATGACGAGGACGCTCAGGCGTTGTCGGCCAGTTCGAGCCAGCGCTCTTCGGTCGATTCCTTCTCTGCCTGCACCTGCTTCAGCTCGGCACCGAGCGTGACCAGCTTGTCCGGGTCGGTGGCGGCCTCGGCGAGCGCGGCGTGGAGTTTGTTCTCGCGGTCGGTGAGCTTTTCCAGGGCCCGCTCCAGCTTGGCCAGCTCTTTCCGAGCCGCGCGGTAGGCGGCCGAATCCGTGGCGGGGGCAGCGGAATTCGAGGCTGCGGGGGCGGCGGACTTGGCCACCGGCGCGCTCAGGGCGGCTCGTTTGCGCAGGTATTCGTCGATGCCGCCGGGGAGGTTGGTGAGCTTGCGGTCGCCGAACAGGGCCCAGGTGGAGTCGCAGATGCGCTCGATGAGGTAGCGGTCGTGGGAGATGACCACGAGGGTGCCCGCCCAGCCGTCGAGCATGTCTTCCAGCTGCTGCAGGGTGTCGATGTCGAGGTCGTTGGTGGGCTCGTCGAGCAGCAGAACGTTGGGCTCCGCCATGAGGATTCGGGTCAGCTGCAGGCGGCGGCGCTCGCCACCGGAGAGGTCGCCGACGGGGGTGCGCTGCTTGGCGGGGGTGAAGCCGAGGCGTTCGGCCAGCTGACCGGCGGAGATCTCCTTGTCGCCCAGCATCATTCGCTGTGCCACGTCCTGAACGGCTTCCAGCACACGCATGTTCAGGGGTAGATCGTCGAGTTCCTGGCGCAGCCAGCCGATCTTGACGGTCTGACCCTGAACCCGCTTGCCCGACTTCAGCTCCGCGTCACCGGCCAGCGCGCGCAGCAGGGTGGTCTTGCCGGAGCCGTTCACACCGACCAGGCCGACGCGTTCGCCCGGCGCGAGCCGCCAGGTCAGGTCGGTCACCAGTTCGCGGCCGTCGGGGGTGGCGAGGGTGGCGTCCTCGAGCTCGATCACCACGCGGCCCAGGCGCTTTCGCGCGAAGGAGGCCAGTTCGACCTTGTCGCGCGGCGCGGGGACGTTCGCGATCAGGGCCTCGGCGGCCTCGATGCGGTAGCGCGGCTTGGAGGTGCGCGCGGGGGCGCCGCGGCGCAGCCAGGCCAGTTCCTTGCGGGCCAGGTTCTGGCGGCGGGCCTCGCTGGCGTCGGCCTGGCGGGCGCGTTCGGCACGCGCGAAGATCCAGTCGTTGTAGCCGCCCTCGTAGGACTCGACCTTGCCGCCCTGCACCTCCCAGGTGCGGTTGGCGATGGTATCGAGGAACCAGCGGTCGTGGGTCACGACCACGAGCGCGCTGCGGCGGTTCACCAGATGCTCGGCCAGCCACTGCACGCCCTCGACGTCGAGGTGGTTGGTGGGCTCGTCGAGGACGAGCAGGTCGAGGTCGCGGACCAGGGCGGCGGCCAGGGCGGTGCGGCGGCGCTCGCCACCGGAGAGGTTGGCGACGGGGGCGTCCATGCCGAGATCGGCGATGCCGATGCCCTCGACGACGGAACGGATGCGGGGATTCGACGCCCATTCGTGTTCGGCGACACCGTCGGTGCGCTGGTCCTCGGCCAGGCCCGCGAGCACGACCTCGCCGACGGTCGCGCCTTCGGGGAGGACACCGCGCTGGGTGACGACGGCCATGCGCAGATCACCACGACGGCTCACCCGGCCCGAGTCGGGGGCTTCGATTCCGGTCAGCACCTCGAGCAGCGTGGTCTTACCGCCACCGTTCAGGCCGACGACACCGATGCGCTCCCCCTCCTGAACGCCCAAGGAGACGTTGTCGAGCAGCGGCTTGATGCCGAAGCTCTTGGAGACCGCTTCGAGGTTGATCAGGTTGGCCACGGGATCCTCTGTGTCGTCGATACTTGCCCCGGGCAAGCCTACCGAGCAGGGCGGACCACCCCGATATCAGCGCTTGGCAGCGTCCGGCGAATCGGTGATGCGACGCGCGCCGGGCACCGGGCCGAAGGCGGTGCGCACGCTGCGGCAGACCCCCGCACCGGCGAGTTCGGCGGCGACGGTGACCGCGGCCTCCTCGTTCTCGCACAGGAACGCGCAGGTCGGGCCCGAGCCGGAGACGATGCCCGCGAGGGCTCCGGCGGTGACGCCCGCGCGCAGGGTGCGGCGCAGGTCGGGTTTCAGGGAGAGGGCCGCGGCCTGGAGGTCGTTGCCGAGCAGCGGTGCGAGTTGCTTGGCCTCACCGGAGGCGAGCGCCTGCAGCAGGTCCTCGGGGCTGCCGAGCCGCGGCGGGTCGCCGACCTCGCGCAGCCGGTCCAGTTCCCGGAAGACGGCCGGGGTGGACAGCCCGTCCTTGGCCAGCGCGAGCACCCAGTGAAAGGTGTTGCGGGACAGCACCGGGAGCAGCTTCTCGCCGCGACCGCGCCCGAGCGCGGTGCCGCCGTGCAGCGAGAACGGCACGTCACTGCCGAGTTCGGCTGCGATATCGGACAATTCGGCACGCCCGAGGCCGAGTTCCCACAGGTCGTTCAGCCCGATCAACGCCGCGGCTGCATCCGCGCTGCCGCCGGCCATGCCGCCCGCCACCGGAATGCCCTTGGTAATGCCGAATTCCACCAGCGGCGCGCGCCCGGCCAGATCGGCCAGCTTCACCGCGGCCTGCCACACCAGGTTCCCGCGATCGGTGGGCACCTCCTCGGCTCCTTCGCCGGTGACCTTCACCCGCAGCGCCGAGGACGGCGCGATCTGGACATCGTCGCTGAGCGACAACGCCTGGAACACGGTGGTGAGGTCGTGGTAGCCGTCCTCGCGCAGATCCTCCACCCCGAGGTGCAGGTTCACCTTCGCGGGTGCGCGCACGATCACGGGGCTGGGCACAACTGAGAGCACGCGCACAGCCTAGTCGACAGATTTCTCGTTCGAGTACTTGCGCCAGGTACCCATGGGGGGTATGTTTCTGGATGTCGGGGATACCCCCACACCGTATAAATCAAAACCGTAATCGGATCAACGAACACGAGGAGACCGCCATGGCCACCAGCACCTACACCGTCACCGGCATGACCTGCGGCCACTGCGTCGGTTCGGTGCAGAAGGAGATCGGCAAGATCGACGGTGTCACCAGCGTGGATGTGGATCTCGCGTCCGGCCGGGTGCAGGTCGAGTCCGCCGCCCCGCTCGCCGATGCCGATGTGATCGCCGCCGTCGACGAGGCCGGATATGAGGTGGCGGTGTGAACGACCGACTCAAGTTCGCCGCCTTCGGCGTCGGACTGGTCGTCTTGTTCGGAGCCGCGCTCGGAGTAGGTGCCCTGGTCGGGGACCGCTCCGGCGCGGCCCCGGCCGGGGCCGATCACAGCGAGCATCAGGCGGCCGCGCCGACGGGGTTGCAGGCCAGTGAATCCGGCTACACCCTCGGCGACATCACCGCCCCCGTCACACCGAATCAGCAAGGCGCACTGCAGTTCCGGATCACCGGACCGCAGGGGACCCTCACCCAGTACAACAACCTCCACGAGCAGGATCTGCACCTGATAGTGGTCCGCTCCGACGCCAGCCAGTTCCGGCACGTGCACCCGAAGCGGGCCGCCGACGGCACCTGGTCCATCGACTGGAAGTGGGCCGAACCCGGCAGCTACCGCGTGTTCGCCGACTTCTCCCCTACCGGCGGGCCCGGCGAGCTGGTCCTGAGCCGCACCTTCGCGGTCGCGGGCAATGTGACCGACAAGCCGCTGCCTCCGGTGTCCAAGACCGCCGACGTCGACGGCTACCGGGTCACCCTCGCCGGTGACCTGACCACCGCGGGCAGTGAACTCACCTTCACCGTCACCCGCGACGGCAAGCCGGTGACCGATCTGCAGCCCTACCTGGGCGCGTACGCTCACCTGGTAGCGCTGCGGGCCACGGACCTGGCCTACCTGCACGTCCATCCCGAGGGCGAGGTCGGCAAGACCGCACCCGGCCCGAATGTCGTCTTCGCCGCGCAAGCGCCGAGCGACGGCGACTACCGCCTGTACCTCGACTTCGAGCACGGCGGCGCGGTTCACACCGCGGAATTCACGAATACGACCACCGCCGCATCCGATTCGAATGCGCCCGCCCACCACGAAGGAGGTCACTCATGAGCGCCGCTGTCGGTGTTGGAAACAATCCAGCACCCGAGCGTTCGATCGAACTCGATATCGGTGGGATGACCTGCGCTTCCTGCGCGGCGCGAATCGAGAAGAAGCTCAACCGGATCGACGGTGTCACCGCCTCGGTCAACTACGCCACCGAGAAGGCGAAGGTCAGTTTCCCGGAGTCGGTGACGACGGACGATCTGATCGCCAAGGTGGTCGATACCGGCTACACCGCGGCCGTGCACCACAACGAGCCCGTGAAAACCGAGTCCGCCGAGGGTGATTCGGCTCCCTCGGCCGCTGATCTGCTGCGCCACAAGCTGTACGTGACGCTGGCGCTGGCCGTGCCCGTGGTCGCCATGGGCATGTTCCCGGTCTTCCAGTTCACCAACTGGCAGTGGCTGTCGCTGACCCTGACCGCGCCCATCGTGGTGTGGAGCGCGTCCCAATTCCACCGGGCCGCCTGGGTGAACGCCAAGCACGGCGCGGCCACCATGGACACGTTGATCTCGCTGGGCACGCTGGCGGCGTTCGGTTGGTCGGTGTACGCGCTGTTCTGGGGCAATGCGGGCATGCCCGGCATGAAGCACCCGTTCAGTTTCGCCATCGAGCGCGGTGATTCGTCCTCGGCGCTGTACTTCGAGGTCGCGGCGACCCTGGTCACGGCGATCCTGGCGGGCCGCTACTTCGAGGTCCGTTCCAAGGAGAAGGCCGGATCGGCGCTGCGTGCCCTGCTGGAGCTCGGTGCCAAGGATGTCGCGGTGCTGCGCGACGGCGTCGAAACCCGCATTCCCGTGGGTGAATTGCGGGTGGGCGAGGAATTCCTGGTCCGGCCCGGCGAGAAGGTCGCCACCGACGGTGTTGTGGTGAGCGGTAGTTCGGCGCTCGACATGAGCATGCTGACCGGTGAATCGGTGCCGGTCGAGGTGGGTCCCGACGATCAGGTGGTCGGCGCGACCGTGAACGCGGGCGGTCTGCTGACCGTGCGCGCCACCCGGGTCGGCGCGGATACCCAACTGGCGCAGATGGCTTCGCTGGTGGAGGAGGCGCAGAACGGCAAAGCGCCCGTGCAGCGGCTGGCTGATCAGGTGGCGGGCATCTTCGTCCCGATCGTCATCGCCATCGCCGTTGCGGCCCTGGGCTTCTGGCTCGGCACCGGCGCGGCCGTCGCCACCGCCTTCGGCGCGGCCGTCGCGGTGCTGATCATCGCCTGCCCGTGCGCCCTCGGATTGGCCACTCCCACCGCACTTCTGGTGGGCACCGGTCGCGGCGCGCAGCTGGGCATCCTGATCAAGGGCCCGCAGGTGCTGGAGTCGACCCGGCGCATCGACACCGTCGTGCTGGACAAGACCGGCACGGTCACCACCGGCAAGATGACTCTGGCCGAGGCGATTCCGGCCGCCGGCGTGGATGCCGACGAGCTGCTGTCGGTGGCCGCGGCCGTCGAACACGGCTCCGAGCACCCGGTCGCCAAGGCCGTGGTGAACGGCGCGGCCGAGCGCGGACTCGACACCGAGAAGGTGGAGCAGTTCGTCAGCCACGGCGGCAAGGGCGTGCAGGGTCTGGTCGGTGAGCGCGCGGTCGTCATCGGACGCACCGAGTTGCTGGAGGATTGGTCCATCACGCTGCCGGAGTCCTTGGCGGACGCCAAGCTTCGTGCCGAGCAGGCGGGCAAGACCGCCATCGTGGTGGCGTGGGACGGGCAGGCGCGCGGCGTGCTGGTCATCGCCGACGCGGTGAAACCGACCAGCGCCCAGGCGATCTCGGAGATGAAGGCCCTGGGCCTGACTCCCGTGCTGCTCACCGGCGACAATGCCGCCACCGCCCGCACCGTGGCGGACCAGGTGGGCATCGACGAGGTCATCGCCGAGGTGCTGCCCAGCGACAAGCTGGACGTGGTGAAGCAGTTGCAGGACAAGGGCAAGGTCGTCGCCATGGTCGGCGACGGTGTCAACGACGCCGCCGCACTCGCCCAGGCCGATCTGGGTCTGGCCATGGGCACCGGCACCGATGTCGCCATCCAGGCCGCCGACATCACCCTGGTCCGCGACGACCTGCGTGCGGTTCCCACCTCGATCAAGCTGTCCCGGGCCACCCTGCGCACCATCAAGGGCAATCTGTTCTGGGCCTTCGGCTACAACGTGGCAGCCATCCCGCTGGCCGCCGCCGGGCTGCTGAACCCCATGCTCGCCGGTGCCGCGATGGCGTTGTCCAGCGTGTTCGTGGTCAGCAACAGCCTGCGCCTGCGCGGGTTCAAGGGATGACGGAAAACGATCACCGCGGAAGGGCCGCCCGAGTCATCGCGACTGGGCGGCCTTCTCTTTGCGCGCCCGCGCATCGAACGCGGGCGCGAGGTAGTGCGCGCCACCATCGAGCGATCGGCGGCGACGGCATCGTGTTGAATGGCTGGTGACCACCGCCGTCGCCCCTCGGAGGAGACCCGTTGACCACCATCGCCGAATACCTGGCCGCCGCCCAGATCCAGGCCGCGCCGGTCGACCCCGCGGCCCCCGGCGCGCCCAAGGTGGCGGTCGGCGTTCCCGAAGGCTGGCAGCAGGTTCCCCCCGGCATGTTCCCCGGCGCCTACGGCGTCTGGACCCAGCCTCCGGTCAACGGCTGGGCCGACAACGCCGTCCTCCTCGTCGCCACCTTCACCCCGCCCGTCGACGCCCGCGAACTCCTCACCCACGCCTTCGCCGACGCCCGCCAACTCCCCGGCTGGCAAGACCTCGAAACCGACACCGAAGACTTCGAGGGCTACCCGTCCGCAGGCATCACCGGCACCTACACGGTCGAACAGCTCACCCTCTGGGCCTACAACCGCTACATCATCGTCGACTCCGACAACGGCCAATACCTGGTCCAGCTCACCATCACCACCCGCACCGACAGCGACGGCGCCGCCCCCACCACCCTCCTCCAGGGCCTGTCCATCTCCGCCTGACGCGAGATCAGCGCACCCAAACCCCGCTGGCGATAAAGCGGTCCCACTGCTCACCGGAAAACACGAGCGCGGGACCGCCGGGGTTCTTGGAGTCCCGAACACCAACCCCGGCACGCAGGAATGCGACCTCGACGCAGTCCTTACCTCCGGCGCTACGGCTGCTCTTGAACCAATTGGCCTGGGACAGATCGTCTTTCATGGCGCGAACTCCTTAGCAAGTCGTCGAAGCATGTTCTTGCTGTCGGCCGCGTCGAGCGCGGCGGCGCGAATAGCCGTGTGCGCCTGCCGATACAGCTCCACACTTGTCGTCCCTTCAAGGTACAAGTCACCGGCGTAGCTCTCGACGTAAATAACAGTGGGCTCGACCGGCTCGCCATCCTCGTCCGTCTCGAAGTCCAGGATCGTGAACGGTCCCGGGGATACACCGAGCGGAAAACCCGCTGCCGCAGGCAGGATTTGAACCGTCACATTCGGCGGCAGCGCGGCCAGATGCCGCAGCTGCGCGGCCATGGTCTTCGGCCCTCCGACCACCCGGCGCAACGCGGCCTCGTCGATGACCAGGCGAGCTGTGGCGGGCTTTCGCTTGCGCAGAATCAGGGACTGCCGTCTCATCCGCAGTTGCACGCGGCGCTCCACCTCGGTCGGCGACTCGTGCGTGAAATACGTGTGGTCGAGTGAGCGCGCATATTCCGGCGTCTGAAACAGACCGGACACCATGTCAGGTCGATAGATCGTCAGCCGCTCGGCCGCCGACTCCAATCCCACATAGACGTTGAATCCGGCGGGAATCAGATCCCCGTATTCGTGCCACCACGACTTCACATTGGCCTGCTGGGCAAGTCCTTTCAGCGGCTCGACGTAGTCGGGCGCGTCGTAAATTCGGCAGAGCTCCTCGATATCGCGCAGCTGGATGCGCTCGGTGGCCCCGGTTTCCAGCCGTTGCAGGCTGCCCGAGCTCCGTTCGGCGAGCTTGGCGGCCTGCACGATCGACAGCCCGCACTGCTGGCGCAGTTCTCTCAGATACCGCCCGAGCTGGCGGCGCGGCAGATTGCTGGAGCGATTCGACATGACCATCTCCTGGCGTCGGCTCCGAAACCCGAATCAAGTTTGCTCCGAAATCGGGTGGCGTGCTGGGAAAACGCGCAGAAATCCTGCGCACGCAAGAAACTCGGTCCCCCGCACGCAATCGCTGATGTCCGATGAACCTCAGCCCGGCCCCCCAAACCTCCGAAACCCCAGCGGGACCCGGGTACCTCTGACAACGCATTCTCGGGAGGAGACCGTAATGCCTTGGGATATATGGGCTCTATTGATGATCGCGATCCTCTGCGGCAGCGTGATCCTCTGGTCGTGGTGGGGGTTCCACAACGAATCCCACCCCACCGACACCACCCATCTCCGCCTCTCCATCATCGGCGGCGGATACCTGGACGTTCCGCGCCAGAGCGGTTACCCGCCCGGCCGACATCGCCGAATGCCAACGCGCGCAGGACATCCGCACCATCTCGCCCGAAGGTCACCCGCATGACCGCCGCCGAGGTAGCGGTCCTCTCCGCCCTCTCCCCCGATCACGCCCTCACCACCACCGAAATCCAACAGGCGTCCGCCCTAACCAGCTGGCGCACCAGAAACGCCGTGGCCCAACTCAACTCCCGCGGCCTCATCACCTCCACCCATCCCCCAGGCCGCTGGCGCCTCACCCCGCGAGGGCGCACCGCCCTCGCGGTGAAGGCTCCCCGCTTCCGGTGATATGGCTGGCGGGGTTGAATGGGCCTGAACCTACATTTTCACCGGCTTTTCGACAGAATCCTGTCGCCGCGAGCCGGTTTATGTAGCTCCAGGCCCATTCCCCCCGCGCCGCCGTCCCATCACCCTGCGCAGCCGCACCCCCCTCGCCGGGAAGTCCCCTCTTCCGCAGACCACCCAATCAAGATGCGCGCGGACACAGGCTGGCGCGATGTTCGAGTACCACGGATGGGTGTCGTTGCGGGCGACCGCCGCGGCGGTCGATGACGAGCCGGAGCTACGGCTCGGTGAGATGGAGGCGTCGTCACGGAGCAGGCCGACACGCTGCTGTCGCCGGTCATCCCGACACTCGAGGACCCGGAACGCGGACGTTGAGTCAGTCGGTGGCGGTGAGGGAGCGGTGGCGGCGCTGCTCCAGTTCGATGAATTCGTCGATCATGGCGGTATAGACGCGTTCGACGACTGTCGGTTCCACACCGTGCTGGAGC